>NZ_JAKFZO010000011.1:0-184853 GCF_021654175.1 Pseudoalteromonas sp. MMG024
AGTATTCCATCGAATCTTTTGAAAAGCAAAGTGTTTGGCTTGGTGGGGGGATAGATGTTGCTTGGTTAGCTTCAGCTGATGTCAATGGAGATGGAGCAGACGATTTATTGCTAAATGAGTTTTGTAAACTTGAAGAAGAGTATAAACTCAGTTGGGCAAAAAATGTAGATGATAAAAATAGTTTAGACTTGATTCATTATCAAAACTGTTTACAGATATCAGAAAATAATATTGAAGATCTGGATGGAAACGATCTTTTTGATGTTGTGATTGACAGATATTGTGACAAAACAGGTCCTATTATTTTTAAACAGACATCCGTTAATGTGTTTAACAAAGAAAGGCCTAGTGAGCAATGTCATCCCCTTTCACTGATACGAGTGGGAGATATGGATGGAAACGGCAGTTTAGATACGTTAATACTCAACAAAAATAGAGATAAGTTAATTCAATACCTGCGGTAAGGTATGAGCAGTGCTTCTTACTTTTATTGTAAGAAGCACTATTTGTTCACTCTATATTCGAATAAGTTTCAGTTAATGCTTTTGATATTGTGCTGTGAGAGTATTTTGAAGATGCTAATAGCATAAGGTTCTTTTTGTTAATTGAGCGTTTAAGGCATATCTTTATTGACTCTGCCATCGAGCTTTCAGATAGATTACAGAGAATACCTAGCTCATCAGAGTTTATTATCTCTGGTATTCCACCCACATTCGGAGCTACTACAGGAAGACCGCACGCCAGTGCTTCAATTAACACCACGCCAAAAGTTTCATAATCGCTACTTAGGCAAAATAATTCAGCTTGATTCATAAGCGTAGCTATTTGAATTTTGTTTTGCGTTCCAAGAAAGTAAACTCTATCCGATAAGCATAGCGACTTTACGAGGTTGCCTAGTTGCTCCCGTAATGGTCCGTCACCAACAATGACCAAATTTAGGTGATTGTTTGATTTAGCAACGATTGAGAAGGCGTTAATTAAACGCTCATGGTTTTTTATCGGTACTAGGCTGGCTACATTCAATATAAACTTGCCAAAATCAGATTTGCCAACGCTAAGTACTTGAAACTCAGAGCCAACAATATTGGGAATGCATTGAAAGTTAAGGTGAAACATTTCTTCAAGCGTGTTACATAATGATTTACTCACGGCTAGACAGGCGTTTGCATTTTTAAAGGCACTGCGAGCTACCTTGTGAAAATAGGGCGTAATTTGATTGTTTGCAAAATGAGAGTAGTGTTCTGTAATCACGTATGGAATGCCATATTTTTCTTTCGCCCAAATGGCCGCACCAGCCGCACTATAAACATGCACATGGATCACATCGGGTTTACCACAGGCTTTAATGTATCGCTTAATTAGGCGTGTTGTGAGTAGCGTTCTAATTTTATGATTCAACGATTGCAGCTTTGGCACAGCAGGGAAGCAAAGTTGTATTTCATTATTGGTTTCTAACTGGTCGATGTATGAAATATGTTTAAGCTCTGAAATACGTAATAAACAAAAAGAAACGACACCAACGGTATGGCCAAACTCTCGTAAGGAGTTGACTTGAGACTGGAAAAAAGTACCTGCCACTGAATTAGCTGGATTCGGATAATTGACCGGTAAAGCGAGAATGTGTTTTTTATCGTTCACAGTTTGACCTTTTAATTAATGTGCGATACCAATAGAGCTGTACAGCGACAATAATACTACCAATAGCGGAAAAGTATTGAACACTATTTAGAAAATTAAGCTCAAAAAAACCGCAGATAGTGATCGTACCTAATGAAATAATTCCGTAGCCTATTTCAAACAGCAGTGCCATTTTTTGTTTATTTCGTAAAATGGTAATAAACGAAAATGCACCTGCAATGGTGCGAAACAAAAACCAGGGAGATAGTGCGATAATTATATAAAAGGTCGATGACCAGTTTTCACCTAAAAGTAAGGTAATCATTTGCTTGCCAAAAATAAAGAAGATCAGTAGTCCAATAGAAAAAAACGCGACTAAGATAGCTAAGATTTTTTTGGCTAAACGCCACTGCTCAATGTGGCCGCCTTGTTTAAAACGAGTCGCGAATTGTTTATGTAATATTTTGTTTGTAGCTACCGTAACAAAGCTAATAGGAGTACCTACAAGTCGGTTAGCCATAGAATACAAACCAACATTAGCAGCCGAATAAAATGCGGAGAGAATGTAAATCGGTGTTTGTAGTGTTAGCATATTATACAGGGTGTGAGGGGCAAGATACTTCAGGTTATTCGCATTTTTTTTAAGTGCATAAAGTACATTGCGCTTACTAAATTTAGATAAAAATTGTTTCATTTTATACAAGGCATAGAGCGCAATAAATAAATGACTAAGAAAGAATCCCCAAATTTGTCCTGCATGACTTATATTGGCTAATACAATAGTAAGTGAGACTAGTAAAAGAGACTTTAAAACAATTACAAAGCCTAATTTATTCATCTGCTCAGCCCATATTAAGTAGTTTTGAAAGGTATTAAAAATAGCCCAAAATAACCCAGTAATAATGCCTAATAGAAGGTAGTGTTTCGCTTGAAATATTAATGAAAAAGCACCATAGAAGACGCAAAGAATCATTAACATAGTCAGTGCTAATAATGTGATTAATTGGATGTTTGCGCGAATCTCTCGTTGGCTCTTTTTAGCAGTCAATAGCGCAACCTCAGCACGCAGGCTAAATAGCACAGACGAGATAGCTGCGGTTGCTAAATAAATTGCAAAATCAGCAAAATCGTGTGGTGAATAAAGCCGAGAAAATAAAGGAAGCGCCAGTAGAGGAAGAAGCTGTGCAATCGCTGTACTATTAACAATTTTTGAAATATCTAATAGAATTTTTTTGATCACGAGGAGGGTGGAGTTTTAAAGTTTAAAGCCTGATTCTACCTAGTTTTCAAATAAAATCATAATTTATCTGGTACTCACCACTTTCCATCGTATATCTCGCTATTTAAGCTGTGTTATTATGGCAAACTATGAATAGTATGTAGTAGAGATTTAAATGCTAAACACGTCATTTAGTCCTTGGCCTTCATTTACGGAAGAAGAAGCGAACGCTGTTAAAAATGTTTTATTATCCAATAAAGTAAATTATTGGACGGGTAATGAATGCCGAGAGTTTGAAAAGGAGTTTGCGCACTTTTCCGATTCGGACTTTGCGATAGCCGTTAGTAATGGTACGACAGCGTTAGAGTTGGCGCTTAAAGCTATTGATATTCAGCCAGGTGATGAGGTGATTATTCCCCCTCGCACCTTTTTAGCAACAGCAAGTAGCGTTGTTACTTGGGGTGGCATACCTGTTTTTGCAGATGTTGAGCAAACCAGCGGTAATATTTCAGCTGCATCAATCAAACAAAAAATTACTAAAAAAACGAAAGCGATTATCGTTGTGCACTTGGCTGGTTGGCCATGTGAAATGGATGAGATTTTGGCGCTAGCCAAAGAGCATGATTTAAAAGTAATCGAAGATTGCGCCCAAGCACACGGTGCGAGATACAAAGGGCGTTCCGTTGGTAGTATTGGTGATATCGGCTGTTGGTCATTTTGTCAGGACAAAATCATGACCACAGGCGGTGAAGGTGGCATGGTAACAACAAATGACAAATCACTTTGGCAAAAAATGTGGTCGTTTAAAGATCACGGCAAAGATTTTGATGCTGTTTATAACCAAGAGCATCCGCCAGGTTTTAGATGGTTGCACAATAGTTTTGGCACCAACTATCGTATGACTGAAATGCAGGCGGTTATTGGTCGTATTCAACTGCGTAAAATGGACGCGTGGTTTGCGGCAAGAAATAACAATGCAGCAGCAATACTTTCGTCACTACAAGGTATCAACTGCATTGATGTCCCTGTATACCCTGAAAATATTGATCATGCGCAATACAAGTTGTATGTCTATGTAAATCAGGATGAGTTAGCACAAGGCTGGACACGTGATCGAATTGTTGACGAAATAAATGCGCGTGGGGTGCCTTGTTATCAGGGCAGTTGCTCCGAAGTGTATCTAGAAAAAGCGTTTGATAATACGAACTTTAAACCTGAGGCACCGCTTAAAACGGCTAAAAAAGTGGGAGAAACTAGCTTGATGTTTTTAGTGCACCCTACGCTAAGTGCAGCCGAAATCATTCAGTCTTGCGAAATCATTTCTGATGTTTGTCAAAGTGCGAGTAAATAATGTTAAAGCGTTTATTTGATATATTCGTCGCGTTGACCTTATTAATCTTACTATTACCGGTCTTGTTGGTTGTGGCGTTACTTATTCGTATCAATCTGGGTGGGCCTATTTTATTTAGTCAGGACCGCCCAGGTTTAAATGGCAAAATTTTCAAAATGTATAAGTTTCGCTCAATGAGTAATGAGCGAGACCAACACGGCAACCTGTTGCCTGATGAGGTTAGACTAACAAAATTTGGCAAAGCGCTGCGTGCCTCTTCGCTAGATGAATTGCCAGAATTGGTGAATATTCTTAAGGGGGATATGAGCTTAGTTGGGCCAAGACCACTACTTGTTGAATACTTACCGCTATATAACCAGCAGCAAGCTCGTCGCCATGAAGTTAGACCTGGCATTACTGGGTGGGCTCAAGTAAATGGCCGTAACAGCGTAAGTTGGGAGCAAAAGTTTGACCTTGATGTGTGGTATGTTGAGAATCAAAGTATCTTGTTAGATATCAAAATTTTGTTTATGACCTTTTTCAAAGTAATTAAAAAGGACGGAATTTCTCAGGCGCAGCATGTAACGGCAGAAAAATTTAAGGGAACCAAGTGAAGCTTTATGTTGTCGGAGCAGGTGGTCATGGTTTGCAATGTGCTGAAACTGCAGAATTACTAGGCTATTCAGTTGTATTTTTAGATGATCGAAAAAGTGAAATGAATGGGCTAATTGAAAAGTGGACCATTGAAAGCACGGTTGATACTATCCCTGAATTAAAGAAACAAAGCCATTTCTTTGTTGCAATAGGTTGTAACAAAACAAGGCAAAATATTACTGAGCTTATTTTGAACTGTAATGGTAATTTAGTTACCCTACAGCACCCAAGCGCTATCGTGAGTGATAATGCAACGATAGAAAGTGGTGTTTTTATTGCGCAGGGGGCGATAGTTAACCCATTTGCGAAAGTTGCGTGTGGTGCGATCATTAATACCGGCGCAATTATTGAACATGAATGTAAAGTTGGGGCGTATAGCCATGCATCGCCGTCATCTGTAATGCTTGGTAATAGCGTACTTGAAAGGTGTGCGTGGCTGGGCGCAAAAGCGGTGTTATTTCCAGGTAAAACGGTAAAAGAGTACACAACAATTGGCGCCAACAGTTTAGTAAACCGCGATACAAAAAGTAATACTGTTTATATCGGAAGTCCAGCCCGTGAGCTGGTCAAAAAGTTATAAATTTGAACAAATAGAAATTAGAGGAATTTTGAAGTGAGATCGTACAATAAAGGCTTCTCGTTAGTTGAGTTATTGATAGTAATGATTATTATTGGTTTGCTGGCGTCTCTAGTTGGTCCTGCCATGTTTGGTAAAGTTGATTCATCTAAAGTAAAAACTGCACAAGCGCAAATGCAGCTACTTGCCACCGCCATCGATACTTATCGCTTAGACAATGACGCTTTTCCAGAGTCTTTAGAAGGATTAAGAAAATCTTCAGGCCCGCGTTGGGATGGTCCTTATTTACCTAAAGATGTACCGCTAGATCCTTGGGATAACCCTTATTTTTATCAACAACAAGGTAATTCATATACACTAATGAGTTTGGGTCGTGACGGAAAGCAAGGTGGTGAAGAACTTGATTCGGATATCGTTTATCAATGAGTCAGTTACTAGAATTTATAAATCATGGCAAAGCTGACAAAAACCAGATTAGCCAGCATGATTTAGACGAGTTTTTGCAGGGGCATCAATCTGATTTAGAAACGGCTTTACTATCAATGTCAGGTCGCTCAGAAGATGAACTGTTAGAATTTTTGGCAGAAAAAAATCAGTTAGAGTGCATTCGTTATGAAAAAGCGGGTTTCTATATTGATGAATCAAAAATCAATGAAGCGCTAAAGTTAAATTTAAATTGGAAGTTTCTCTCTAAATTTAGCTGGTTACCATTGGGGGTTGACGAGTACTTAACTATTGTTACTAACAAGCCATTTAATCTAGAAGCGTCAAACTATCTAAGCTACAGCGGTTTAAAATATAAGGTTGTTCTTGCGCCTGAATCTTTATTGCAGCGCGTTTTGGGGATCTTTGAGCAAAACCGCCAACAGGCAATGTCAAATGTCGTTGAAGTAGAAAAATTAAGAGCTATGGCTCTTGAAGCCCCTGTAGTTAACTTAGTAAATACACTTATTAACAGGGCGCTAGATGCGGGTGCATCAGATATGCATATTGAGCCAGTTGAGTCAGGCGGTAGAGTGCGCGTTCGTGTTGACGGCATTTTACAAAAATTAGATGACATTCCTCACTCACTGTTACTTCCTGTTGTATCACGTATTAAAATTTTAGCTGCGATGGATATTGCGGAAAAGCGTCGCCCACAAGACGGTAAAATCGCTTTGCATGGGCGTAGTATTGATATTCGAGCCTCGGTGTTGCCGCTCAATAATGGCGAAAGCGTGGTAATGCGATTCCTAGTTAAAGGCTCGCTGCGTTTTGATATGACTCAATTAGGTTTTGAAAAAGATACCATTGATCTTATAAACGAAGATCTGAAAAAAACGGCCGGTGTAATTTTGATGACTGGCCCAACGGGTTCAGGTAAAACAACCACGCTTTATTCTTTCTTACAGCAGTTAAACAGTAGTCACGAAAAAATCATCACACTTGAAGATCCTGTAGAATACGAACTTGAGGGTATAAACCAAATTCAGGTGAATGGCGATATCGGTTTTGACTTTGCTGCGGGCTTGCGCAGCATTGTTCGTCAAGATCCAGACGTCATCATGGTCGGTGAAATACGTGACGCCGAAACAGCGCGCATTGCAATGCAATCGTCACTAACCGGTCACTTAGTGTTTAGTACCGTACACACTAATGATACGCCAAGTGCGTATATCCGACTTATAGACCTTGGTGTTGATGAATTTCTGTTAAATGCTTCTGTGATCTCAATCATTGCACAACGTCTTGTCAGAAAACTATGTCCACATTGTTGTGAAGACGACCCTAACGCGACAGAGATCATCCGTAAAGCCAACCTTGAGCAGGTAGTTCAAAGTCTGGGAAGAACGGATATTACAATTAAACGCGCTGTCGGTTGCTCGCATTGTAATGAAAGTGGCTACAGTGGCCGTTTAGCTTTAATCGAATATTTACCAAACAATAACAGTATTAAAGCGCTTGATAAGAATGCTTCGTTCACTTTAAAAGCCACTGATTATATGCAGCAAAGTGGTTTAAGAACGCTTTATCAAGATGGCTTGATTAAAGTAGTTTCAGGGCAGACAACAATCGAGGAAGTGATTAGGGTTGCTGGCTGATGGAACGTTTTAAAGTTACATATTTAGATGGCAATGGTGGCAAGATCGAAAAAGAGATGTATGCGCACCATGAGTCAGAAATTCTAGAACAACTGAGTGAATCTAAATTCACTCCACTGACTATTAAAAAGGCAAGTAAAAGCGTTGTCGAGCTGTTACGCGGCGACGGCGTATCTAAAGCCACTATTGAAACCTTTATTACTAATTTAGCAAGCTTACTTTCAAGTGGCATTAATTTAGATAAAGCACTCACACTGCTTAGTAAATCAGCAGATACAGCCTCATTAAAGTCTTTGATCAGTGTGCTGCAAAAAGATGTTAGAGGTGGTGAAACATTTGCGAACACACTTGCTAAACATCCGGAATATTTTGATTCATTAGTTATTAACCTTGTCAAAATCGGTGAGAGCACAGGGCGGTTGGACGATGTGTTAGTTGACTTAAGTGAACAGCTAAAATTCCAACAGAAGATTGCATCGCAGATTAAGCAAGCTGCTATCTATCCACTTATTATCGTCGCGATTTGTGTTATTTCCGTTTTGTTTATTCTAGTTTCTGTAGTGCCACAATTATCGGGAATGTTAGAACAAGTTAAAGATCTCCCAGGGTACACCGTTGCATTAATGACTGCTTCTGAGTTTGTTCGTAGCACTGCCGGCATTATAAGTTTAGCCGCTTTTGTAGTGATGACGATGTTTACTATTTTTTCACAGGCGAAAGAAATAAAAGCGTTTAGAGCAAGTCTTTGGCGAGTGTTTCGCAGCTTGCCAATTATAAACTCCATGCAATTTTTAACTATGCAGTTAAGGTTTTCATCGGCAATGATGGCAACACTCAGAGCTGGGTTATCATTAACTGACGCCGTTGAACTATCTGCAAACACCCTGCCTGATGAGGATGTTAAGTCAAAATTGCATGAAATTAAACGACGTATCCAATCTGGTGAGCCATTAGCTGGTTCAATGGAAGAAGCATCATTATTTTCATCAATGGAAATCGGTTTTATTGATGTGGGTGAAGAAACGGGGGAGTTAACAAAAGCCTTTACTGAGATTCAACAACGTAAAAGCTTTGAGTTTGACACTCGTTTAGCCTCGCTACTAAAACTACTGGAGCCGTTATTAATTCTAATAATGGGGGTGATAGTTGGTGGCATCGTCATAATTATGATGTTAAGTATTATGAGCGCTCAAGATGTAGGTCTATAGCGTGGGCTGGCAAAAAGGGATCTCACTACCTGAGATGTTAGTTGTACTAATTATCTTGTCAGCATCAATTTCATTGGTTGCGCCGCTGACAATAGATCGCTTAGAAAAAAACGAAATTAAGTTTGAAAAAAAAGAACTTTATCTATTGTTTAAGCGTCTACAAAAGCATGCAAAATGGACCGGTGCCGCAGTTGAGGTTAAAGCTCAACAACATAACTTACAAGTATACTCCAATGGTGAACCGCTGCAGGCGAAGCGATTTGAAAAGCTCCTGTTTGATAAACAGTCGTTAATCATAAATGCAAAAGGCTATCCAGAGCGTTGTACAATAAAAATTAAAGAACCAAAAGAAAGTTTAGAGGTAGTTTTTTCTGAATGTACAACAAAAAACTAGGCTTTTCATTAATAGAATTACTTGTTGCGATATCTATTTTATCTATGGCAATTGCATTGGCGAATGTTGTTTACGCTAATTACGTTAATAGCGATGCAAGATTTGCCCGTCAAGCATTGCTTTACTCTAATTTGAGCGAAGCTGCTGACTTTGTTAGGGCGCGTTTTAAGCGAGGTGAAGAAACCGGTGCTGTAGATGTGTCTGGTTTGCATTGTCGTTGGAATTTAATTGAGCGAACCGCAAGTAAGCGTAAAGTTCACAATGTTGAAACTGGCGCGGTTGCAGAGTCAGGAGAAACATATTATTTAAATACGATAGAGATTTCTTGTTCAGCTGATGGGCGTGAAATTGACACAATAAAAATTAAAGTGCTGACCTACAACTTACTCTTTTATGATACGGGAATTGACCTTTAGTTATGCGTAGAAATTCAAAAGGCTTTACGCTAATAGAAACATTAGTAACAGTCACTGTACTAACGTTGTTGTTAGGGTTAGCTTATCAATCAATGAGTGTGTTTATCGCAGCAACAAATAAGTCCAGTTCGCGCTTTTTTGAGGTTGAACAAGTTGTTGAATTGAAGTTAAAGCTAAGAGCATCGGTTCGCTCCATGCTTGATTACTATGTTAAACCAGACCCCACTAAGCCTAAAGAATTGTATTTGTATAACAGAGACAACGTTTTGCGCTTTGTATCATTGAGTTCATTCTTTTTCGATGACAAAACAGAGGTTGCAATACAAATGGCGGCGAAAAACGTTGATAGCCAGGTTTTTATCGAAGTAACAGAATGCCCTATAGCAGAGTTTCTACCTTTAAGTCTTGAACAGAATTTTTTAGTTACGGAAAATTGTCGGCAGCAATCGTATAAACTGCCTTTTACTTCAGTGGTGTTTAACGTTGCTTTAGCTACCTCGAGCAGAGAAAAACAAGAGTTTGATTTAACTAGAGGTTTTGCAGAAACATTTAAAGCAGGGTCAGAGCTGGATCACCTATTACCTGAAGCTATAAAATTGCAATTTGAAGGTGAGCAAAAAACAGAGTGGTCTTTTTTAACAGTGATAGAAAACAGAATGAAATACTTGGAAGGGTATGGCTCAACGATCAATATATAAAAGTAGCCAAGGTATTGCGTTAATATCTGTTTTACTCGTTTTTACTATTCTGGCATGGGTAGTAAGTTATTTTCTGTCGCAAACCAATGCGCATTTGAATTTAATGGAAAATATAAAAAACAAGGTGAAGGCTGAGATTGAAGTTGACTCACTCATTGATGAAGTTTATTTCACCCACTTAACAAGTGAATATATAGATAAAAGTGGCTTTGAACAATGGAATTATAGAGGACAGGCATTTTCACCCCTACAAGGCTTAACTATTACAATTCAAGACACACAGGGAAAGCTAAGCCTTGGCGGTTTAGATAAAGGTATGCTTAGTCGGTTTTTAGCTCAACAAGGTGTTGAAGCACCTCAAATAAGGCATTTCCTCGATTGTATTGAGGATTGGCAGGATGGAGATTCATTAAAGCGAATGAATGGTGGGGAAGAGGATTGGTATATCCAAAACGAGATGCTACCGCCTCGTAATGGCAAGATGCAAACGGTAGGGGAACTCGAAGCGGTATGCGGTTTTCCAAAACAGCAGCGCGACATTTTGTATAATAACTTAATTTTGACTGGTGATGGTGGATTTAGCCCATTGTTTGCAAGCAAAGAATTGATTATGGCAAGCACACTTGTTGATGACAGAAAGGAAACGCTAATCGCACTTAGAGAGCAACAGGGTGATAAAAAAATAAGCGAAGTCTATAACCAAAATTCTTCGCAAATAGGTGCATATCAGTACAATATTTCCGATGTTATTGAAATAAAACTTGAGTATAAGCTTGGTCAAGTGCTCACAAAGAGAAATGTTGTGATCAGTCATAGATTAGGGTATAACCCAAGACCAATTATCCAGTACTGGCATTGGTCTGAGTAAGGCGGTAGGCTTCACGTTGTTTAAAGATTACATAAAGAACTTTATTAACTCACGTACGTATGTTTTTCGTGATAACAAATTAACGCATTTAAAAACGGGCAATGCTGCAGAGCAGGTTAAACAAGTCGCGTTGGTTTTAGTTGGCAGTCAATATATTGTAGAAATAAACTCCTTTTTTAAAGTTAAAAAGTATAAAGAGTTGACTGAAGCTGCTAAGTACTTCGCTGAGCAAAATAAGCCATTTAATGATTATCAATATTGGTTAGTCACAAATAAAGTCAATAACGGGTATTTTGTTACTTTTTGTTTCATTCAAAACGGCATAGTTAATACGTTACGCGATTCTATGAAGTCGGGTGGACTAGTTCTACCAGAGCGTGTAATTGCTGCTAACTTCATTAAAGAAAAGCAAGTATTAGATGTTGAAGGTGAGACATTTATCTGGGATGTGAATTACGCTTTACGATACGCTCAGTATAATAACCCGTTAATCAATATTGCTTGTGCTGACTACGAACAGGTAACCCTAAGCAAAAATACGTTCAATCAAACGCTTTTAATGCACCTTGATTGGCGAAAGTTTGCGCCATATCTAAATAAATTTAAGTTTTCCGAGCGCAATAAACCGAAAATAACTGTAGGTAACCTTCTTAATGTGACTGCAGCAGTTACCTTATATCTAATGGTGTCTTCCGCATACCTTTATCTAGTTGATGCAAAAGTTTCTAGAGAATTTGAAAAAAATAAAGAATTGATTACATCAGTAAAAAAGCAACGCGGTGAGTTAAAAGAGCTCGAAAATAAAGTATCGTTATTGAGTGCTCCATTTAAAGATTACCGTGAAAAGTATAAAGCGTTTTCAGCACTGCCGTTATCTACTGATTATGAACTAACCTCGATTGTTATTAATAATGATGACATAGGTATTAGAGGGAGTGCCAAAAGTGCGACAGAGCTATTTCAAGCATTAGCTGAACATGAGCAGTTGAAAAATGTTGAATACCGCACTCCTGTTCGCCGTATAGGTGAGCAGGACCTTTTCTCAATTAGTTTTAATGTGGTGAACTAAATGAAGTTATTAAGCTTAGGTAGTGAAGATTTAGCTTCAAAATTAAGCATTTCAGTTAAACAGTTAAAGCTATTTGGTTTTTGTATTGTTTTACTTTTGATTAAATTTATTGTTGTTCCTATTGTTGAGTGGCAGGCTGAAATTAAAGAAAACATTGATTTTTATTCATTACAACTTCGTGATGAAGTTGAGATTGAAAAAAATAAAAAAGCAATTCAACAAGCGTTAACTGACACAAAAGATAGTGCAGCACGTTTATCCCCTTACTTTTTTAAAGACATTACTAGTTCACAAGCACAAATACAGTTGACAAAAAAAATTGAGCAGGCTGTAAAAGATAGAAATATGGAGCTTGTTTCAAAAGGTAGTACTGAACTCGTTGAAAATGAACTTTACCGTACGCTTGAGTTCAGATTTGAGTTTCAGGGCTATGCTAAACAATTACAAGAATTTTTATTCTGGATGGAACAGCAACAACCTCTCGCCGTTGTTCAGGAAGTGTCTGTTCGTTCGGTACGAAGTACGTCATACACAACAATGAGAATACGGGTCCACTATTTTTTATTAAAACCAGATGAGGCAACTTCGTGAACAGAGTTATAGCATTTGCATTGTTGCTACTTTTTGCGCTTGATTTTGTATTGAGGGTCTTTGTGTCACATAGTAATGAGAAAGAGTGGGAGCTTAATATTGCAAATATCGAGGTTTTTGCACATAAGAGCCATGAGCAACCAACATTTAATGAACACTTGTTTGGCTTCATAGAGCCAGAAGCACCTCAAGAACCCGAAGTAGCAATAACCGAGGAAGTCGTTAAAGAACCTCCGTTTAACCCAGTAATTAGAGCCATTTACACAAGTCCAACGCCTTATGTAATAGTTGCGCAGACTAACGAAGGTCCGTCAATTAAATTAACGTTGGGTGGTGTTTTGCTTGGGCATTCGTTAGTGTCAGTTGATGCAACAAAGGTGACTTTCGAAAAGCAAGGTAATAAAAAAATATTTAGGATGTTTAAAAAATGAAGAGTTTAGGTCTTTCAAGTCAGAAAGTTATATCTTTAGCTGTTTTATTGGCGCTTTCAGGTTGCGTTGCGACAGATGAACCTTATCAGGTACAAAAATCGCCAATGGCAACAAACAGCGTTGATACAGCTGATAAAGAAGAATTACGCTCTTCGGACGAGCCTGAAACTAAACTAAGTGAATTAAATACAGTACCAGGTGCAGGTGTTACTCCGCCCGATGTTAAAAAGGTCAATTCACCAAAGTTTGATAATACTCCTGTTACAATAAAAGCTAACTCACTACCAGTTGCGGAATTTATACACACTGTGTTTGGCGAGTTACTTAGTTTAGATTATGCGCTTGATATGAGTGTTAAAAATTCAGGTAGAAATGCAACCCTCAACATTGATAAACCAATGGCGAAGTCGAGATTGTTCCAGTTGGCCCAAGATTTGTTACTGCAAAATAATATTTCATTTGATGTTAAAAATGACGTTTATTTCTTTGTAGCGCATTCACCGAACCAAAAAAAGGGGTTTAATTTAGGGGTTGGCCGAGCCGCTGTTGATGTACCTGAAGTAACCGGTGATATATTACATATCGCACCATTATATTTTGCCGATTGGCGTTCACTATCCCGTGTTGCAACACAATTAACGACCGCGAAGTTAAACTATATGAAAGAAAGAAACGCGGTATTAATTTCAGGCTCTAGAGAGCAAATATTACAGGTCATTAAAATAATCAATGCGTTTGACAGGCCTTCAGCAAAAGGGCGTCATATAGGAATCATTGATCTGGTTTATATTTCACCGCAAGAGTTTAAAGAACAACTTGAAGAAGTTTTTAAAATTGAGGGTGTTCAGATTGTTACTAATGGCAATCAAGAAGGAACTGTGGCAATAACACCTATGGCGAGGCAACGTTCTGTACTTATTCATTCGGCTTCGGAACCTGTTTTTGAACGAGTAATGTACTGGGCATCAAAGTTAGATATTCCAAGCACTTCAGATGGAAAACGCTATTTTACCTACTTTCCTCGCAATGTAAGTGCGGTCGATATGGGGCAGAGTTTAGGTACCTTGTTTGGGCTTAACAAGGATGCAAAAAAAACGGGGAGATCATCGAGCAGTGATAGTTCGACTGCTGGTTCTGCAGAAGTTGAAATTAAAGATTTATCAATGGCGGTTGATGAAATTCAAAATGCACTTGTGTTTTATGCAACACCTTCAAAGTACCATGAAGTGCTAGAGTTGATTAATCAGTTAGACGTTATGCCTGGGCAAGTATTAATTGAAGCCGCGGTAGCTGAGGTTACGTTGGAAGGAAACTTCAGTAAAGGCATTAATTGGACTCTTAATAGTAGTAATGTCAGAGATAAGAGTAGTTCCGTGCTTAGTCTTGCAGATGGTTTAAGTTACGTTATTAGTGGCTTAGATTTTAATGCCACCCTTAGTTTTCTTGAGTCGAACTCTAAAGTAAACATTGTTTCTCGCCCTCGCTTGTTAGTGAGAGATGGTAAGGCTGCATCGATGAATGTAGGTACTGAGGTACCTGTTATAACACAATCGGTGTCTGAGGTTGAAAGCTCTGATAAAGTACTACAAACAGTACAATACAGATCCACAGGTGTCTCTTTACAAGTAACGCCTACAATTAACGCAAAAGGTGTTGTATCGCTTTCTTTGTCTCAGAGCGTTTCTGAGGCCGGTGAAAACAAAAGTTCAACGATTGACTCGCCTATTATTTTGAATAGATCATTTAATACTGAACTATTAGCATTAAACGGAAAAACAGTTGTACTTGGTGGTTTAATAAGCGAAAATACTTCGAGCGGTAGTTCAGGTGTGCCGTTTTTAGCTGATATTCCTATTTTAGGGAACTTGTTTAAAAACAGTAATCAACGAAAAAATAGAGTTGAATTAATTGTGATGATTACACCTCGAATTATTACAAAACAGCAAGATATTGATGACGTAATTGAAGTATTTTCTACTGAATATCAAAATATGTCAGTACCTGAAAAACTTAATTAATTTTGCTTTGCGTTTGTAGTGGTTTAGAATGGATATCTAAATTAGTTAATAATAAAGTTTGTTAACACTTAGATTATA
This sequence comes from Pseudoalteromonas sp. MMG024, assembly GCF_021654175.1. Classification (NCBI taxonomy): domain Bacteria; kingdom Pseudomonadati; phylum Pseudomonadota; class Gammaproteobacteria; order Alteromonadales; family Pseudoalteromonadaceae; genus Pseudoalteromonas; species Pseudoalteromonas sp. MMG024. Next base: position 15,250 of record NZ_JAKFZO010000011.1, read on the forward strand.
TCGTTAATAATTTAAATTTGGCTTGAAATTTAGCGTGTTTAGCTATATAAAATAGCATGCTGATAGAAGTCAGATAATAATTACAATAAATTAGGTAGTAAAATTTAAATAAGCAGGTCGGAGAAGTCTTTTTTGATTGACATCTTGTTAACCTGTGATTTAATACAACCTTTATAATTGGTATACCAAAAAATCAGTTCAAAAAGGAGAAACTTAATGAACTTAAACAAAGGTCTGGTTGCGCTAGCGGTCACAGGTGCTCTAGCGTCACCAATCGCAGCTAATGCAGCTGCTACGTTAGTAACTTACGGTGGTAAATCAGGTATTCAAACTGGTCCACAGGCTAGCACTGGTACTTTCGATAACGGCGTAGTGTACGGTATTCGTTACTCTACAGGTTCTGGCACAAGCTTAGTTGTAACTGGTGCTTCAGATCACGTAACTATCGATAAAATCTACGTAAAAGATGATAACGATGGTAAGAAAGAAAACCTAGTTGTTGATTACGATGCGGGTGAAAACAACACTCCTGCTGGTACTGACTTCCCAGGTTCAGTTCGTACAGACGTTTCAATTGCATACACTGCAGACGTAACGGTTCCGAACGAAGGTACGTTTACTATTCAGTTCTCTGGCGCTGCTGGTGGTTTAGATCCAGCAACTGCTCCTAACCTAGTATTTGTAGCTCAAGTAGCTGATCCAGGTACTACCGGCACTTATGTTGCTGGTGACTTTGTAACTATTGGTTCTGTAATCGATTACAACCTAAATGCAGAGCGCAATGTTGTTGATTCAATCACTGTTCAGGTTGACACTAACCGTCCAGAACTAGCTGGTTTACACTTTGTACTAGCTGATAACTCAGAAGTTAGCACTCACGGTGTTGTTCCATCTACTCCAGGTTGGATTGCTGGTGAAGACTACTCTAAAGACCCGTTCCAGCAAGCTGATGCGATCCCTGCTCACACGCAGATTTTCCTAGCTAGCCCTGGTGTAAATGACGGTGAGTACAACCCTGTTAAAGTTTCTGCTGAAGAAGGTTCACAAGTTGGTGATTTCATCCGCGCAGAAGTAACAGAAGTAAAGAACACGTCAGGTATCGTACTTAATGCTTTAGCTAACAACGAACAAGTCGCAGTTGCTGAAATCGTTGATGGTTTTGCACTAAACGTTATCGACCAAGCTACTACTACTATCAACGTAGAAGCTGACCGTTTATCGTTCATCCACGATGATGCTGCTGACGAAGTTGGTGTTAATAACCTTACTTCAACTGCTTTACTACAGCTTCAAAACAAAGCTGACTACGGTGTTGAACTAAGCCCAACTGATACACTTTCAATGGACTTCGCACGTAAAGATGGCGAATCAATTAAAGGTGTTAAATCAATCACTTTAGGTGGTACTGGTTTATCTAAAGCATCTGGTTCTGATGATTTCGACCTAGCTTCTACAGCACTTAACACTCTTGGTCTATACACTGGTTCTTACAACTACAACGTAACGCCTTTCGTTATCGAAGTAGACGGTAAAAACTTCCTAGAGCAAAACAAAGAAAACCCAAGTGACTGGGTTGCTTCAGGTGTTGAACTTAAGACTTCTGCTGGTGATTTCGACGTTCCAGTAGTATACGCTGAAACTGGTACTTATGTTGACGGTAACTCTGTTGCTGAAAACGGTGCTACTCACGTATGGCCTGTAAACGGTGCACAGTTCAAGATCCCATACATCTACTCAATCAACACAACTACTGGTTACGGTTCTACAGTTAAGATCGTAAACGAATTCGCTCAAGAAGGTGATGTATTTGTTGATGCTGTAGTTGCTCCAGCTGGTCTTGGTCAAGGCGTTCTTAAAGATGAACAGCCTCGCACTATCAAGAACGTTCTTCTTGGTACAGTTCCAGGTGAAGGTCACTTCACTCAAACTGGCGACCAAATTGCTGAGCTTCTTGAGCTAGATATGGCTATGAACTGGCACATCGAGTTAACTTACCTAGTTAACGCACCACAAAATAAAGTACACGCTGCAGCGCAAAACAAAGACCCTGTAGGTCGTGCTGATACGCCAGTACTTTACAAAACTAACAACACTGGTGGCACAATCAAGCTTAGCTGTACAGATGCAACTACTGGTGGCGTAAGCCCAGATACTTGTGAAGGTACACTAGTTGGTGGTGACAAGCGTCAATGGCAATAATTCTTTATTAGAATTATTTGTTAATAAAAAGAGCACTTAGGTGCTCTTTTTTTATTTTCGTTTTTAAAGATACAGAGCAGTGTTATAATCCATTAATTTAATCGTCTGTGTAAATTATGAATAGCCTGATAAGCTTCTTCCTTCAGTTATCGCGAAAATCCAAACGAGCGATTACACTTTTTATTGATACTCTTTTAGTTACCATCTCATTTTGGCTATCAATTATTCTGATTCAGGATGATATCGGCGTATTGCTAAATAAATCATATTGGCTTTTACTTTGCTTATTTTTGCCGATAGCTTTACTCGGATTTATAAAGTTGGGTTTGTATCGTGCTGTATTACGCTACGTTAGCTCACAAGCGTTAGGTGCAATTTTATTCGGTACCATCATAGCCACACTGTCTTTGGTGGTAGTGTCTTTTATGCTACATATTAGCCTACACAGAAGCGTACCGTTTCTATTTACAAACTTCCTTTTAGTCACAATTGGCGGAGCACGTATTTCAGTAAGAGCTGTTCTCGGTCACCTCCAAGTGAGACGAAAAGAGCCTATTATTATTTATGGAGCAGGCTCTGCTGGACGACAGCTCGCTAACGCACTACAAAACGGCAATGAAATGCACCCTGTTGCTTTTGTTGATGATGATAAAAATAAAGATAAGACAAAGATACTTGGGATCAATTGTTTTCATAGCACAGGCCTGCAAGATGTAATCGATACTTGGGGCGCAAGGAAGCTATTACTAGCGATGCCCAGCGCATCGCTTGACCGTAGAAAAAAGATTTTAAAGGGGTTAGAGCCCCTTGCAATAAAGGTAATGAGTGTACCAAGTGTTCCAGAAATGCTTGCTGGAAAGAATAAAATTACGGATGTTGATGATATTACGCCAGATGATTTATTAGGTAGGGCTCCTGTAGACCCAACCCCTGAATTAATGGCTAAGAATATTGTTGGTAAAGTGGTTATGGTAACGGGTGCGGGAGGATCTATTGGATCGGAGTTATGCCGTCAGATCGCCCATCAAAAGCCTAAACAGCTGATTCTTTATGAGTTATCAGAATATGCGCTATATGCGATAGATAAAGAGTTAAAAGAGACAGTTAAAAAATTAGGCTTAAAATTAACTATTACACCGTTGCTTGGTTCGGTGCAACGGAAATCACGCTTAACTACGGTACTTAAGTCATTCAAAGTACAAACTTTGTATCATGCAGCGGCATACAAGCATGTACCAATGGTTGAATATAACGTTGTTGAAGGTGTGAGAAATAATGTGTTTGGCACATTGTATACTGCCGAGGCTGCAATAGAGGCGAATGTAGAGACAATGGTTCTGGTTTCTACAGACAAAGCCGTAAGACCTACAAATGTAATGGGGGCTACTAAGCGTTTAGCTGAATTAGTATTACAAGCACTCTCAGAGACGCAAGTTAAAACACAATTTTGTATGGTACGATTTGGTAATGTATTAGGTTCATCAGGTTCAGTTGTTCCCTTGTTTCGGTCTCAAATAGCTAAAGGTGGGCCAATTACGTTAACACATCCTGAAATAACTAGATACTTTATGACAATTCCAGAGGCTGCTCAGTTGGTTATTCAAGCTGGCGCAATGGGGCAAGGAGGCGATGTATTTGTATTAGATATGGGCGAGTCAGTTAAGATAATTGATCTTGCTAAACAAATGATTCACCTATCAGGCTTAGCACTAAAAGATGAAGACAAACCGTACGGTGATATTGAAATACAATGCACTGGCTTAAGGCCTGGAGAGAAATTGTATGAGGAATTACTGATTGGCGATAATGTCAGTGGTACTTGCCATCCTAGAATTATGACTGCGCTGGAGTCTTTCTTGCAATGGAATAAATTACTTCCTTTGTTAACACAACTTGACGATGCTTGTCATAATTTTGAACATGATAAAATTAGAAAAATTTTACTTGAGGCTCCAACCGCTTTTAAACCTACGGGAGGGATTTCAGACTTAGTGTGGATGCAAAATAAGAGTCAACAACCTGTTGGAGAACAAAAGTAAATTTAAAACTAATAACAAATTTAATTAAGAAGGGAATTGTGATTAAAAATAATAGTTTAAATAGTTTTTTCTGGTTGCTTGGTTTAGTGGTTATTACTCTTGCTGCTTATTCAAACGCATTTAGTGTACCGTTTTACTTAGATGACTTTTATCATATTCGCGATAATAATTTTTTAAGAGAAGGATCTGTTGGTGATATTTTTGGATTTCAAAGGCCGGTCGGAGTATTGAGCTTTTGGGCTAATTTTCAATTTGGGTTCGACTCATTAATCGCGTTACACGCGACCAATATCATTATTCATATTATCAACGCCGTACTTGTTTTTGTGTTTGTTAAGGTGTTATTTATTACGCCAATACTAAAACAGCATCCGTTAGCAAAGTACCAAGGCTACATTGCGCTGCTAGTAGCATTTATTTTTGCTGTGCATCCATTGCATACTCAAGCTGTCACCTATTTAGTTCAGCGCTTTGCGTCATTGGCTCTGACGTTTTATTTACTGAGCTTAATTTGCTATGTCAAAACACGTGTGTCAGCAAGTTTGTCCATTGCCGGTCTGTGGCTAATTACATGTATTGCCACCACGCTATTGGCATTTTTAACCAAACAAAATGCGGTCACTTTAGTTGGCGTGTTGGTGTTAATTGAGATTTACTTATTTGCTAGTAAGCGATTGGCTAAATGGCTTGTTTATATTGGCATTCTTGCTGTTGTTGCGGCGCTCGTAATATGGCAGTTTGACTTATTTGCGCCGTACCTAACTAAGCTTGACCAACTAACTACTGAAACCGGGCGCTTTACACGCTTAGAATATTTGTTTTCACAATTTTCTGTACTGGCGATTTATATTGGCAAGGTGTTCTTCCCATTTCCGCTAAGATTAGAATATGGCTATGTTCCAAGCGACTTTAGCACTTTATATAATCTTTTAAGTTTATGCTTTTTAATTGGATTACTTGCAGTTGCCTATCGATTTAGAACAAAAAATCCGCTATTGCTGTTTGGTGTACTGTTTTACTTTATTGCTCATGGCGTTGAATCTAGCATTATTCCGATTAAAGACATTATTGTAGAGCACCGTACTTATATTCCGAATGTTGGCTTGTTGATAGCCTTAGTTTCAAGTGTTTTTATTTTTGTTAAGAAACCACAACAGCTAAAGGTGGCGTTAGGAACGTTTGCTGTTGTAATAGTAGCGCTTGCAACAACCGCCAGTTATAGAAATGCACAGTGGCAAAACCCGCGTGTTTTTTATGAGTATGAACTAAGTTTAAACCCGAATCATAAACGCTTGAGTGCAAACTTAGCCAAGGTTTATTTGGAAGCGGGAGATTTGCAGTTGGGCATTGCGCAACTAGAAAAAACTATTGAACTTAAACAAGGTCAAATCGATGAGGATTTAGCAAATAATTTAATTGCCGCAGCGATCGATTCGGGGAACTTTGAAAAAGCACATAAAATAGCCGACGGATTGTTACCGAATATTAAAAATTCATACACTCGCTCTCAGGTGCTGACCAACCTTGGTGTGCTTCATTTGCGCAAGAATAAACTAGCTGAAGCAGAATCCTATTTTAAACAGGCACTTGCTGAGCCTTGGTATTTAGCCGATACCCATTTTGCAATTGCGGTAGTGTATTTTAAAACAAGTCGCTTCATATTAGCTAAAAAGCATATTTTACTTTTACTTGAGAAGAAGCCAAGGCATCAAGAAGGCCTGCGTATGAAAAAATTACTGATAAGCCAAGGGTATTAAAAATAAGGCCGAGCTGAGATAGCTCGGCCTACTTAGTTATAGTTTTCTCAAATGTTCAAGAACATTAGTGACATAATTTTGCGCACTGCTTACACAATCACTTTCAACATAACATCTCAGCTCTGGTGCGTTACCTGATGGTCTAAGGTGAATTATATCCCCTTTGGAGAAAAGCATTCTAAGTCCATCTGTTAGGTTTATCTCGTTCAACTTATCCGTTATACCTAACTTAGGCAACCAAGCTTCAGGCTCTTTATTAATGTTAGCAATTAGTGATAGGCTTTTATCTCGTGCAAAGTCTTTAATTCGATTACTCGCTGTATAGCGTTGTGGTAATAACTTAACTTGTTCAGAAATTGTTTGCTTATTTAATTGGCTTAATAAGGTAATTGCGGGCAATATCGCATCTCGTGTAGGCAATGGTTGAATTGTTTTGCCATTAAGCTTTATTTTGCTGGCTAATAAATATCCGCCGTTTGCTTCAAAGCCTGCAACAGAGTTAAATGTACGAAGTAAGCCGTCGAATTCTGAAATAACGTATGGTGATCCAATCTTTGTACGTTCAATGTGTTTAAAAAGGTTGCTCTTTTCGATTGCGGTATTACAGCTCACCGGAGTAGATAATGCTTCGATGCCTAAAATTTTTGAACATAATAAACCTAATATATCGCCTCTCAACCACTCGCCAAATTCATCAGAAAGAAGAGGCCTATCGCCATCGCCATCGGTCGAAAATAGCGCATCTAATTTGTATTCTTTCACCCAAGCGCGCGCTTTTACTTTGTCTTCCTCTGCCACAGCTTCGGTATCGATCGGTACAAATTCGTCACTTCGCCCTAGTGAAATAACTTCAGCACCAAGAGCTTCAAAAATGAGATTGTAAATATCACGGCCAGCACTCGAATGTTCATAAATGCCAATGCGTTTGCCTTTAAGGCTATCCGATGAAAACGCTTCGGTGTTTCTAAGTATGTAGGCGTCTTTAGCTGCTGCTAATACTGTTAGGTGAGGTAGTGAGGTGATGGGAGACACGTTAGCTTGCGCTGCTAAAATTGCGGCTTCGTCTGCTTTAGAAATTTCACCTTGGGACTTGTAAAACTTTAAGCCATTACGATCAAATGGAATATGGCTACCGGTAACCATTATACACGGCATGTTTTGCTGCATTGCATAATACGCTAGCGCAGGAGTCGGAATTACGCCGTAAAATTTGGTCTCGATGTTAATTTGAGCAAGTCCAGCGCTAATAGCTTGTGCCATCTGGTAACTACTCGGGCGATTGTCAATAGCCAATGCCATTGTAGTGAGAACGTCTTGTTCACGTATTACGTTGGCGAATGCAATTGCAAACGCGGCACATACTTCAGGAGTGAAGTCGGTTACTAGGCCTCGAGCACCAGAAGTGCCAAAACTAATGTTAGACCTGGCGATAATGTGAGAACTTTCTTTCATTGAATTTTTGGTCCTAAAATTTATGTCATTATTTCTTTCATTTTGCTGAAAAATAAATCAGCTTTAAATGCTTGAGCTCGTACAAAACAATTACTCATCATTCTTTGTGCTTTGTTTGGGGTTAAGTACTCTATCGCGTTAATAATGTCGTTGGTACTTAATTCCGTGGGGCAAAGGTAGCCGGTTTCTAGGTGTACAACGGTTTCTTTTATTCCTCCATCATCAACGCCAATAACGGGTTTTCCTGCGGCCATAGATTCAACTGGAGACATACCAAAATCTTCGTCAATAGGGATGTAAATAGTTGCAATACATTCTGCAATATATTGTCGTAACTTTTCTTGTGATACCCAACCAACTATCTGTATGTTTGAGTAATTTTGACACTCTGCTTTTAGTTTTTCGAACATGCTACCGCCTGAAACAAGTATGAGCTTTTTTGTGGGAAGCTGTTTGAAAGCATCAACAATAATTTGTATGCGTTTATACTCTTCTAGTCTAGCTGTTGATAAGTAGTAACCATTAGAGTTTGAATTAAAAAACTCTTCAATATGAACTGGTGGATATATAACCGTTGCATCAACATCTAAGTATTTTTTTAAACGGGATTTAACATTCTTTGAATTCGCAATGACTAGATCCATCTTTGGCAAAGTTGGTTCATATTTTTGTTTCACCCAAGTTGCGAACTTATCAATTATAAATGCTTGCCAAGAAGGCAGTGTACTTTGATAGTGATCATAAAGATCATAAGCAAACCTTGGCGGAGTATGACAATAGTATATGTTTTTTTCAGCTTGAGAATTGTGAACTGCAATAGGTGCGTTGCTACCTGAGAACAATATGTTCTTGTCAGTGAGTAAGCCACTTGATATTTGTTCAAAGTAGTTGATCGACTTAATCGACTTCCAAATAGGAATCTTTGAAACATTGCCAATATTTATAATTTCTAATTGTAGTTCGGGGAAAGAGTTAAAAATACCTTTATTTGTACCACTTACAATAAGCTTGCAATCTAAGTGTTTAGCTAACTCTAGCGAGACTTTTTCTGCGCCTCCAGCGACTTCGAGAAAATCATATAAAATTGTCAATGAATACTCCTTGCTAAATCATTTTCTCATTTGAACAAATAATACCTATATTTACCCAATTTGTAATTGTAGTTTGAAGGTGGTTTGCTACAATCGTGCGCCAATGGAGTGAATTATATAAAAATGATGTCTAAAATATACCCAACTATTTTGTCTGGTGGTTCTGGCACTCGACTTTGGCCTCTATCTAGAAAGCACTATCCTAAGCAATTCTTGCGGCTTACTAGTAGCTATACAATGCTTCAAGAAACGGCTTTACGCTTAACTGGATTTAATAAACCTATAGCTGTTTGTAACGATGCTCATCGATTTATACTTGCCGAACAATTACAAGAAATAGGTCAAAACCCAACGTCTATTATTTTGGAACCCGTGGGCAGAAATACAGCGCCTGCTATAGCGCTTTCGGCATTTAAAGCGTTAGAGCATAATAGCGATGCTATTCTAGTTGTACTTGCTGCGGATCATGTAATTGAAGATAAAGAAACATTTCAAAAGTCGGTTGAACTGGCAGCTGAATACGCAGAACAAGGCAAAATAGTTACTTTTGGTATCGTTCCCAGTACTCCAGAAACAGGTTTTGGTTACATCCAAGGTGAAAAAAGTGATAAAAGCGCACTGAAAATTAAGCAATTTGTTGAAAAGCCGAATAGAATTAAAGCCCAAGAGTATTTAGAAAGCGGAGACTTTTTCTGGAATAGCGGCATGTTCGTTATGAAAGCCAGTATTTATCTTGAAGAATTAAAAAAATTTAACGCGAAAATGTATGATTCAGCGTTAAAAGCATATTCAAATGCTACATCTGACTTGGACTTTGTTCGTATAGCTAAACAAGACTTTGAATTGTGCCCTGACGATTCAATTGATTATGCAGTAATGGAACATACCGAACTTGGTATAGTTTTACCTATTTCTGTAGGGTGGAGCGATGTTGGGTCATTTTCAGCGTTATGGGAAGTATTGCCGAAAGATGAGCATGGAAATGTAAATTTAGGTGATGTTAAAAACATTGAGTCGCGTAACTGCCTTGTTCAATCCGAGAATCAATTTATCTCTACAATTGGTGTAGAGGACTTAGTAGTTGTTGGGACTAAAGACTCAATTCTCGTGGCTCATAAAGATAAAGTCCAAAATGTAAAAGAAATTGTTAAGCATTTAAATCATACTGGTCGCAGTGAACACTTACTTCATAGAGAAGTTCATAGACCGTGGGGGAAGTATGATTCAGTAGATAATGGTGCTCGCTATCAAGTTAAACGCATAACTGTTAAACCTGGCGCGTCACTCTCTAAACAAATGCATCATCACAGAGCAGAGCACTGGATTGTTGTCACGGGGACAGCGATAGTTGAAATCGATGAACAAGAAACTCTTCTGAGTGAAAACCAATCTATCTACATTCCGCTCGGATCTACTCATCGACTAACTAACCCTGGCAAAGTCAACCTTGAGCTTATCGAAGTTCAAAGTGGAAGCTATCTGGGGGAAGATGACATTGTTCGCTTTGAAGATACATTTGGAAGAGTGTAGTTTTGGGTTTTGAAACAAAGGGAATCCCTGTGAAATTTTATGGTCAGTTCGAACCTCAGGTTGATAACTTTATTTACTCTCGCTATGTAAAGCATAATGAATTTTTAAGTCAGGCTGTTTGTACCTTTATTGAATGCGGTGCCTTTGACGGTGTGACAGAAAGTTCATGCTTATTCTTCGAAGAGTCTCTCGGTTGGACAGGTTATAACATCGAGGCTTCGCCAACCATCTATGCTGAGCTTATAAAAAATAGGCCAAATACTGACAATTTTAATTTAGCCTTATCTGATTCTATTGGCGAAATCGAGTTTACTGATGTTCATCATCCGTCATTTCCGCTGTGTACGAATGGCTCAGTATCGCATACACCAGAGCACGTAAAAATTCTGAATGAAATGAATTGCGAATTCACGACTTGTAAGACTAACAAAGTTACTTATCGTGAATTTATTAATGAGAATGGAATAACAGATATTACTTTAATGGTGTTAGACATAGAAGGACATGAAATACAAGCTTTGAAGGGGTTTGAGAATGTCACGGTTCTACCAAAAATATTTTGTATTGAACATGGGCACTTGGGAGTGGAAACGTTACGAGAGTATGTCGAGCCATTAGGGTACATTTTTGATACTACATCACATGTTAATTCCTATTTTCTTCATGAGAGCGTTTATATTGATTTTTTACCATCGATTATAAAATCGGAGTTAGATCTTATTAATACCTCTAGCAATATTGAAGAAATAGAGCTATTAACTCGCAGCATTGAAAATAAAGCAATGTTGTTACATGAAAACTATAAAGCTAAAGCTAAGCGAGTGGATTCGCTTATGAACTCTTTGTCTTGGAGAATAACTAAACCGCTGCGATTTATCGTCGGCTTAATTAGCAAAAATTAGAGCGCCGCAGCGCAGTAAACTAAAAAATAATAGGAAAAAAAATGTCAAATAAAGTAGCCCTAATTACGGGCATAACAGGTCAAGATGGAGCTTATTTAGCTGAGCTGCTTTTAGAAAAAGGATACGAAGTTCACGGTATCAAAAGAAGAACCTCTTTATTCAATACAGATCGAATAGATCACCTATACCAAGACCCTCATAACGAAGGTGTAAAGCTAAAGCTGCATCATGGGGACCTTACTGATTCAAGTAGCTTATTACGTATAATTCAAGAAGTTCAACCTGATGAAATTTATAACCTGGCTGCACAGAGCCACGTGGCTGTTTCGTTTGAAGAACCTGAATATACTGCTAATTCTGATGGGGTTGGTGTTTTACGTATTTTAGAAGCTATAAGAATTCTTGGTTTAAAAGATAAAACAAAGTTTTACCAAGCCTCTACTTCTGAGTTGTATGGTTTGGTGCAGGAAATACCTCAAAAAGAAACGACACCTTTTTACCCTCGTTCTCCTTATGCTGTAGCTAAATTATATGCTTACTGGATAGCAGTGAACTACCGTGAAGCATATGGAATCTATGCTTGCAACGGAATTTTGTTTAACCATGAATCTCCACTTCGAGGTGAGACTTTTGTTACTCGTAAGATCACCAGAGGCCTTGCTCGCATCAAATATGGATTAGAAAAGTGTCTTTACATGGGTAATCTTGATGCCAAACGTGATTGGGGTCACGCAAAGGATTATGTTGAAGCTCAATGGTTAATCCTGCAACAAGATAAGCCAGAAGATTTTGTAATTGCTACTGGTGTGCAATACAGCGTAAGAGAATTTATTGAGAAAGCTGCAGCTCACATGGATATTGAAATTCATTGGGAAGGAGAAGGGGTGAACGAAAAAGGTTATGACCAAAATGGTAACCTAGTTATTGCTATTGATCCTGCATATTTCCGCCCTGCTGAAGTTGAGACCTTATTAGGTGACCCAACCAAAGCGGTAACACAACTTGGTTGGAAACCTAAGTACACATTTGAGGCGCTTGTTGAAGAGATGGCTGAAGCTGACCAAAAATTGGCTGAGCAAGAGGCCAACCATGGAAAGCTTAATAAAGTAGCTCGATAAACCTATTCTTTAGCCATGTTTCTCATGGCTTTCAAGGAAGTTATATGATTCCCGTGTATAAACCACACTTTAATGGTTTAGAAAAAAAATATGTAAACGAATGTTTAGACTCTACTTGGATTTCTTCGAAAGGCAAATACATTGACTTATTCGAAGCTAATTTCTCTAAGTTTATTGGTGCTAAGTTTTCGACCACTACAAGTAATGGCACTACGGCTTTACACTTAGCGATGGTTGCTTTGGGTATAAAAGCTGGTGATGAAGTTATTGTGCCAACATTTACTTATGTTGCTTCAGTGAACACAATATTACAAATCGGGGCTATTCCTGTATTTGTAGATAGTGACCCTGAAACATTACAGATTTGCACAAAAGATGCCGCTAACAAAATAACAGAGAAAACGGCGGCGATAATGGCTGTTCATTTATATGGACACCCTTGTGATATGGATCCGTTAGTTAAGCTCTGTGAAGAAAATAAGCTCTTTTTGATTGAGGATGCAGCTGAAGCTTTTGGAACTCAATATAAAGGGCAGTATGCAGGTACTTTTGGAGATGTCGCAACATTTAGCTTTTTTGGAAATAAAACAATTACCACAGGCGAAGGTGGTATGGTTGTTTGTAAATCACAGGAAGTATATGAAAAAGCTTGCCATATAAAAAATCAAGGCGTTTCGAAAACTAAGGAATATTGGCATGACGACTTAGCTTTTAACTATCGTATGACTAATATTCAAGCAGCTATTGGGTACGCACAATTACAAACAGCCAACGATGTGATTGCTCGAAAACGAGCTATAGCATTAAGTTACCAGAGTAATTTGGCTGACTTACCATTAAGCACTCATAAAGAACAGCCTAATTGTTTTCATACTTATTGGATGTGTTCGGTCATACTTGATGATGCAAAAATAAGAGAACCATTGCGTAATTACTTGAAGGAGCATGGAATCGATACTAGACCATTTTTTCCTTGCGTAAATACGATGCCACATTGTTCAACTGATGATATTTTTGAAAGTGCTTCAAAAATCAGTTTGTCTGGTTTTAATTTACCTAGTTACCCTGATTTAACAGATGAAGAAATCAAACATATATCTGAAGTCATAAGAACCTTTTTTAATGAATTATCTAAATGAAGTTAAAAAGTTACATATTTGATGTATATAAAATGAGGCACTTTTGTGCCCATTTAATATCAGCTGATATTCGAGGAGCTTCTAGAGCTTCATATTTAGGGTTGATTTGGCCAATAATTCAACCGCTTGCGATTAGTGCTATTTTAACATTGATTCTTGGTACTTTGTTTAAGCAAGAGATGAAGTATTATGCGCCTTTTATTTATACAGGTATTGTTTTTTGGGAGTTTGTTATAAAGTGTTTAACGGGAGGAGCGACAGCTTATATTCAAGCTGAACCTTACATAAAACAAATAAAAACCCCATTAATCATTTATCCAATTCGTATAGTTATCGTTAATGTATTTTTTCTTATGCTGGGCCTTTCTGGAGCTCTAGTTTGGTCTCTCTATAGCTTTCCTGAGAATTTAAATTTATCGTGGCTTAGTTTGCTCCCTGCAATCGTTATTTATACTTTTTGTGGTGTAGGTGCAGCAGTAGTCTTTTCTTATATGGGAACTTACTTTAGAGATACTCCAAATATCACAGCACTAATTATGCAAATCCTGTGGTTCGCAACACCGGTATATTTTCTCCCATCTTTCTTCATTGATGCAGGGGCTCAATATTTAGTTGACCTTAACCCACTGTATCATTTAATGGAACTTGTTCGAGCACCTCTGCTGCAAGGGAAGGTTGCGGGGTTAACGTCATATTTAATGGCTATTAGCTTTACATTTGTGTTGTTAATTTGTGGAGCTATTATAAATTATAAATTTGAGCGGAGATTAGTTTATGCCCTGTAAGGAGTTGATTAATCTTCAAAATGTTGTCCTAGAATATCCAAAGTTCTCTTATACGAAACCATCTATTAAACAGTTATTTGGAGTTAATAAAAACTACAAAAGTATTAGGGCAATTGATGAGGTTTCGCTTTCTATCAGCGAAGGTGAGAAAGTTGCTCTAATTGGACATAATGGTGCGGGTAAAAGTACTTTTTTAAAGATGATTGCCGGAATTTACCCAATTAACTCAGGGCAGCTAACTGTTTGTGGTGATATTAGGTCTATGTTTGATATCAGTTTAGGGTTTGAACCTGATGCGACCGGGCGAGAAAATATCCTGTATCGGAGCTTATTGATGGGGATATCACCAAGTGAAGTGAAGAGCAAAGAACGTGAAATCGTTGAATTTTCTGAGCTGGGTGAGTTTATTGATCTACCGATACGTTCATATTCTGCAGGTATGTTAGTTCGCTTAGCATTCTCAATTACTACTGCATACCGGGCGGAACTACTCTTAATTGATGAAGTAATTGGTGCTGGTGATGCTTCCTTTATTGAGAAAGCTAAAAATCGTTTGCTAGAGCTTATTAATGAATCGAAGTCGTTAATTTTGGCCTCTCATGATGAATCTATGGTCAGAAAAATTTGTAATAGAGGCATTGTTTTTAAAAATGGTAAGGTGATCTGTGACGATAGTATCGATAATGCACTGTACTTTTATTCAAACCTAACTAAATAGATTGTACTAATTATGAAAAAAACTAAAAGAGTACTTTGGTTGCTTAACCACACAACACTGAGAGAGTGTGAAGTTCCATTATTATTAGATTACGATTTGGAAGTCTTTGTTCCTAAGAAATTTCCTCAAAACTCAGATAACCGCAGTGCAAGTGTCTCATTTGATTACGATAATACACTCAGTATCCCAAAAGCTGAATTAGAAGTACTTAACCAGTTTGACTTTTACACTTCCGAATTTACTCTGGAAATAAGGGAAATTATCAATAAGCATTTTGAAATTTGTATTTGTGCATATATGTTCCCAATGTTTGATAATATCGCCCGTTACTTTGAAGGTAAGATCCTGCTTCGAGCTTTTGGTTTAACAGATCCTGAATCATCATATTTTGATTTTGCAAATTGGATAACATTACCGGGGTTCAATAGGCGTATAGCTAATGTTTCTGAACGTTTTTGGTTTGCTGCTGGGTATAGTCATATATCAGAGCTAGAGCCTATTCAGTTTAAATCGAGGGCTTTATACTTGCCGTTAGGTTTGCCAAAATTTGTGCGAGAGAATGCAAATACATGGGGTGGGGGGGAAAAGCGAGTTTTATTTGTTTGCCCTGATATAAATACGTATGATGAAAATAAGCAAGCTTATTTAAAGTTTAAAGAATATTTTGGCCATCTTCCGCACATTATATGTGGCGCTCAAACAATACCTGTTGATGATCCAAATGTAGTGGGTAGGTTATCAACTGAGGATTATAAAGAAGTATATCGCACTAGTGCGGTAATGTTTTATCACAGTGAAATACCAACACATATTTATTACCACCCAATAGAGGCAATTTCATACGGCATGCCGGTCATTTATATGCAAAAAAGTATGCTTGGAGTATTTGCTGGTAAAAAAGAAATAGGTGCATGTGACACATTCAGTGAAGCTGTGAATAAGGTAGAAAAAGTGCTTGCTGATAACGTGGACTTTTCAACGAAAGTCAAAGAGTGTAATAAACCTTTTTTAAGATTTTTTTCAGAGGATTTTGTTAAGGCCACATGGGATGATAATTTTAGACCTTTGCTAAATACCCAAGTAAATAGAATACAGTCTTCTAGCAAAGTCGCTATATTGCCTATTGATAAATCACACAAGACAAATACAACAACTTTAGCGTTGCATAAAGTTATCAAAACGTTCGGAGAAAATGGGATCCTTGGTCATTTAAGCTCGGCAAATTCACCATTAATGTTGGCTGAGACACAGAAGTCTGGAAGACTTTTTCATTGGAAGGATATGGATCATGAACAACAAAGCGTAGCTCAGAGGCTTTCTGGTTACTCAAAGTATGGAACGGTTGAAGTTTATAATATTCCGTCCGATAATCGTTCTGACTTTATGGATTGTGAATTATGGTTCATTGTAGGATCAAAATTTAAAAAGCCTGTCGCGTCAATAAAACCATTTATCATGATCATCAGTGATAATATACAGTTCTCCGATGCCCAAGAGTTAGCTAATTATGAAAGGGTAATACTCCAAGATATGTTTAATAGAGCAGAGGGAGTATTCGTACTTAACGAGTCTTCAGTAATGCAAATAAAACAGAATTTTAACCTTTCAAAAGGCAAGTTGAAGGTTATTAACAGCCAATGGATAGGTGATTTTGGGCAGCCTAAAAGAATCAAAATTGATGCTCAACAGATAAGAAAAATACTAGGAGTATACGGTTGTGAATAAAGTGGGTATTTTTTTAGGCTACTCTTCAGAAACATCTATTAAGAAAGAGGGATTAGGTAGACTGTTAGCTTTCGTAATCAAAGGTATCCAAGCCGGTGAAAGTGAGTTAGTTATTGCATGCCCTCAATGGTTTCAAATTCATTTAGAAGAGTTATTAGAAGACCATAATATTCCACTCTCTAATATTGAGCTTTTAATGACGGAAGGGATTCCTCTTGCTGTTCGACTCAGAAGAAAGAAGTCATCAAAGCGCAAAAGTTTGTTTGACTATGTCGAAGGTTTTAAATCTAGCTTAATTACATTTGCAAAAAAAAGAGTATTAAAAGTAGCTGTTGCAAACAAAAGCTATAAATTGTTTCAACCTTTGATAGAACTTCTCTTGTTTTTTATAGGTTTATTAACTTTTGCTCTCTTATTTTTGCCAGTTTTCTTGCCGTATCTGATCTATCGCCTTTTACCCTTGAATATAAAAAATTTAATTACAATGCCTTACAGGATTGTAACAGGGTCGCTTTCAAGTATAAGAAATAACGTGTTAGCTATAGAGGGTTCTGAACTACTAATAGAATCTGAACTAGATGAGTTGATTTGCAAAATAAATACTAGAACCGATATTGGACAGTGGTTTGTTCCGACTTTGTTCTGGTCTGAAATCGGTAAAATCAATGCTCGCAAAATAGTCGTATCTCCAGATTTGGTCTTAAATGAAATGCCATCACATTTTGTATATCCATGGGTAGAAAATGTTGTTAGTAAGTTAGAAGCCGCGGCTTACTCGGCTGATAAATTAATAACTTATAGTGAGTATGTTAAAGAAAAGCATTTGGGGAAATTTTTGGGTATTGACCGCAAAAATGTCACGGTAATTAATCATGGCCGAGTATCATTAAAAGAATATTTACTTTTAGGAAACAAAAAACAAACTTTGGACGAAACTCGTAAAGTTGCACTCAGTATTCTAAGAGATTATTTTATCCAGCATCAAAATGTATTTTGGTCTTCGGTTGACTTTGAGCATATCAACTATATTTTTTACTCTTCACAATATAGGCCTTATAAAAATATTTTTGCACTCGTTCGTTGTGTTGAAAATATAAATAGAGAGCAGGGTATTAATTTAAAATTAGTGTTAACGTGCTCAATAGAGCATGCACCTGAGATCATAAACTTTATTTCTGAAAATAATATGCATTCAAAGGTGTTGATTGCTCATAATTTGTCTTCAAAAGAATTGGCTGCTTTTAATGCATTGGCTTCTTTGTCAGTCAATCCCTCATTATTTGAAGGGGGTATGCCTTTTACTTTTTGTGAAGCATATTCAGTGGGTACGCCCTCAATTATGGGCGACATACCTGTCACTAGGGAAATCCTTACTAAGCGCACCCCGCACTTGTTAGATTCGATGCTTTTTGATCCTTATTCTGATTATGACATGGTTAATAAGATTATTTGGGGGCTCGAGAATAAAGAGCAATTATTTAAAGAGCAAAGAGAGTTGTTCGATAAATTTCCTTCGTGGGATGAAGTTGCTGCTCGCTATATTGAAGAAATTTTAGGGGAATAAAATGGATCTTTTTAAACAGAATATATTAGTTGCAGGTTATGGCCTCCCTGCCGAGATGGCAATAAGTACACTTTTTTCCTTGGGTGTATTACCAGAGCAAATAAGTGTATTAACACATGAAAATGATAGTAGAAATAGTGGTCTGCATGCTTTGTGTGATTTACGTAATATTCGAAAGAATACTGAAAGTGCAAAGTCGGTAGATACATTGGAGTGGGTTAAAATACAACGCCCTGATATCATTTTAAGTATTCACTATCGAAATATTATACCTAAGGCCTTATTAGATTTAGCTTCTCTGGGAGGTGTTAATCTTCACCCTTCGCTATTACCGAAATATAAAGGCGCTCATTCTGTTTCATGGTCTCTTATCAATGAAGATGAATTTACAGGTTTCACTTATCATTACATGGATGAAACATTAGATACTGGAAACATTCTTTTTCAAGAGTCAATTAAAATTGAAGATTCAGATACTTCATTTAGTTTGTTTCATAAACAAATCTTACAGGCTTTACAAAAGTTACCTTTAGTCTTGCAAATGGTTTTAGGTGGCGATAAAGGATATGCGCAGGAAGGTGAGGGAAGCTATTTTAACCGAGATTTGCCATATGATGGAAAAATTAACCGAGAATGGAGTGAGTCTAAGATAGACCGATTTATTCGGGCAATGTTTTTTCCTCCATTTGCACCAGCCAAACTTGATTTAGATGGTGAAGAGTATTATTTTCGAACTATAACAGAGTATAAGTCTAAAACTAAAACTCTATAGATTTAACTAGGTCGCCAGAGATCCAGCGAACAAAGGTAAACGCAACGAGTTAACTTGTTGCGTTTACTCAATGCAATATTCTATTTTTTATTAATTAGGTTTTCGAGTTTTTCAATTGTTTCTTGTTGCTCTTTCACAACTTTTGTAAGAACTGCTAGTATATCCATTGAAGCCAGCCCTTTTCTATCTAAAGTTGCGACCAACTCGGGCACATCTTCAGCAATAAACCCAACATGCAGATCATTTGGTGAGCGCTTGTAATTAAATGTTACAGGGTTTAGTTCTTTAAGTGCTTTTATTGCTTGTTCTAGGGATAATGATGTGACGTCCTTTTTTAATGTACGGCTAGACGCATCAGTCCATACTCCGGCTGAAGATAAATAAGCTCCACTTGCAGTATTAATTAAGCGACCTGATGCATCAGATACTCCTGCAGCTACTCCCCCAATATGTACGTTTCCAGATTGGAAAAGCGTTAAAACTTCACTCGCACTGCCATTAAAAAATACAAATTTATCGTTATCTAAGCTATTTCTCGAGCTTTGAACCCATTTCTGCTGATTATTAGAACGGTACTCGATTTCGATAACATCAGAAGCATCTGAAGTAGCAAATACACTTCTGTTGTGTAAACCCGATCCAGACATAACACCAAATTGAACTTTTTGCCCAAGACGTTCAATGTCACTCGCATTAGTCGTGAGTTTTAGTTGCCCATTTGAAACTTTTATATCGCCATCGTTCTCTATAGTAAATTGTGAAACACCACCTGTAGTTTGAACATCAAACAATCCATTTGGCATGTAACTGTTATCTATGTTTACACCCACATTACTTGAAGGATCAATTAAAAACGCATGGTTATTACTATTCGACGAGTGAGCTACGTCAAACTGACCATCAGGTGAGGTCGTTTCAAAGCCAACATCACCATCAGAGGCTATGTAAATACTCGCATTGGAGGCACCTGGTTGGATTCTAAATGGAAGTGTACCGCTGTTCGTTGCATCACGCACAAAGAAGTTACTCTCATTACCTGCAACATCCCAAGTCTGAGCAGAAAAGCCCGATGAACCGTCTTGTTCTAAGCGAAGTGTTGGTGTGTTACCCTCTTTAATGTGTACATTCGCAATTGGAGCACTGGTACCAACACCTATGCGGCCAGCATCGTCAATATATAATGCGTTAGTTCTAGCGCCTGCTTCTACTGTAAATGGGGTTTTACCACCATCAATATCATCTATTGAGAATCGATTCGCCCCACCATTTGCAGAGTCATTTGCTGTGAGTTGCCAGTCATTTGATGGGAAAGCAGACGATGTGCTGGTATCTTGAAATTTAATTCGAACATTATTTTCTTTTAAGCGAATCGTATCAAAGCCAAAACTTTCACCATTGTTACAATCTAGGCCAACACATACACTGCCCTGAACAATCAAATTATCTAAAATTTGTTGGTCTGCCTGAGTCTGCAAACTCATTAATAGAGCTGTTGTCAGGGCACTTGTTTTAAATATATTTTTTGCGTTCATTATTAGTACCCTACTCTAAACCAAGCTTAAAGGTTGGTTTTTTCTCAGTTGCTTGTTGATGTGTTTTTACTGAAAAATTCTCGGTAGTAAACTTGCCACCAGTAACGTCTACTTTACTAATGTAGCCTCTCGCGTCTTCAGAACGACCATTGTTCATAGTGTCCTTGATTTCTTGCAGGTAAGTAACGGCTTGTATCTGATAATTAAAAGTGCCATCTACAGGCAAGTTCAAATCACCAATATCTAGTGACGGCGTGTCAGACTCAAATGATTTCGAGAAGTCACTCGGACCCGATACAGAGATTATGTATTTGTCGTAGTGTTTTACCGGAGTGAAGTCGATATGGCTCGTCGATTTTGTAATGGCAATATGCTCAGATTTAGATTTTTGAATTTTTATTATATCGGCATTAGCTAATGCGCTGCCACTGGCAAACACACAGGCCAACATTATGGTTACCTTGCTGGACATTGTTCGTTCCTCTACGTTCGGGTACAACCCTAGTAAACGTGTGCGTTAGTTACACTGTTAAACACGAGATTGCTATTCAGTAATAGTTATTTATTAGTTTAACAAATATTTACAATTGTGGAATAATAGTTTCTATAATTATTGGTCTGAACAGTTCATGTTCGACCCATTTGTTATCATTCATAATAGATGAACAAATTCTTAATTATCCCTTGCACATCGGTGGATACTAACGCGTATGTTTCTTTTAAAGCCTATTTATTTTTTTGCTATTGTTTGGGTGCTAATTCACTCTCAAGCTGTTTTGGCAAGTTCTAATAACTCCTTGAAAACGATTTTAAATGCCATTAATGAGCTCGAAAAAAAATCTGAGCCCAAATGTTATGCAACGGCTTCTCGTTTAGAGGACTTTATGTTTGGGACTCCACTAAGTGATAAGGCAAGATTTGCTAAAAACATGCTGCAAAAAGAGTATATTGAAATTCTATGGCAGCACGCACACGTTTTAGCTGAAGCTGAATCCGAGCAAGTCGTATTGAAAAGCCATATACTTGAAGCGCAAAAGCAGTTTTTTTTAGTGAATCAGGATAAAAATCAACACTGGCGCATCACGTTTTCTGGCGACAATAGTGTAACGTTACACAAAGATGATAAGCGTCAGTATGGAAGTATTGCTTATTCATTGAGGGCAGTCCTTGCCGTTCAACAAGATGCATTGCTCGATTTTGACAACCAACTACTGCCACTAACAGCTAAGGCTGTTGATGCAATGAAGAATAGCTTAGATTTTTACACGTTGGCAGCATTAAAAGTTGCAGACAACACTGCACGCATCAACAATCAAGCTGAAATTGAACTTGAAGTCATTAATTCGATTTGGCGTGAACTTGGTGTGAGAGAGAAGCCAGTTCAAAAACAAAATGGCTCTATTAAATACGCTAAGCGCTCACCTACATTACTTAATGCAATGGTTGAGAAAAAACTCAGTTCATATTCAGCTTACAATCAAGTTTCAAATCAAGTGTTTTTACGAAACCTACAGGTATATTTTGCTCGAACTTCTTGGCCAAGCAACAAATCTGATAGTGATGCAATAATTAATCTATACGCTGAGATAATAAGTGAGTTTGCAAGCGACCTCTATTTAGGCGCTCAGCAATTGGCGATGGAAAATAAACAAAGCTTAGTGCAAGAGAGTGATGTATATGAATTTGTTAATCAATTTATACCTCATAAAATTAATGAGTATGAAGATGCTTTGTTCTTCCCCAAGTTAGGTAATAAGGAAATGGTGTATATTGAGTCTTATGACATGGATGCATTTCGTGATGCTGGCGCACATTGGCATTACTTAAAAACAGCGATAAACAAGCCCGAGTTTGACTTATATATTGAACCAGACCCATTCGCAGCAGAGTTATTGACTGAAAATATTGCGCAATATGGTGTTTTACTATTACGAGAAGCAGGCTCAATTGCCAAACAAGATAATGCGGCCAATTTAAACGTTGCCCATTTATCTCGGGCAAAGCAGCTTATCATCGATAAAACTAAACAACATACTAACGCATTAGTATCTAATAATTATGAGCAACCATTAGCTTCTGCTGAACATAGTATTAAATCTGCAACGTTTTCTAATGTATCCAAACAAGCAAAATTTGATTATGAGCATCGCTCGTCAGATTGGTTAAATCGCCAACTTAGAACATTTTTACGTCGTGACAAGTCTACAGGTGTTATTACTATTCCTCCGGCATTCGGTGGCTCAGGGGTTGCTGCAGAAGATATAAACAATGACGGATTAATTGATATTTTTATATTAGGGGGGCGCGGCAACAAGCTGTTTTTGAACATGGGGGATGCTCAGTTTAATGATGTAACTGAACGCTACAAATTAAACTGGTCAAGAAAACAGGACAACCATCCAGGTGAAGCTCGTCAGCCGATAGTTGCCGATATTAATAACGATGGGTGGCAAGATATTATTGTTACTTACGTCAATGATACGCATCGCGTTTATCAAAATATCAAAGGGCAATATTTTAAAGATGTAACTGAAATCGCTCAACTGGGAGGGCAAGGTCTCGTCGGCGGTCCGGCTACCGTGTTTGATTATGATCGTGATGGCGATCTTGACTTATACATTACTTATTTTGGTAACTATATCACCGGCGATTTACCTACCTTAAAACGCCGTAATACCAATGGGAAACCCAATCAATTGTATGAAAATATTGGTAATTTCAGATTTAAAAATGTAACAAAAGGCTCTGGTTTAGACAATACAGGATGGGCTCAAGCAGTTGCGCACACCGATCTGAATAATGATGGTTGGCAAGACGTGATCGTTGGGAATGATTTTGGTGTTAATGGTTACTACATAAATCAAAAAAATGGCACATTCATCGATGTTTCCTCAAAAATTGGTACCGATAAGCCTTCATATACTATGGGAATTGGTATAGCGGACCTAAATCAAGATTCGTTACCTGATATATATATTTCAAATATCGTAACCATGAATAAAGATGAAACTTACGTCCTGCCAAATGAAGATACTCAAATGAAGTTCGATGCAGAGAAGCTTGCTCATATGCGAGTGATTGAAGCAAATGATCTGTTTATGTCCTCAAAAAGCGATGGCTTAAGTTATCAACCAAGTGAGCGTGTGGGGCGGGGGTACTCCTCAACGGGATGGTCTTGGGATGCTGACTTTTTTGATTATGATCTTGATGGAGATGATGATTTATATGTTCTAAATGGAATGAATGAGTTCAATTTATACAGTAGTAAAAACCCTTACTTTGAGGATCAACACGGAAACAAGCAAAAAGCACTTCTTCCTGTTAGCGAGAAAGAATTAAATATTTTCTTTGAGAATAAAGATGGGCACTTACAAACAATGGATAGTTCGCTAGGTTTAAATTTATTGAGTAACTCTCGAAGCGCCAGTTATTTTGACCTTGAAAATGATGGTGACTTGGATATCGTTTTAAACAATTACCATGAACCAGCAGCATTGTTTCAAAATAATTTAAAGACGAGCAGTGGCTGGTTAAAAGTTGAACTGTTAGGCGCTCCCCAAAAAAATGTAACGAAAGACGCTATTGGAGCTCGAATCTACCTAACACTTCCTAATGGACATAATATTTGGCGCGAGGTGCGAAGTACGGACGGATATATGTCAGTACATCCTAAAGTGCAGCACTTTGGTCTGGGCAATGCAAAATCGGTTAAACTTAAAGTCGTGTGGCCTAACGGCGAAACAAGCACTATTGAAAATGTAAAACCCAATCAATTGAAAGTAATAGAGCTTTAAACCGTGAATTATTTTAAATACGTAATTTTAGCTTTTTACCTAGTGTTTAGTTTTGCACTTAACGCAATAGTAATGCCTCCAATTAATGTAAACATAAATAACGTAGAGTTTACAAATTGGCTTGATCAATACAAAGAAAAGGCTACTGTCATTGATGAGTTGTTGTATTCCGCAGGGATAGAAAAACCAAGGCAAGTTTATTTGAATGGACTGGTGGTTGAAGCCTCCCCCTATCTACTTCGACACGCTGTCAACCCGATAAATTGGCAAGCGTGGAGTGACAAAGCACTTAATAATGCGAAACAAAAAAATAAACTAATTTTTTTATCAATAGGTTATTCAACATGTCACTGGTGCCATGTGATGGAAAAAGAAAGTTTTGTCGATATTGAAGTTGCTGAATTTCTTAATCAAAACTTTATTAACCTAAAGGTAGATAGAGAATTACAGCCTGCTGTTGACGCATATTTTACAGAGGTACTTACAACGGTTAAAGGCAGTGCCGGGTGGCCGATAACTGCTATTTTAACACCTGATGCTAAGCCAATTTGGATTGATTCATACGTATCTAAATCCGACTTATTAAAGATTAGCGCCCGCTTAGTTACTATTTGGGAAAAAAGTCCAAAGCGCCTGGAGCAAGTGGCTACAAATATTACCCAACAAGTTACGGCACCTAGTAGCGATAATAATGCAAAGTGGTCGCTCGAACGCGTTACTCAAAATATATCAGACACATTAAATCAGTTAGATGTTGATTTTGGAGGATTACCAGGTGCTCCTAAGTTTCCTAGTGAGGCTTTATTGTTACTAAGCCTAGAGCAATACAAGATAAATCCATCCAATGAATTAAAGAAAAAGTTGGTTGTGTGGTTAGATAATTTAAGTCAAAAAGGCATTCGTGATCATGTTCATGGTGGGTTTCACAGGTATGCAACTGATGCCTTTTGGCAGTTGCCACACTATGAAAAAATGCTTTATAACCAAGCGCTTTTAATTCAAGTTTTTGCACGTGCTAGTCATTTGTTGGAACGACCTGATTATCTTGATGTTGCCATAGATACCTTAGCATTTGCTACGCACGTAATGCGTTCTCCTGAAGGTGGTTACTATAGCGCAATTGATGCCGACTATCAGAATCAAGAAGGGGGTTATTATCTGTTTAGCAGGCAAGATAAAGCACTTTTAAGTAAAGAAATAAAAGATGCCTTCTTATGGTATCAATTTAAAGACAAAGAGTTATTTGCACCATACTTACGTAACTCTGATTTACCGCCTATTGCACGTAATACACTGAGGGAAAGTAGAGAAAGTCTTCCTCTACCACATATCGATAAAAAAATATTGCTGTCTTGGAATGCACTTTTTGTTGATGCATTGATTGAATTGTATTTTGTTACCTCTGAACATAATTATTTAAAGTCAGCAGAGCAATTAATAGAATACCTTGAGGATAATCTTATTGTGCAAGGTACATTAAAACGAGCCGTTTATCTTGATACAGCTGGGGGAGATGCAGCACTCGAAGACTATACATATTTGGCGCAGGTGTATGACAGAATGTACATCGCGACATTTAATAATGAATGGCGTAATAAAGCAAAGAGCTTGCTTCATAATATTATTGGTGATCAAAAGTTAAATAAAAAGATTCTAAATGTAAATGATGGCGAATTAATATCAGTCGATGCTCTATTTTTGTCACTTTCGGAGCGTTACCGATATTCTGATAGTGTAATAGCTAGTGCTTATAGAAAGCGCAAAAAAGACGTTCAAAAAGCGTATCTACGCGCTCCGATCTCTGCATTTAGTGTTGCAAAAGTGTTTTCGAGCGCAGTTCACCCAGTTGGCAGGGCATCATTTGCTCAGGGAAACGGTATGATATCAATTGAAGGGTTGCCTGATACCACGCCATATTTAACAATAGAGCTAAAGCCTGGATGGCATATCAACTCAAACTCGCCAAATCAAGCATCGCTATTAGCAACTTCAATATCTATTGACGGAAGTGCTATTGATAGTAGTTTTTATCCCCAACCAATAGAGAAAAAACTAGGATTTAGTGAACAGCCTTTAAGCTTATTTGATGAAAAAATAAAAGTTAGGTTACCAAGTTATGGCAGCTGGCTAACGCTGGAACTGCAGGCCTGTAGTGATCAGGTTTGTTTATTACCTGAGTCTTTTACATTTAAATTGTAAGTATGTACGGCATAAATTATCACTATGCCGTACAGCACGTTAAATAGGGCTATTTAAATTTAAACTGTTCAATGAGTTGTTCTAATTCTTGTATAAACTCAACCCGTTCTGGCTTCTTGCTGAGGGCTTGAACGACTAGAAATTTATTTTTTTGAAATGATGTAATTTGATAAACCCAAGATTGATTGCTTTGATGCAAAGCATAGGCTTGGGTCGCGAGCGCAGGGATTGAATCTATCTTTATCTGATTATTGGATATAATTTCAGGATCCGAAATACTATTACTATTTGATAAAAAGTGATTACTTAGTTGCTCGATATTATCTATCGGTTTGGCTAGTTTTCCGTGACTAACAACAACTGTGGCACCTTTAATTTTATTTGAAATAAACACAACAGAGTTTAAATTTCTCTGAACAAGTTTGAACCCACTCGTATCTTTGAAGTAAAAAGGCAAGCCTGTGTATAAACGAGACGAATTATCGGTTTCTACTGCGGTGCTAAATAAGCTTTTCTTTATCGCAGCCTTGTGATTCATTGAAGACCCTTCAGGATAACTTGCCTCAATTTTAATACTCGACAACTTATCGCCTGCAATTAACCACAACTTTTCATAATAGGTGCCAGAAATTACCTGTTTAAATGTCAATAATGAACACTTTGCATCATTTACTTCTACGATTTCTGATTTCATTAGTTGTAGCTGATTTTTAAGAAAGTTCTCAGGTGTTAACTGCGTTAGATATGTTTGATAGGGAATTTCCACTTCACTAATCTTTATACGCGAAAAAGATTCGGGTTGTATAAAACCATAATGCTCTTGCGTTAACTTGAACCCTTGTGGTACTGAAAGTCGGACTTCGATACCTTGGTTTAGGCGGAAAGTCTGTGCAATTTCTTGGTTCTTATTCTGGTCAGATGTGCTTGAACATGCAGTCAATAACACAAAATATAGAGCCAGAGACAGCGTAATTAAAGGCTTTTTCATCAGATACTTTTTTCTGTAATACTTTATTACTTAGATTAACAAAAATTAATCTTTGTGAATAGATTGTGGTGCTGCTGGCTCTATACTAAAATTACTGTTTATTTTTCCCCAATAAACAGAGCAGTGTTCTCCTGAGCGTAGCGTAATGATAAATATAAATAAAAAACTTTCGTGGTTGTTTGGGGGGGCGTTGATAAGCGCAGCCTGCAACAGCTATGCAGCATCTTCAGTTACTCCAGTTTTTTCAACTGATACTATAGGCCCAGGTGCTAGTAGTCCGTTAGTTATGACTCTAAACAATGGAAGTGGCACAAGTGATAGAAATATATCATTTACAGCGCCTTTGCCTGCAGGAGTTACTATTTCTGATCCAGTAATAGCCTCTAGCGATTGCGGTATTGACTCTCAGGTAACCGCTACTGCCGGGGGGACAAGTTTTAGTTTGTCAAATGGTTCTCTAGCTACAGGTAGTGTATGTTCTGTTACCGTTTGGACAACAAGTTCAACACCCGGTACTCACACTTTTACAATGCCATCAATCACCATTGGAAGTGATACGACATCATCAGCTAATGATGATTTAGTTGTAAATACATCTCGACCTGGAGTGTCTTTTTCATTTGCATCAGGAACTGCTGTTGTAGGAGAAAATATTAGAGCAACACTGACATTTGATAACTCTTTAAATGGTTCATTAGCGAGCTCTTTAACCGCAAGCTTTGCACTGCCTGACGGGCTGGAAATATCAGATTTTCCTGACACAACCAATACTTGTGATGCTAATGTTTTCACAGGCGGCAGTGTTGGTGCACCTGGAGATAGCACCTTCTCACTGTCATTTGGAGGGGGGCTTGACGTCGCCGCTGTTGATGCTGGGGCAACATGCAGCGTTAGTCAAAATTTAAAAGCTAAGAAGCCCGTAAGTGGTACAGTTGCGTCATCTCTAATTAATTATCAAATGGGAGCTTTAGGTTACGCTGCTGATGATATTGTAATAAGTCAACCAGCTTTGATTATGGATGTGCTGTCGCCAGTTTCTCCTGGGCAAAGTACTCAGCTGCAATTTACGATAACAAACTTTGAGCGCTCGTCTTCAGCATCTGATATTGATTTTTCGGTGGATTTAGATGCGCTTACGCCAAGTTCAATTGCAGGGATTAGTTGGACATCTTCTGCAGTGAATAATGTATGCGGCAATGGCGATTTGTCAGGAAGTGGCAGTTCACTTATTACTTTTTCCAATGGCTCGTTAGGTGCGGAACAGAGTTGTACATTTAGCGTTGATGTAAATGTACCACTGGGTACAACTCCTGGATCATATAAAGTTAATTCAAGTACCGTACTAATCGACAGCGTATCTAAAGGCACGGCTACAACTGATCTTGTTGTTGTTGGAGCTCCTACAGCCGCGTTACGTTTTACTCAAAGTGGCGATAGTGTCTCTAGCGTTGCTGCTGGTAGCACCGTAGGTGTGGAATTCACTTTTTCCGATACTAGTAACTCGTCAGTAACTGACCTTCAGGCTTTGCTTGAGTTAACTGGTGGGCTGCCATTCCCTATAAGTGCTGCACTTCCGCCTACGCCCAACCCTCCATGTGGAGCAGGCTCTTCATTATCACTGGTATTTATTGATTCTGACAGGCAAGGGTTGCAGTTGACAGGTGGTAATTTAGCAGCAAACGGGTCCTGTACATTTACAGCGGACGTTACGATACCATCTGGACTAGAGACGAGTGTGTTAAACTATACAATGACGTCCGCCTCGGCTACGGTAAATGCGCAAACAGTTAACCCAAAACTCCCCAGTTTTTCAATTACTGTAGTGGGTGCTCCAAGCTTAAAAGTAGATATGCCAAAAGGCGTATTAGGTGGGGATTCAGCAAATGCAGTATTCACTTTATCGCACCGAGATATTAGTCCTGCAGCTGCATCTAACATTGGCTTTACACTTGACTTAAATAGCGTTCTATCTGGTTTAACAGCTTCTAACCTTCCATTGTCAGGTGTATGTGGCTCTGGTTCTAGTTTAACTGGGTCGGCAGGGGACAGTTTTGTCACTCTTACCGGAGCGAGTTTATCGCCAGACTCGAGTTGTAATTTTAACCTCGCGCTTAATATACCAAACGGTGTTACACCTGGTGAGTTTAACGCTACTACTTCTAATGTGACAGCGACCGTTGATGGGTTGAATGTTACTGGTAAATCAGCATCTAGTGATTTAGTGGTGGCTGGTCTTGAAGGAACTCTAGAGTTTCTAAGTTCCGCGATTCCAGGCAGCACAGTTACTGCAAGATATTCATTTAATAATGTAGGGCCTACAGATGCTACTTCAATAGTTTTTACTCATAACTTATCAGAACTTATATCAGGAACAGTCTATACTGGCGGCGATTTGAGTAATGTTTGCGGTTCTGGTTCGGCCCTAACTGGAACAACATTATTGATATTGACCGGTGGCAACCTTCAATCAGGTCAGAATTGCAGTTTTGACCTTGAAATAACGATTCCTGGAGGAGCCGCTTTAGGCAGCTATAACGCAATAACAAGCTCTGTAACATACAGCGTAGGGTCAAGTGTTTCAATTGATGCATTGGTTGCGCAATTGAAAGTAGATGTACCTCTCGAGGTAACAGCTAAATTCACGTCAGATTTTGTTAACGACAACAGCGCTGCGACACTCGAATATACTTTAATGAATTCAGGATCACAGCCTATTACGAATATAGCTTTCACTGAGGATTTCAACAGTGCTTTATCAGGCTCGAGTGCGAACATTGGCTCTGCAACTCAATGTGGAGGCTCTCTATCGGGGAGCTCAACTTTATCATTCAGTGGTGGTAGCTTAGCTGTAGGAGCATCTTGTACATTGACTGTTGGAGTTGATATGCCCAATGTGAACAGTCAAACCATTTTTTCATCATCTACCTCGTCAATTACCGGTACGAGTAACTCTATTGCATTCTCTGTTGATCCGGTTTCCACAACTATAAAGGTAATAGATAGCGCACAGGATATTGTTACAACAATTGGTGTACCAAGTTTGACGTTAACCAATACAGGCCCTGTTTCATTCCCAATTACATTTACCAACGCTGAAGAAGTTAATCTAACTGTGAGTGATGTGCTACTTACAACAACGGGTACAGCGAGCGCCTCTGTTTCAGTTAATAATGGTACAACTACAACTCCTGAAATAGTCTTGTCAAATATCTCAGGAGATGGCACGTTAGCTTTTTCGATAAAAGCGAGCGTGGCAAGAAACAGTGCAGGTAGCTCAATAGCGAGTTTGTCTTCGCAATCAATTAATGTGGATAATGTAAAGCCCATTATCACGATGACTTCAAGTCAAAATGGTAATACCTTGAATAACTCATTGCCATTTGTTGTAACGATTGATTTTGCTACTGATCTTGACACGTTGAGTGTCAGTAAAAGTGATTTAACATTGGTAAACGCAAGTGTATCTGATTTTTCTGTAACTGATGGAAACAGTGCGAATATCACTTTTAATGCGCTTGCAGATGGACCAGTTAGCATAACCTTACCGGCTAACCAAGTTAGAGATAGTGCGGGCAATGGTAATGACGTTCAAACGGTGAACTTTATCTCCGACAATACAAAACCAGTAGTGACTATCAGTACGAATAAAGTAGCTAACAAAGGCTCATTCTCGGCAAGCATTAATTTTTCAGAAGTGGTAACGGGCTTCGACGTGAACGACATTGTTGTCGGAAACGCTGCGTTATCTGGTTTCAGTGGTTCAGGTAGCGACTATTCCGTTACAGTGACTCCAGGGGTTGAGGGAACGGTTACACTGGATGTTGCAGAAAATGTTGCCACGGATAATGCAAATAATGGCAATTTGGCGTCCAGTCAGTTAAGTGTTGAATATGACATAACTTTGCCAACTGTTGTTATTACGGCCCCTAGCACTACTCAAACTAACAGTTTCTCTATTTCAGTTGCTTTTAGTGAAATAGTTTTAGATTTCGACATTGGGGACGTTAACGCAACTAATGCGGTTCTCAGCAACTTTACCGATAATGGCTCTGGTAGCTATTCAATAGATGTAACACCGTCATCTGATGGTATCGTTTTAATTGATATTTTGGCTGGCGTTGCTTCGGATGCGGCCGGGAATAATAATACTGCAGCTGAACAAAAGAGTGTCTCTTTTGATGGTTCAAGACCAACTGTTGCTATTAGTGGTCCAGCTCAAGTCGGCGGAGCCAAGTTTGATATTCAAATAGCTTTCTCGGAACCGGTAACTGGTTTTGAAAGCTCAGACATTTCTGTTTCAAATGCTAGTGTTGTTTCACTTGATGGTTCTGGGAGTAATTATACAGCGACAATTGCACCCTCAACAGGTAATTCAGTCACAATCTCAATACCTGAAAACAGCGCATTAGACAGTAATGGCAATGCTAATCAAGCTTCTAATCAGCTAGACATAGCGATAGATGACACTAAGGTCAGAGTTACAATAAATGCTCCAGAGAAAGCAAAATCAACGTTTACGACTACAATTGACTTTACTAATAGTGTGACAGGATTCGATATCTCTGACATCCAGGTTGTAAACGGGCAATTGAGTAATTTTGTAGCACTTTCAGGGTCGAGTTATAGTGTAGATGTTACAGGTTCACAATCTCTTCAAATCAAACTATTTATTCCTGAAGATGTTGCTCTAGATCAGCTAGGAAATGGTAATGTAGAGTCATTAGAGGTTTTAGTTTCTTACGATAGCTTAGCTCCAAAAGTAGAGAGTCTAATTCCTGTGAATAATAGTGACTCAATTCCTGTAACGACTTCGTTCAGTATTGATTTTGACGAATCGATTGAACTAGGGTCTGGGAAAATCAAGCTAATTGATATTGATAATGGTGACACTGTAGAAGCGTCTCAAAGAACAATATTAGGAAACACAATTGAGTTTTCATTTGGTGTCGACTTAAAAGTAGAGGCGCGATACCAAGTGCTTGTTGAGCAGGGAGCCGTTCAAGATACTATTGGAAATACAGCACTAGAAATTACAAATTGGTTTTTCACCACTAGCAATACCGCCCCACTAGCAAATGACGATTCAGTAATTGTTAATGAAGATTCAGTGGCAACGATTAATGTGGTGGAAAATGATACTGACGCGGAGGGAGAATTAGATCTTTCCTCTATTGAGTTGAATCAGCCTCGCAATGGTTCTGCAGTAGTTAATAATTCTGGGGGGGTAATCTACACTCCAAATTCAAATTATTTTGGAAATGATAGTTTTAGTTATTCAATTGCTGATAAGGCTGGCTTGCGCTCCAATTTAGCTGAGGTTGTGATTACTGTAGAGAATGTTAACGATGCCCCTAAATTTGATTCTCAACCAAATACGGTCGCTGTAGGTGAAGAACTCTATAGTTATGATGTGAAAATATCGGATATCGATAGTGAATCTACTTCTGTAAGGGCTTTGACTAAACCAGATTGGATTGAACTCAATGGCACTAAACTTACTGGAACTCCATCAAGTGAGTTGATTGGTCAATCAATTCCTATCGTTTTGGAGGCATCTGATGGTGAATTAACACAGCAGCAAGCGTTCTCGGTCGAAGTGATCGCATTTGATAATTCCAATTTGATTGTTAGTCAGGAAATAAGCGTATCACCTATTTTAGTTGGGGATGCATTCTTACTGACATTAGAAATTGCGAATAATTCGTCTCAAAGTATTTCTATTGATGCATTGTCTATAGATATTGAAGGTGTGACTATTGAACAGGTGACTAATGAATGTTCAGTGTCAGACGCTTCTATTAATTGTCAGATTCCGCAATCATTAGAACCTAATGCTAAGGAAATTGTGCTGGTGACACTATCTGCAAATTCGGCCGGCGAATTTGTATCAACAGCGACACTAGATTTTAATAGCGGGTACACGAAAAACAATAAATTAGCGAAGGCAATTACGGAGTCTAAATCAGATGAGGTTGGGGCTTCGATAGATATTACCGATGTAAATAGTTTTGCTTTGGGTGATATGAATAATGATGATCTGATTGATATTATTTATGCAGGTAACAAAACTAGTTCTATATATCTCAACCAGGGCGCAGGGCAATATATATTAGGTGCCAATGTTTTAAGTTCTGAAAATGTTTTAGATGTTGAAATATCGGACTTAGATGGTGATGGTAACAATGATATTATTTTTGCAACCGAATCTGAATATGGCTCAGGAGTTTGGTTTAACTCTGGAGACCTAAGCACCGCATCAATACAAATACTCTCAAAATTACCTAGTAAAGCTGTGTTTGTATTTGATGTTACAGGTGATGAAGTTGAAGATGTTGTCTTCCTTGACAATTCTCAGCCAGGGTTCAGTATATTCGCTCAACCATTTGAGTCGCTAATTCAATCTACAAATCGATCTGTACAATTTACGTTAGGTGATCAAGTTCAAGTCAATGATTTGACTAGTGCTGATTTAAATGGTGACGGCCTAGAGGATATGATCTTAGCAATTTCAGAGGCACCTCTAGAGCTTTGGATTCAAACTGAAGTAGGCGAGTTCGAAAAACAGCAGACTTCAATTTCTAATGTCCAACGTGTCTTAACTGCTGAGCTATTAGAGAGCGGTATTCTCAACATAGTCACATTGTCCCAAGATGGTGTTCGAGTACTTAATAATTCAGGTACAGAAATAGAGTCCCTATCGAGTATTGAGTATATCGATATTAGCATTGATAATTTACTTGGTGATGAGGCAAGCGAAATCTTACTTCTAGCCGAAAATGGTGATATTACTTACCTAGAGCGTATGGAAAATGGTTATAAGTTGTCACCGACTGTATTCACTAGTGAAGGTGCAAGCAAATTTAAAGTTGCTGATGTAGATTCAGATGACGACTTAGATATTGTAAGTATCTCTAAAGATGGAAGAAGTCATATTCGTTATAATCAGGGTAGCGGGCGATTTGGTCTGCAGACGACCGACTTAAATCTTACAACAAGTAACTCTTCATTAAATGCTATTGAAGGAAATAGCGAAGAAATTTCAATTGTTATTTCAAATAACGGCTTGTCTCAAGCAGAGATGTTTGAATTAAACATAGCGGCTATTGGCAATACGGTTTCAATTATAAATTCGGGTATTGTTACCTGTGAGGAGAACTCAACAGGTCATTTGTGTAAGGGCAATGAGCCTCTTACTAAAGGTGAAAGCGCCAATATTCAAGTTACCGTGATGTTTAATCAAGTTGGTGACGGCTCTATAAATCTATCTGTAACAAGTAATCGAGTAGATGATAATTCTGAGGATAATCTGGTTGAAATTTCGACTAAAACCACAGCGAAACCAATCATTATCGAGCCGCCGAAGAAAAAGTCCTCAGGCACTATACTCTGGCTATTACTTTTTACAGCTATAATTTTATTGCTCCAAGCTAGAACTAAAGTAACTAGAAAGAACACATAGTAAGATATACACTGCTCTTTGTTTTTTAGGAGGGCGGTTTTTGAAAGTATTACATATAGGGAAGTATTACTTCCCTTTTTTTGGAGGTATCGAAAAAGTTAATCAAGATTTAGTTGAAAATCATGTTTATCGTGAAACGGTAACTCCTTTCGTGCTAGCGCACCACGATACAATAGGGATGGCGAGTGAATTTAGTACTATTAATCAAGTTCAAGTGCTAAAAGTTAAGCTAAATGGGGTTGTGGCTTATGCGCCGATTGCCTCTTCCTTTTTACAGCAGCTTAATAAAGTGATCGATGATTTTCAGCCTGACCTAATTCATATCCATATGCCTAATCTATCGGCATTTGCATGTTTGTTCTCAAAAAAAACGCGGAAAATCCCTTGGGTAGTGCATTGGCATTCTGATGTGATAGGTGCAGTACCTGATCTGAAAATAAAGCTACTTTATCCGTTTTACCGAGTATTAGAAAAGCGCTTGTTGACGATTGCACGTAAAATCTTAGTTACGTCACCTCCTTACTTGGCGCATAGCGTAGGGTTAAACGCGTTTAAAGATAAATGTTGTGTAATTCCTATTGGTATTCGAAATTCGACTGTAGCGCCGTCTTGTGCGCAAACGATTAATCAATTGAATTTATTAATGATTGGTAGATTAACTTACTATAAAGGGCATTCATTACTGCTTAAAGCCATAGCTAAGTTATCTGTCGAAGTTAGTGTTAACTTATCTGTTATCGGTGATGGTGAGTTGAAACAAGAGCTGATAGAACAGTCAGCAGCGCTTGGGTTGCAGTCGCGTGTAAACTTTTTAGGGCGGGTTTCAGATAGTGAAATAGCTACTCAATTAGCTAATACAGACTTGTTGTGCTTACCGTCAATCGAAAAAACAGAAGCCTTTGGGGTGGTGTTATTAGAAGCTGCAATGCATAGCAAGCCCGCGCTAGTAACCGATGTTGAAGGGAGTGGTATGTCTTGGGTCGTACAAGATGGGCTTACAGGATACGTAGTAAAAAATAATAGTGTTGATGCCTTGTATGAAAAGCTAATTGAAATCTATAACAATAAAGCTAACTTATTGGCCTTAGGGGTTAATGCAAAGCGTAGGTTTGATGAGGTGTTTAACTTAGATCAGGTTGCTGCGCAAACAACTCAAGTATATAAACAGATTATTACCGATAAAGCTATGCTAGATAACGAATATCATTTAGACTAGAGCTTTTGTTAGAATATTAAAGTCAGTTGCAACGAAATGTTGATTGTTATCCCAGCACATAACGAAGAAGCGACAATTCAAGATGTCATTCATGATTTGTTGATGCATGGGTACAGAGATATTGTTGTGGTTGACGATGCCAGTACCGATAACACAGCACAGTTAGCAAAACAGTCGGGGGCGAAAGTATTGAGCATGCCCTACAACTTAGGGGCGTGGAAAGCAACGCAAACCGGTGTGCGTTATGCGTATGAAAATAACTATTCTCATTTAGTTACTTTTGACGCCGACAAGCAGCATTTAGCCTCTCAAATTCAGCATCTAATCGACAATCAAAAAATGACCAACGCTAATTTAGTGATAGGTTCGTGTCCATCGCGGGGTTCGCTGTCTCGTCGTATTGCTTGGAAATTTTTCCGCGGTTTGTCTGGTGTTAAAGTGAATGATTTAACCTCAGGTTTTCGTTTGTATGACCACCAGGCGATTAGTGTATTAAGTAAAAAAGAAGCGTCTTTGCTTGAATATCAAGATGTTGGGGTGCTATTGATGCTTAAAACATTTCATATCGAAAAATCTGAAGTCAATGTTGAAATGCAGCGACGTGAGTCAGGAATTTCTCGTATTTTTTATTCTTGGTGGGCGGTAATTTATTATATGGGTTATACCACTATGTTGTGTTTAAGCAAAATAGCTAAAAAAGCGCACTTATTATCTGACGAGATTGAAAAAGTTTAAATGGAAATTTATCAGTTTTTTACGGCATCCTTAGCTGTTGTTTTTTTTATATTTGTTATTTTATTAATTCGCCGTGATTCCATTCTTATGGGCGCTGCTTTTCGCTGGCTTATTCTGGCTATATCCATTTTAGTGTTAGGTGTTTTCCCGCAAGTGGCAGATATTGCCGCTGGTTGGGTTGGCATTGCTTACTCACCAATTTTACCGGTTATTCTCGCGTGTTTACTGTTAATGTTAAAAGCGCTAATAGCAGATATTGAGCGTGCAAAAACGCAAGTTAAAATGGACAGGATCGCGCAAAAACTCGCGATGGTTGAAATGGAACTTGAGCAGTTAAAGCAAAATAAGCGCACTGAACCATAGTATTTGTCGATAATTGCGGACTAAGGTTTATCTATGAATAAAAAGTTATTTGCATAATGTTGCTTAGGTCTACAAGATCTGTTTTATTTTTAAGTGCATATCATTATGAACTACGACGTATTTAACGGTGATGCCGATGGCATTATCGCTCTTCTTCAATTGCAGCTTGCAAATCCTACTGAAAGTAAAAAAATTACTGGTGTTAAACGCGATATTCAATTGCTTAAACAGGTAGATGTTAAGCCAAGTGATAAAATTCGCGTGCTCGATATCTCGATAGAAAAAAACCTGGAAGCACTTCATAAGTGTTTAGATACCGGTGCAGAAGTATTTTATGTTGATCATCATCGTGCAGGTAGTATTCCGCAAAATGATAAATTAGAAGCGCATATCGATTTAGACGCTAACACTTGTACAAGCTTGATTGTCAGTGATTTACTCGATAAGCAATATCATCTTTGGGCAATTACTGCCGCGTATGGCGATAATATGATTGCTACTGCCGATGTAGAAGCAAATAAACTCGGATTAACGCAAGAGCAAAAAGACAAGCTAAAAGCGTTGGGGGTTTATATTAACTATAACGGTTATGGTAGTTCGATTGAGGATTTACATTTTCACCCACAAGAACTGTTTGAATTATTGCTTGATTACCCATCACCTTTGCAAGTTATAGAGCAAAAAGATTCGATTTTTTACCAATTAGAATCGTTATATGAAGCGGATATGGCAAAGGCGCAAGCTGCGCAAGTGATGTATGAAAGTGATTCGGTTAAAGTTATTTTATTGGAAGATGCACCATGGGCAAGGCGTGTAAGTGGCGTTTTAGGTAATGAACTTGCAAACCAATCACCAAATAAAGCGCATGCGGTACTCACTCATCATCAAGAGTCGGGCTATACTGTGAGTATTAGGGCGCCATTAAATAATAAGCAAGGTGCAGACAAAGTAGTAACTCAATTTGCGACCGGTGGTGGGCGAGCAGCAGCAGCTGGAATAAACCAACTAAGTGAAAGTGAACTCACACGATTTTATCAAGTATTTGGCGATTACTACTCATAACGTTTAAGGGTTTAACAAATGACGGTACTGGTTACTGGTGGGGCGGGGTATATTGGCTCGCATACTGTAGTTGAGTTTTTGCAAACGGATTTTGATGTTGTGGTAATTGATAACTTATCAAATTCATCCGAAGAAGCGTTAAAGCGTGTTCAGCACATCACAGATAAGTCAGTAACATTTTATCAAGGTGATATTTTAGATTCTGACCTGTTAGATTCAATTTTTACCAAGCATAGTATTGATAGTGTTGTTCATTTTGCAGGGCTAAAGTCTGTGAATGAGTCTATTACCATGCCGCATAAGTATTATGAGAATAACGTTCAAGGCACGCTCAATCTGCTCGCAGCAATGGATAGAGCAGGTGTTAACAAATTAGTCTTTAGCTCGTCAGCAAATGTTTATGGTACACCCGAATCACTACCTGTAGTTGAAACCGCTCCGGTAGGGGGAACAAGTAACCCTTACGGAACATCTAAATACATGGTTGAACGTATTTTACAAGATTTAGCCGCATCAAATGAAAAATGGCGTTTTGCAATTTTACGTTATTTTAACCCAGTAGGTGCGCATAAATCAGGCCTGATTGGTGAAGATCCTAACGATATTCCAAACAATTTGTTGCCTTACATTTCACAAGTCGCTATCGGTAAATTGGATTGCTTAGGCGTGTTCGGTGATGACTACAACACGCCGGATGGTACAGGTGTACGTGATTATATTCATGTGGTTGACCTTGCACTTGGTCATTTAAAGGCGCTCAGCAAGTTAGAATCAGCTAGTGGGGCGTTAGTCTATAACTTAGGCACTGGTAATGGTTTCTCTGTACTTGAGATGGTCAAAGCTTTTGAAGTTGCGTCAAAAAGAACCGTTAAGTTTGAAATAAAACCGCGTCGTTCGGGAGATATCGCAATGAGTTATGCAAATCCTGAAAAAGCTAAAAATGAATTAGGTTGGGTAGCACAGCGCGGACTAGACGATATGATGGTCGATGCATGGCGTTGGCAAAGTCAAAACCCAAACGGTTATCAGTAGAAATCACTATTTTTTTATGCAAAAATTCCATCCATTAAAAAAATAATGGATTAACAGTGAAAGCAGTAATACCAGTAGCTGGCCTAGGCACCAGAATGTTGCCAATGACCAAAGCTATCCCAAAAGAGATGCTTCCTTTGGCAGACAAACCACTAATTCAATATATTGTTGATGAATGTGTCGCTGCGGGAATAAAAGAAGTTGTGCTTGTTACGCATTCGTCAAAGAATGCTATCGAAAATCACTTTGACACGTCATACGAGTTAGAGGCGACGCTTGAGCAGCGAGTGAAACGTCAATTGTTAGAAGATGTAAGATCGATTTGCCCAGAAGAAGTTACTATTATGCATGTTAGACAGGGTGAAGCAAAAGGGTTAGGGCATGCGGTGTTGTGTGCTAAACCGATTGTGAGAAATAACCCATTCGTAGTTGTTTTGCCTGATGTAATCCTTGATGAGAGTACGGCCAACCAAGGTAGTGAAAATTTATCTGCTATGGTTAATCGGTTTGAAAAATCAAAACATAGCCAGATTTTGCTACAAGAAGTGCCAAAGGAAGAAACTAATAAGTATGGCATCGCTGATATTGGTCAAGAGACAACAAAACCAGGTGATAACGCAGTAATTAATTCAATGGTTGAGAAGCCTGAAATTGACAAAGCTCCGTCAAATTTAGCTGTTGTAGGGCGATATGTGTTATCAGATAATATTTGGCCGTTATTGGAAAATACACCTGTAGGAGCCGGTGGAGAAATTCAACTTACAGATGCAATTGATAAGCTTATTGAACGTGAAATTGTTGAAGCACATCATATGA
This sequence comes from Pseudoalteromonas sp. MMG024, assembly GCF_021654175.1. NCBI lineage: Bacteria > Pseudomonadati > Pseudomonadota > Gammaproteobacteria > Alteromonadales > Pseudoalteromonadaceae > Pseudoalteromonas > Pseudoalteromonas sp. MMG024. The sequence goes on from NZ_JAKFZO010000011.1 coordinate 55,237, forward strand.
GTGGTAAAAGTCATGATTGCGGCGACAAACTCGGCTATATGAAAGCATTTGTAGAGTACAGTCTTAGACATAGTAATTGCGGAGCTGATTTCAGCCAATATCTTACTAGTAAATTTAGTGAATCTTCACCTTTACTTAAATAAAAAAGGATGCTCACGCATCCTTTTTAATGATTATTACTCGCTGCCATTTAAAGGGAACAGGTCATTGATCTCATCGGGTAAAAAGGGCCTGCCTTTTTCATTTACTGATGTGCCAATAACAAGTGCCTCTATAGCTACTTTGTTATCTTTTTTTCTCACAACGCGTTGGCGAAAACCAAATTTTAGTTTTGAAATGCGTTCTGGGCTCACTTCAACATAAAACTCGTCGCCCGGTTGCAATGAAGTTTTAAAATCAATTTCACTACGTATTACCACCAAGTTAATTTTATCGGCAGCTAGTTTGGCAAAATCGACATTGTTAGCATATAAAAACTCGTGGCGTGCATGTTCTAGGTAATTAAAATACACACCGTTATTTACAATGCCTTGTAAGTCACATTCGTAATCTCTTACTTTTAGTTCTATTCGAAAAGTCATAAATTATTACTCAAAATCTTTTTTAGCAGTTTACCTAAATCTTTGATTAAAGAGGTATGACTTATGCTCTCAGATACGAACTTTTCTCGCTTACACAATTAACTTCTTATAAACTATGCGGCAATTACTATGTATCAAAGATGGGATGCCAAAGTGAAAACTAGCTTAAAACTCGTTTCTGCAGCTATTCTCGCGTCAATTTCAGCAACCAGTGTTGCTAATCAAGAATCAGACAATATTGAAGTTATTACTGTTACTGGTGACTTTAAAAAAGAAAGTATTCAAACGTTAAGCGCAAGTGTGCATGTACTTGGTGAGCAAGATATTGCAATGCGTAATGCCGTGCATTTGGATGAAATGCTAAATACGGCTGCTAACGTTAATTATACGTCTGGCGCTTCGCGTGGACGTTTTATTCAAATTCGTGGTATCGGTTTACGTTCGCAATTTGTTGACCCGATTAATCCATCAGTAGGGTTATTAATTGATGGCATTAATTACTCGGGTTTAGGTGGCGCAGCGTTGTTGTTTGATACACAACAAGCTGAAATTTACCGAGGCCCTCAAGGAACACGCTTTGGCGCAGACGCGCTGGCAGGCATGATCCACATTGATACAAGCGAAGCAACGACAGATACACGCGCTAAGTTGCAGCTCGGTGCCGGAAATTACAATTCCTATAACCTAGGTATTGCTGCTGGTGGCGGTATTGATAATGTTGTTGGTATGCGTGCTAGCGTGTACCAAAATAGCTCAGATGGTTATGTTGATAACATTTACTTAAATGAGTCTACCCAAGATCAAGATGAACTGGTTGCACGTTTTAAAGCAAAAACAGATTTCAGCGATGTGTTTGTTAGTGAATTTAATCTACATTATATCGATATTGAAAATGGTTATGATGCGTTTACCCTCGATAATTCACGTAAATCAGTGGCTGATCAGCCAGGGCAAGATAACCAGGAAAGTTACGGCGTTAGCTGGCGTAATAATTTCTCAGGTTTTGATAGTTTTGATATCAACTTTAATGTAACGGCATTAAATGCAGACACCCTCTATAGTTTTGATGAAGACTGGGTGTGTAAAGATGTTAAAAAGCCCGAGGTATGCCGTGCAGGTCTTCACCCAGGCGGCTACAGTTCAACCGATGCCTATTTACGAGATCGTCAACACCGCTCCGCTGAGTTAAACCTGCAAAGTAAAGATGGCAGCTGGATTGCTGGGGTGTATTATCAAAGTAAAGACGTTGATTTAACACGCGCCTATACATGGCAAGTACAAGACTTTGAGTCAAACTATCAAATAGATAACATTGCTGTATTTGGTCAATTGGAAACACGCATTGATGATCGTACGGTTTTGATTACGGGCTTGCGTGCAGAAAATTACCAAGATGATTACTTTGATAACAATGGCTTTTCAGAATCAGGTGATGATTCAATGGTAGGCGGAAAACTTGCACTTGAGCACCAAGTAAACCAGCAAGCAATGATCTATACCAGCCTCACCAGTGGCTATAAAGCGGGTGGTATCAACGGTGAAGCATTAGCAAAAGCTCGAGATGAAGGCGTAGATCAACGTTTCTTTGAAACCATTAAATATTTTGACCCCGAGTATTTATGGAGTGGTGAATTTGGCGTTAAGGGAATGTCTAAAGATCAGCGCTTAGTACTTAGATTGGCCGCATTTTACATGTACCGCGATAATATGCAGGTTAAAGCTTACAAAGGATATAAAGCGACGGAAAATTCAACCCCCATATTCGTAAGCTATTTAGGTAATGCGGGTAGTGGTCGCAATTATGGTTTGGAAATTGATGGTCGTTACCAACTTAGCGAGCGTATTAGTTTAAATGGCGCTGTTGGTTACTTACGTACCCGCATGGATGATTTTGCGAATGCTGATGGCGAAAGCAAAGACGGTCGCGAACAAGCCCAGGCTCCGCGTTACAACTACGCGTTCTCGGCACGTTTCGATGCCACTGAAAACTTGTATGTTAATTTAGGCATTGAAGGTAAAGACGATTACTATTTCTCAGATAGCCATGACGCAAAAGCCGACAGTGTAAACTTGGTGAATGCTAAAGTTGGTTACGCCCTAGACTCATGGGAAGTCAGTGCATGGGTGCGCAATATGTTTAATCAAGACTATGCCACGCGCGGTTTTGAATTTGGTAATGATCCGTACAATTACGATGAAATCCATACTTATGTGCAATTTGCTGAGCCGCGTATGGCTGGTGTAAGTTTTACCTATCAGTATTAATTCAATTATAAGTAATGTATTTGGGTTTCAGATGTGGCTGTTAGGCTCTTCTGAAACCTGAAACCTGAAACCTGAAACCTGAAACCTGAAACCTGAAACCTGAAACCTGAAACCTGAAATTAAAAGCTATGAAATTATCTGTAGAAATTAGTAAATACCCGCTGCATCAAGATTATATTCCATTTATTAAAGGGTTTATTGACCGTTTAAACGCGAACGCAAACCTAGAAGTGATTACTAATACCATGTCTACGCAGGTGTTTGGTGACTACGATGAGGTAATGAACGCAGTAACGAGTGAAATTAAACGTTCTCACCAAGAATTTGGTAAGGCAATTTTTGTGTGTAAATTTATTGGTGGTGATTTATCACCTAACAAAGAGGTGTAAATGGAATTTTTATCACAAGCCTTAAGCGGTTTTACAGCAATGAGCTATTGGGAATATATCGCGGTAGCGCTTGGCCTTGCTTACTTAGTGTTTGTGATGAAAGAAAGCTTGTGGGCGTGGCCTTGTGCCTTTGCAAGTACCTTTATTTACACTCTGCTATTTTGGAACGGAGCTTTATTAATGGAGTCATTGCTGAATTTTTATTATTTGGCAATGGCGGTTTATGGTTTCTATTGTTGGAAAAATGGTAAAGAAAAAAAAGAATTACCCATCTCAAGTTGGCAGTTTAATACCCACCTTATCATTATCACTGTAACCAGTTTAATTGCACTAGCCTTGGGTTATGTGATGGATAATTACACGCATGCAGATTTTGCTTACCTAGACTCCTTTACTACCTGTTTCGCGGTAATGACTACTTACTTAGTTGCCAAAAAGGTACTTGAAAACTGGCTTTACTGGCTAGTGATTGATGCGGCATCTATTTATCTGTATCTACAAAAAGGGTATTACCCAACAGTTGTACTATTTGCGATTTATACTGGCATGGTGATTTGGGGCTATTTGCAATGGCGCCAGCATTTTCAGCTGCAAAGAGAGTTGGCTTTTGCTTAATCAATGCCAAGACTACCTAGTTAAACTTGGATTAGAGTTTGTAGCTAAAAAAGCGCTTTATCTTACTCAAGGCGTTAACAATACCTGTTTTCGGGTTGAAACCCAGTGTGGAAAAACTCTGCTATTAAAGCATTTTGATCGTGAAAATAACTTCAAAGTGACTTTAGTTGAGCTGCATTTAGCAAAAGAAGATGTTGTGCCAAGCGTTATAGCGACTAGTGAAAAACATAAGCTGATTGCTTATCAATTTATTGAAAGCGTAGAGTTTAATAAATCGCTTCACCTTAAATCGTTAGTCGCAAAACTAGTTGTTTTACACAATTTGAATAGTGACTATGACTATGAAGAGATAAATCTAAGTACACTCTTTAGTAGTTACACTGAGCTAGCAGAATATAAAAACTATCAAACAACAATTAATCAATTACTTGCGAAGTTAGAAGATTACCCATATGAGCTTGGCGTGTGTCATAACGACTTAGTGCGAGAAAATCTAATTTTTTCAAATAAAACGAGTTGGTTAATCGACTTTGAATATGTGGGGATTAACGATGTTTACTTTGATTTAGCAGCGCTTTGTAGCTCACTGATACTTAATAACAATGACAAAAAACACTTGCTTGCATGCTATTTTAAGTTGCCGAGCGTGTCTTCACAGCAACTAGAAAAGCTAGACTTATATCAGCAGCTTTATAACTTCATTTGTTACTTTTGGTATTTAAAGCATGGCTTTAAAAACCATGCTTTAGCACTAAAACCGTTTATAAACGATTAAATACCACCAATACGCTCAGCTAATTCTTTATAGCGTTTTACATCGTCTTCTTTAAATTTGGCATTGCCTGCATCGTCTTTTTCAGCCGCAATTAATAAGCTTTCACGCTCTAAACGACGGACGCGTTCTTCTTTTACACCAAGAAATTCTGCAACTTGTTCTGTAGTCATTAATGCCATTTTGTTCTCCTAGTAATTAGGGTCTGTTGATCTTTAAAGTTCGTTTTTGCAGCAGTTTGACTGGCTTTTATACAAGGCAGAGGCTGCGTGGCATGGTTATTCCATGTGAGTCAGCCGATAACACTGTAAAAAAGCCAATCAAGCGCTGCCTCTCGGCTCTTTTGAGCGCACTTTTCTTGTTGTTGTTCGATATTCGCTTAGATGACTAGGCCACACATCGAACGCCGCGATAAAAGCACGCTCAAAGAGAGCAAAAATAGAACCGCAAAGGTCAACAGACCCTAGGCATGCTTAAAGTGAATCTTTTAATTAAAGCGTTTTTTATTAAAAAATGCGAGTAAATTACAACTTAATTGTAACTATCTTGTTGATATATTAGCCAAGTGAGTTTTCATTAGCTGGTAATTAGGTAGTTTAGCCATTATTATTGTCGCCGTGCTCTCGTGGTGAAATGGATATCACGTGGCCCTCCGGAGGCCGAGTTCTAGGTTCGATCCCTAGCGAGAGCGCCAATTCTTATTTGGCACAGTCAATTACTTCTCCATTGGTCTTATCAGCGTAATCTTTTATTGCGTCGCTTAGAATAAACGCATAGAATTCAGTCGTTACTTGTCGGAGTGCCTTTTACTTTTTAAGTAAAACTAAGGCTGAGATCGCATTAGCGGGATCCGTGAACCTGAATAGATTAGCATCTACGTAGGAAACAAGCAGCTTGGTGGCAAGCGTTTGTTTGCCATTTGGCAAAAAACCTTTTCACTGTTGTCTTAATTATATTAAGAACTGCCTCCTAGGCGCTGTGTGCGCTTCAATCATCACGAACTTTGGCAAGACCGTCACTCGATTTAATTATTTAAAGGTGCGTCATGTCACAAAGTAATACTAAGCCAGCAAATCAAATGAGCCGTCGCGAAGCGCGACAAGCAGCATCTGATTATATATACAACCTTAAAACTCAGCCGTTTCCTAATTCTCAAAAAACTTATGTGGAAGGTGAAAACCCAGGCGTACGCGTTGGTATGCGCGAAATCACATTAAGTGATACTTTCGCTGGTGGTACTGAAGAAAACCCTATTTTTGAAAAGAACGAACCGGTGCGTGTTTACGACACATCGGGCCCTTATACTGATCCGAATGCTGAGCTGAATGTTGAAGTTGGTTTACCAAAATTCCGTCAAGCGTGGATTGAAGGCCGTGATGATACTGAAGAGCTAGTGTCTGTAACCTCGCAATACACACAGCAGCGAATGGCTGACGAAGGGTTAGATCATTTACGTTTTGAGAATTTACCAAAAGTGCGCTGTGCTAAAGCGGGTAAAAACGTTACGCAAATGCATTATGCGCGTCAGGGAATTATCACACCAGAAATGGAATACGTTGCGATTCGTGAAAATATGGGCCGTGAAAAAATTCGTGAAGAAATTTTAGCGCAGCAACACAAAGGCGAATCGTTTGGTGCGGAGCTGCCAGATTTTATTACACCAGAATTTGTTCGTGATGAAATTGCACGCGGCCGTGCGGTATTACCAAATAATATCAACCACCCAGAATCTGAGCCAATGATCATTGGCCGTAACTTTTTAGTTAAAGTTAATTCAAACATTGGTAACTCGTCAGTATCAAGCTCAATTGAAGAAGAAGTTGAAAAGCTTGTATGGTCAACACGTTGGGGCGCTGATACGGTAATGGATTTATCGACTGGCCGTTATATTCACGAAACACGTGAATGGATTGTGCGTAACTCGCCAGTACCAATTGGTACCGTACCAATTTATCAAGCGCTTGAAAAAGTAAACGGTGTAGCAGAAGACCTAACTTGGGAAATCTTCCGTGATACGCTCATTGAACAAGCAGAGCAGGGTGTGGATTACTTTACTATTCACGCCGGTGTTTTACTTCGCTATGTACCAATGACGGCAAAACGTGTTACCGGTATTGTATCGCGTGGTGGTTCAATTATGGCGAAATGGTGTTTAGCGCACCATAAAGAAAACTTCTTATACACTCACTTTGAAGAAATCTGTGAAATTTTAAAGCAATACGATGTGTGTTTCTCACTCGGTGATGGCCTGCGCCCAGGCTCAGTAGCTGATGCAAACGATGAAGCGCAATTTTCAGAGTTACGTACATTAGGTGAGCTAACTCAAATTGCTTGGAAACACGATGTGCAGGTATTCATCGAAGGCCCAGGTCACGTGCCAATGCATATGATCAAAGCCAATATGGACGAGCAGCTTAAGCATTGTCATGAAGCACCATTTTATACCTTAGGTCCACTAACAACCGATATTGCACCGGGTTATGATCACTTCACATCAGGCATTGGGGCAGCGCAAATTGCTTGGTACGGCACAGCAATGCTTTGTTATGTAACGCCAAAAGAGCATTTAGGTTTACCGAATAAAGATGATGTTAAAGAAGGCCTTATTACTTATAAGATTGCAGCGCATGCAGCAGATTTGGCAAAAGGTCACCCAGGTGCGCAAATTCGCGATAACGCACTTTCTAAAGCACGTTTTGAGTTCCGTTGGCACGATCAGTTTAACCTTGGTTTAGATCCTGAACGCGCGCTTGAGTATCATGATGAAACCCTTCCGCAAGAGTCAGGCAAAGTTGCACATTTTTGTTCAATGTGTGGTCCTAAATTCTGTTCGATGAAAATCACCCAGGAAGTGCGTGATTACGCGAAAGACTTAGAAAATCAGGGGGTCGATATTTCAGATGCGAATGCAATTGAAATCAAAATGATTGATGTTGAGGCAGAAATGAAAGCGAAATCAGAAGAGTTTAAATCGGCTGGTTCTGAAATTTATCAGAAAGTGTAAAACAGTAATAAGCATTCAGAATTCAGTAAGTAAAGGTACTGAATTCTGATTATTCATTAACTGCTTGGGCGTATTATGACAGCAACTTCACAGCGAAAAAAAATAGCGATTTTAGGTTACGGCTTAACGGGGCGCTTAGCGGCTTTACAGCTTTATCAACAGCATCAGGTATCGGTGTTTGAGTCAGGTAAGGTAACTGGTGAGCAAAGTGCAGGTTTTGTTGCGGCAGCCATGCTTGCACCGTTGGCTGAATCGGTATTATGTGAAGCTGATTTAGCAGAGCTTGGCTTGCAGGCGATACCACTGTGGCAGTCGATCCTTGAATTGTTAGACGAGCCGGTGTTTTTTCAACAAAACGGCAGCTTAGTGGTTGCACATCAGCAAGACAAAGGCGATTTAGACTCGTTTGCGAATCGCTTAAAGCCGCTGGCAGAGCAAAGTGCTCAGCAACTGAATAGTGCGCAGCTTGCAGAACTTGAACCATCCCTTGCTGGGCGTTTTCATCAAGGTATTTATTTACCATGTGAAGGTCAGCTTGATAATCGAGCGTTTTTTGCGGCAAGTTACCAACAAGTAAAAGACAAGGTTACTTTCTTTGATTCGTTTTCAGGCAATATTAACGAAAACCACTTTGATGTGATTTTGGATTGCCGTGGCTTAGGTGCTAAACCTTCGCTTAATAACCTTCGCGGTGTTCGCGGTGAAGTAGTGCGCTTGTATGCGCCAGAAGTGACGCTTAATCGCCCTGTACGATTAATGCACCCTCGCTATCCAATCTATATTGTGCCAAAGCCAAATCATGAATTTGTAATTGGCGCGACAGAGATTGAATCGCAATCAACAAAGCCTATGACGCTGCGTTCTGCGATGGAGTTGTTGTCGGCTGCGTATACAGTGCACAGTGGCTTTGCTGAAGCCGAAATACTTGAAATGCAAGCAGGGCTAAGGCCAAGCCTGCCCGATAACCGCCCATTGGTTGAAAAACAAGGTAAGCGCATAGTGATTAATGGCTTGTATAGACATGGTTATTTACTGGCGCCAAAAGTGGTTGAAATGGCGCTTGAACAGATTAACTAAGAGTGCAAAATGAATTTAATAATTAATGGCGAAAAGCGCGATGTTGAAAGCAATACGACGTTGCTTGCTTTGCTATCGCAGTTGGGTGCGAGTGAACCCTATGCGGTGGCGGTAAATCAAAGCTTTGTGCCGCGTGAACAGTGCGAAGGCATCAAATTGGCTGATGGCGATCAGATTGAAATTCTCTCGCCAATACAGGGGGGCTAATGGATAAACCGTTAACTATTTATGGGCAAACGCTGTCGAGCCGTTTATTTATTGGCTCAGCCTTGTATCCATCTCCAGCAGTAATGCAGCAATCAATTAAGGCATCGGGTGCTGAGGTGGTGACGGTATCGTTGCGCCGCCAAGGAACTCTTGAAGCCGGTAATGACTTCTGGCAATTGATAAAAGATACCGGCCTTAAAGTATTACCCAATACCGCAGGTTGTCATAGTGTGCAAGAAGCCGTAACCCTTGCCAAAATGTGCCGCGAAGTGTTTCAGACTAATTGGATTAAGCTTGAGCTTATTGGTGATGAGTATAATTTACAGCCCGATCCGATTGGTTTACTGGAAGCGACAAAACAACTAATTGACGACGGTTTTGAAGTGTTACCCTATTGCACTGATGATTTAGTGATTTGCCAAAAATTAGTAGATTTAGGGTGTGAAGTACTGATGCCGTGGGGCGCGCCAATTGGAACAGGTAAAGGATTGTTAAATCCGTATGCGTTAAAAACCATTCGTGAGCGTTTACCCAATACCACATTACTTGTGGATGCAGGACTTGGCTTACCTTCACACGCAGCAACCGCAATGGAAATGGGGTATGATGCGGTACTATTAAATAGTGCGGTAGCGCAAGCGGGCGACCCAATTGCAATGGCAAAGGCTTTTTCTCTTGCGGTAGACGCAGGCAGAATCGCTTATGAAGCCAAAGCAATGCCAGAAAAAGAGGTTGCAAAACCATCAACCCCTACAATGGGCATGCCTTTTTGGCATCAGCAGTAAATCGCACAACATAAATCAGTTTTAAATTGGGATCTAATGGGTAATTTAATTTGGACTATTGCTGGCTCTGACGCTGGCGGCGGCGCGGGTATTCAAGCTGATATAAAAGCAGCGCAAAGTTTTGGTGTGCATGCATGTAGTGTTATTACGGCGCTTACAGCGCAAAATAGCATGGGCGTTGAAGAGATCAATAGTGTGGCAATCAAGGTGATTGAATCCCAACTTGATGCCCTTGAGCAAGATGTACAACCTAAAGTGATTAAAATTGGCATGCTTGCCAATGAACAGCAAGTAGAGTTCATTGCTAATACACTTAAACGCTACAAAACCACATGGCAAACGCCACCAGTTGTTGTTTACGACCCTGTAGCGGTAGCCTCAAGCGGTGACAGTTTAACTGAAGAAGATATTCTACCGGCGATTAAAACCCATTTATTACCACAAGTCGATGTGATCACACCAAATACACAAGAAACGCAAATTCTTACCGGTGTGTATTTAATTGGCCCAAGTGCAGTGCAAGATGCAGCGAAAGCGTTTAAAGAGTTAGGTGTACCAAGTGTGCTGATAAAAGGCGGCCATTGGGATTATCCAAAAGGCTATTGCATCGATTATGGTGCTCATCAAGGTGAAGAGTATTGGCTAGGCAATAAAGCAATTAACACACCGCACAGTCATGGTACAGGGTGTTCCTTTGCTTCCAGTGTTGCAGCCAATCTCGCGAAAGACTATCCGCTGAATGATGCCTTTATTCTTGCTAAAGCCTATATTAATCAAGGCTTAAAGCATGCAACACGCTATGGTCAAGGTATCGGCCCAGTGGCTCATTGTGGTTTTCCACACGATATAAATGACTACCCAGAAGTGATTGAAGCGGATTCGTGGCTAGGTCAGGAACTAGATCTAGAAATGGATTCTGAGCAAGTCAGTGCCCGTGATTTTGCAAAAATAGAAACGCGTAATTTAGGTATTTACCCCGTGGTTGATTCAGTTGATTGGATTGAGCGCTGTTTAAAAGCGGGTATTAAAACCATTCAGCTGCGTATTAAAGATAGCAGCGATGCTGATCTTGAAGAAAAAATCGCAACCGCGATTACCCTTGGTAAAAAATACGACGCGCGCTTATTTATCAATGATTATTGGCAATTAGCAATAAAGCATGGTGCTTACGGTATACATCTTGGCCAAGAAGATATTTCGGTCGCTAATTTAGCTGAAATTAAACAAGCAGGCATTCGCCTAGGTGTCTCTACTCATGGTTTTTATGAAGTGCTACGTGCTCATAATTATCGCCCAAGTTATTTGGCTTTTGGTGCAATTTATCCAACCACAACCAAAGATATGACCGGGCAAATTCAAGGCCTTGAAAAGTTAAAACACTTTGTACCACTAATGCATGATTATCCTGTAGTGGCAATTGGTGGCATAGACTTAAACCGTGCTGAAGAGGTTGCAAAAACTGGCGTTGGCAGTATTGCGGTTGTGCGCGCAATTACAGAAGCAGCTGACCCGGAAGCGGCCATTGTTGAACTTGAAAGTGTATTGAAGTAATCATGTCATCGTTATCAAACCAAGAACTAATTCGTTATTCTCGCCAGTTACTATTGCCAGAAATTGACGAAACTGCGCAACTTAAATTAAAAGTGGCACGCGTATTAATTATTGGTTTGGGTGGCCTTGGTTCTCCCGCAGCGTTTTATTTGGCAGCATCGGGTATCGGACAGCTAACGTTGGTCGACCATGATGAGGTTGAGTTGTCTAATTTGCAGCGGCAAATTCTCTATAAAGTCAGTCATATTGGGCAAAGTAAAAGCAAAGCCGCGGGCAAAACGCTGCAAGCGCTGAATAACCAAATATCACTATCAACTATCTCAGAACAATTGGATGAGCATAATGCGAAGTTGCTTATCGAAGATTGTGATTTAGTACTTGATTGCAGTGATAATTTCAAAACACGCTATTTAGTTAATCGCCTTGCTAAGCAGTTTGCTAAACCGCTTGTTTCCGGTGCTGCTATGGGCTGGCAGGGTCAGCTTTGTATTGTTGATAATAGAGGAAATGACGCCCCTTGTTATGAGTGTTTATTTCCAAATGACAATCAAAATCATGCGCAAAACTGCGATACCTTGGGCGTTATCAGCCCGCTGCTAGGTGTAATTGGCGCACAGCAGGCAATCGCCGCAATACTTTTACTGTTGGGTGAAGATAACTTACCGCAGTTTTTACAATTTGATGCTCGAAGTTTTAAGCAAAGTGCTTTTGCATTTACCACGTCAAAAACCTGTACAGTGTGTAACAACGTATAAGGCTGGCTGAATTCATACCCAGTTAGAGTAGATACGATTCTACGTAATACTACCTTTCATTTACATTTCCCAACGTTATGATATTTGTGTTTTTACCCGAATTAGGTATTTTAGTTTATATCAATTCTGTTAAGCATGTGAACAGCTACTTAAGTGAATTGGTATTCATGCTAATTGGAGGGAACATGCTTAGAAAATTATTAATTTCGGGTTTAATGCTTGGTGCTACAAATGCAATTGCAAGTGTGCAGCCATCACAACACTATTTAGTCACTTTTCCTAATTCAGATATTGAAGCCAAAGCTAAGATAAGTTTGCATCATAATTTAATTGGCGATCGTCCAAATGGTGTATTGTTTACGCTTAGCAAAGAAGAACAATCCTTATTAAAGCGCTTTGGTGCAACTTTGCAACCAGCAGAACATCTGGCAAAGCAATTTTTAACCAAGCAACAAAACATTTTTGATAAGTTGACTAGCAACAGCACGGGAATACCAGGTTTTAGCTGCTACGCAACGGTAGAAGAAACTTTTCAGCAAGTGGATGATTTAGTAGCAGCTCACCCCGAATACACAGAACTGGTAGATATTGGTGATTCATGGCAAAAGCAAAACAAAGGTGAAGGCTACGATTTAAAAGTTTTAAAAATCGGTAAAAAAGATTTAGTTAATCCGCCAATTTTATTTATTCAAAGCGCAATGCATGCCCGAGAGCTAGCTACAGCCGCATTGACATTAGATTTTGCCAAACAGTTATTAGCAGAGCGTGAAACCAATGCTGATATCAACTGGATTTTAGAAACACAGCACATTCATATTCTCTTTCAAACAAACCCCGATGGACGAAAAATTGCGGAAACAGGCGTTTCTCAGCGTAAAAATGTTAACGAAAATCATTGTTTAGAGGCCAATGTTGGTGTTGATTTAAATCGTAACTTTAGCTTTGGCTGGGGCTCGGTTGATGGCGGCTCTAGTGGTGATGCATGTTCTGCAACATATCGGGGAGATAGCCCAGGTTCAGAGCCTGAAGTGGCTGCAGTTGAGAGCTATGTTCGTAGTATTTTCCCTGATCAACGCGGGCCAAATATTAGCGATGCAGCGCCTGAAAATACTCAAGGCTTGTATTTAGACATTCACAGCTACAGTCAGCTTATTTTATGGCCTTGGGGTGGCAGCTATGATGCTGCGCCAAATGCCAAAGGGTTAGAATCGTTAGGTCGAAAACTTGCGTATTTTAATGACTATCGACCAATGCAATCGGTAGGTTTATACCCGACCGATGGTACTTCAGATAATTTAGCTTATGGTGAACTTGGTATTGCACATATTACCTTTGAATTAGGTACCGCGTTTTTCCAATCGTGTGGTTATTATGGTGCGTTAATCAAGCCAGATAACTTAAAGGCACTACTTTATGCAGCTAAGGTAACAAAAGCGCCTTATCAGTTAACACAGGGTCCAGATATTGCCGATATAAATTTGGCGTTGAATGCGCAGCAGCAAATAGTTTTAAAAGCGAACGCAACGGATGCACGCTTTAAAAACAATAGCTCCTGGCCAATGCAAAATATTTCTAAGGTAAGGTATGCGGTTAATCAGCTGGTGTCAGATGACAATCAACAGCTGGCGATGTTTAGTGATGGTAACGCAGATAGCATCACCGAGCAGTTTGAGATTGTGATTAACAACAATCAACTAATCGACAAAAAAGCAATTGTGTATATGCAAGCGCAGGATAGTGATGGCTATTGGGGCACGATTACGGCACAAAGTATTGATACGAATCCGCCAAGTGTGGCAGGAAACGTTGTGTGTTCTGGCGCTAAATGCCAATTTAATGTGGAAAACCCAGTAAGTGGCTTCAACTACAAATGGCAACTGTCTAGCGGCGATGTGCTCGAAGGGGAAGAGGCGACACATATATTGCCTTCACTTGGCAGTTATTCTGCAACCCTTGTTGTGACTAACTCTATTGGTGTGTCAAATAGCTTAGCTATAGACTTTAATGTTACAGAGTTATTTGCGCCAGAAGCTGTTGTTTCACACCTGTGTAACTATTTAGCGTGTGAGTTTGATGCATCGCTTAGTACCGATGCTGATAGCAACACGTTAAGTTATGCTTGGAAAGCGGAAGACGCATCGGCGAGTGGAATGTTATTCTCGCATAGCTTCTCTCAAGCAGGCAGCTATAAAGTTGAGTTAGTGGTAACTGATGAGCATGAGCAAGAGGCGCGTTATGAGCTAGATTTAAAGGTTGAAGCTGAGCCAGAGCCAGTGCCTCTTCCAGAGGTACCAGAAGACGTTAAAAAGGATTCGTCTGGCAGTAACTCATGGTTAATGTTGTTTATTCTTACTGCTGGCGCAGTGATAAGAAGACAGCGCGTAAAACATTAAAAAAGGGAGCGGTTGCTCCCTTTTTTGATTTTAGTACTGATTACTCTTCAGTAGGCGCGTCAGCTTGTTCGTTTTGCTCTTCTTTATTTTTGATTTTCGCAAATGGCGTACCCATGCGCGTTACTGTACCTGCAACTTCACCATCAAGGAAATCAGCTACTTCAGAACCCCAAGCTAAGATAACGGTAGAGCCCAATTTAAAGCGGCCCATTTCATCACCTTTATTTAAAATAAGTTGATTGTGGCCATTTTCAGGGTAATCCCATGTGAATACGTCTTTACCTGCTGGTGGTGTTACTGTACCAGCCCAAATGGTTTCGATGCTGGCTACAATGGTTGCACCCACTAAAACCATAGCAAGAGGGCCAATTTCAGTATCAAAAATAGCAACTACACGCTCATTGCGTGAGAACAAGTTTGGTACATTTTCAGCGGTAAGTGGGTTTACCGAGAATAAATCACCCGGTACATACACCATTTTGCGCAGTTTACCGCCAATTGGCATATGAATGCGGTGGTAGTCTTTTGGTGCTAGGTAAATAGTCGCAAATTTACCGCCTTGAAACGGCGCTGCTACATTTTCATCACCACCCAATAATTCTTGCAAGCTAAAGTCATGACCTTTTGCTTGAATCAAGCGATCATCAACTACGTCACCAAGTTGCGAAATTTTACCATCTACAGGGTGAGCGATTATGTCTTTATCTTCCGCAATTGGGCGCAGGCCGTCTTTTAATGGACGAGTGAAAAATTCGTTAAAGGTTTTATAGTGAGCCGGATCTTCGTATTTGGCTTCGCTCATATCTATGCCGTATTGCTTAATAAAGCTTTTAATTAAGCTGGTGGTTAGCTTGCCTGCTTGTGCTGCTGCTAATTTACCCACTAAGCGAGATATAAGGTGTTTTGGCATGGCGTACTGCGCGCCAATTTTGAATTTATCTAAACTCACGAGGTCGTATCCCTAAAAAATTTTTCGTATTTTACATCAAGTTGTTGAATGACTCTATACTCTTGGATTGCGCGCACCCGCACGACCATCTTCCATTGATTCTAAAATGCGATGGTAGCTATCAAAGCGTAATTCGCTGATTTTACCTTCGTCAACGGCTTCACGAATAATGCAGCCTGGATCGTCAAGGTGTTTGCAGTCTCTAAATTTACAGCCACCAATAAACTCACGGAACTCTTTAAAGCACCAAGTTACGCGGTCATTTTCTAAATGCCATAAGCCAAACTCTCGAATTCCAGGTGAGTCGATTAAATCACCACCCGAGGCTAAATGATGCAGTGTTGAAACCGTTGTAGTGTGCTGACCTAAGCCTGAAACTTCAGATACTTCTTGGGTTAAGATATTCGCGTCGGGTAATAGGCTGTTCACTAATGTGGACTTACCAACACCTGACTGGCCAACAAAAATGCTGCTTTTATCTTTTAATAATGCTTTAAGTTCTTCGACGCCTTGGCCTGTTTTATTACTAATGAAATACACTTGATAGCCAATATCGCGATAAATATCGAGTACTTCATCTAAGTATTCAATGCCTTCGTCATCGAGTAAATCAACTTTATTAAGCACTAAAATTGGCTCTATTCCCATATCTTCACAGGCTACTAAGTAGCGGTCGATGATATTGGGAGTAAATTCGGGTAATACGGCCGATACCATTAAAATTTGGTCAATATTGGCAGCAACCACTTTTACACCGTCGTAAAAGTCAGGGCGCGTAAGCTGGCTGGTGCGTTCTTCAACAAGTTCAATTACTCCTGCTAAATCACCTTCGCTTACTTTTGCAGGACGAAAAATAACGTTGTCGCCACAAACAAGGCTTTTAATTGTTCGGCGAATATTGCAGCGCAGGATCTCGCCTTCAGCTGTTTCAATATCAGCATGTTGACCAAAGCGGCTGATCACTCTGGCGTTTTGTTGCGGACCAAGATTATCGCTTTGCCAAGATTGCTCTTCAGTCTGCTGATTACCTTTAGCCTGCTTTAAACGCTTTTGATGGTTTGCGCTAATTCTGCGAGATTGACCTTTGCTGAGTTTTTTCCGTTTTGCCACTTTTAGCCTATAACTTAAATAACACTTAAAAAAAGCGTTTTATCTATTGAAGAAGCATAATATGATATATCCAAATTCATTAAATCGAAAGGAAAGCACCGCTAGGTAGTTATGGCTTTTCATGAATCTAATTTAATTTGGCTTGATTTGGAAATGACCGGATTAGAGCCAAGCCAAGATCGCATCTTAGAAATTGCTACAGTAGTAACAGACTCTGAGCTTAATGTTTTAGCTGAAGGCCCTGTAATTGCAGTCCATCAGTCAGAGGAAGTACTGGCCGGTATGGACGAGTGGTGCACTAATCAACACGGTAACTCGGGTTTAACTGAACGTGTTCGCAAAAGTAAGCACAGCGAAGAAATGGCAATTCGCGAAACCATCGCATTTCTCGAAAAGTGGGTGCCAAAAGGTGTTTCGCCAATGTGTGGTAACTCAATTGGACAAGATCGACGCTTTTTAAACGTATATATGCGCGAATTGGAAGATTACTTTCACTACCGCAACATTGACGTTAGCTCAATTAAAGAGCTAGTAAGACGTTGGTCGCCAGACATGCTTAACCTTGTTAAAAAGCAAGGCACACACTTAGCGCTTGACGATATTCGTGAATCAATCGCTGAATTACGTGTTTATCGCCAAAATATCTTCAAAATTTAAAAAATTTTAGCTTTGCTGCTTGCAAAGCTAAATTCTTTATGTAAAATCACGCCCCGCTTAGACGATAAAAGACTTTAAGCATTGGTATGCGAGTACAGTTCAGCTGCTCGAGGTGATAGATGCGACTAAGGTTGCGCTAATGCTAAGTTAAAAAACGGTTGATTGGAATGCGAGTATAGCTCAGCTGCTCGATGTGATAGATGCGACTAAGGTTGCGCTAAAGCTAAGTTAAAAAACGGTTGATTGGAGTGCGAGTATAGCTCAGCTGGTAGAGCGCGACCTTGCCAAGGTCGAGGTCACGAGTTCGAACCTCGTTACTCGCTCCAAATTTTTGGAAAGTGTTGATAGGTACTTGGTTATGCCAAGGTCGAACTTTTAATATTAAGAGTTCAAACCCCGTTACTCGCTCCAAATACAATAGATTAAGACACCCAGAACGTTTTAATCTTATATCTGCATGATTATGCGAGTATAGCTCAGCTGGTAGAGCGCGACCTTGCCAAGGTCGAGGTCACGAGTTCGAACCTCGTTACTCGCTCCAATCATTCAAAAATGCATTATGTAATACGAGTATAGTTTAGCTGCTCGAGGTGATAGGTGCGACAAGTCACGCTATAGCCAAGTTAAAAAACGGTTTACATGGAATGCGAGTATAGCTCAGCTGGTAGAGCGCGACCTTGCCAAGGTCGAGGTCACGAGTTCGAACCTCGTTACTCGCTCCAAAATTTTGGATAGTGTTACTCACACCAAAAATACTAAAATGCATATCGTGACGCGAGTATAGCTCAGCTGGTAGAGCGCGACCTTGCCAAGGTCGAGGTCACGAGTTCGAACCTCGTTACTCGCTCCAACTATTCTTCAAGTAAATCCTGATAAATAAAACGCAAAGGTCGAACTTTTAATATCAAGAGTTCTAACCACGTTACGCGCTCCAATTCATCTTAAAGTAAATTAAGATAAATTAATTGCCCAGGTTTAAATTTCAACACCAAGTGTTCTAACTTTATTACAGTTTGTGGAGAAATTAGATATAAATATTTCAGGGTTCAGAAATGTAATCTAAATTTTTTTAGAAATCTCAAATCTCAAATCTCAAATCTCAAATCTCAAATCTCAAATCTCAAATCTCAAATCTCAAATCTCAAATCTCAAATCTCAAATCCAGTTTTAAATTGGCAAAGAGTTTTGCCTTAAATCTTGCAAAGCACGCTTTTTATTAATGATATCTTCAATAAGAGGTCGTAGGATAAGCTCCATTGCTAAGCCCATCTTTCCGCCTGGTACCACCATGGTATTCATACGTGACATAAACGCGCCATTGATCATTTGTAAATAGTACGGAAAATCTACATCATCAATGCCGCGAAAACGAATAACCACAAAGCTTTCATCAAGTGACGGGATATCTTTTGCGCTAAATGGGTTTGATGTATCAACTGTTGGCACACGCTGAAAGTTAATATGGGTGCGAGAAAACTGTGGTGTAATATGGTTAATATAATCATCCATAGAACGCACGATAGAGCCCATTACAGCTTCATGTGAATGGCCTCGGTCTTGTGTATCGCGAATAAGTTTTTGGATCCATTCAAGGTTAATAATAGGAACCATGCCAATTAGCAAATCAACATGGCGTGCAACATCAACATCGTTGTCTACTGCACCACCATGTAATCCTTCATAGAATAAAATATCAGTGTCATTTTCAAGGTCTTGCCATGGCGTAAATGTGCCGGGTAGCTGGTTGTAAGGAACAGCTTCGTCAAAGGTATGCAAATAGCGGCGGCTTTTACCCGAACCAGTATTGCCGTAGTCAGTAAATAACTGTTCTAACGATGCAAGATCGTTGGCCTCTGTGCCAAAATAGCTAATATGCTTGCCTTCTTGATGCGCTTCGCGAATACGTTTATCCATTTCAGGGCGTGTATAGCGGTGAAAGCTATCTCCCTCAACAAATGCCGCATTAATATTTAAGCTGCGGAAGATGTGTTTAATTGCATTGGTTGATGTGGTCGTTCCTGCACCGGATGAACCTGTGATTGCAATAATGGGGTGTTTGGCTGACATAGAGCACACTATTTTTAGTTGTTTATGTGTTTATATCTGGGCGGCAGTGATTGGTCAAGTTTGTCTTTATTACCATAGCTGTGATATTAATGGAAAAAACACGCATAATAGTTTGAAAATAATAATGAAAAAGACAGTGATCTTTGCTTTGTTGGCATCTGTGTGTAGCACTACTTTTGCTAGTAATACAGCATCGAGTTTACCAAATACCGATGTGTTTTTAGTTAAACTCAACAACAATAAACTCGTTAGCGCTAAAAATATCTCTAACCGTCTTGGATACGATAATCAACCTAACTTTATTGATGGTGGTTTGCTTTATACCGCAGGGCTGCAGACGGGAGAACCGTGGCAAACAGACGTAATGCTTTACGATTTCAAAACCAAACAAACAACGAATTTAACCAACACCAAAGTTAGTGAATATTCGCCAACAAAAGTGCCAAATGAAGACAGCTTTTCAGTTATTTTAGAAGAGCATGATGGTAGCCAGGAGTTGTGGCAGTACGGTTTAAATAAGCCAAAGGCTGCCAAATTATTACGCAAGGAAGTCGGTAAAATTGGTTATCACGCTTGGGGAAGAAATTACGACTTAATTACTTTTGTGCTCGGAGAGCCACATTCCCTTTATTTTGGTAATACACAAAAACAAACTGGTAAACCTGTTGCTGGTAATATAGGTCGCACTTTAGCGTTTAATCAAACGCTAAATGTGTACTCATTTAGCCAATATAAAAATAATCAGCAGTGGATTACGTTATTTAATAGCGAAGACCATTCATTTAAACCTGTATTGCAGCTGCCCGAAGGTGTTGATTATTATGCTTGGCAAGGTGATGATGCGCTGATTTATGGTAAAGAAAATGTAATTTATCGTTGGTCATTAAACAGTGCTAAAAAGCCAAGCAAATGGCTTGATTTAAGTGCACACTGTGAACATAAAGTTACACGATTAAAATATCAAAAAGAGACCGAGTTATTGGCTTTTGTCTGTGATAGAAGTTAGAGCGTGTTGATATTTGCTGCCTATTTCTGCAGCAGTTTATTTGTCATTTAGACGAGGCAGAGCGATTGTGGTGTCGTTATTTTACATAAATGAGCGATAAAGACTTTGTGCTCCCGCAAAGTCACCTTACCCTGCATCCACATAAGGCAATACAGTATAAACGCCAAACAAGCGCAGCCTAAAAGGTTCAACCCAAAGCGTTTTGTTCTTTGTTGTTGCTTCTTGACTTAGCCCGCTAGGCCTACAAAGCAACGCCGCGATCAAAACGCTTTGGATTTGAACAGAATTTAGACCACAAAGATCAACACGCTCTAGTTTTGGGGTTAAAAATCGCGCCTAGTGTCTATCACAAAAGCGTTGCCATGAAATACTGCCTGGCAGCGCTCTCACACCACGGATAATCTGCCACAATAATTTGCTGTTTTCGAACTCGGTCTGTGCGTAGTCCTTAAACCCCATTAAATAATTAAATGCATCTTTGCTACCAGCTTGAATGGATGAAATGCGAATTTGCGCTTCAAAGTTCAATCGAAACGAGCTAATGGCCGCTTTTCTGCCATCTAAATCAATATTAGGGATATGGCATTTTTGCAAGTAACCCGCACGTTCACCTTCACCTGAGAACCATATGCGCACTTTTTCACTGTAACGGCCAGACTTTGCAGGCAAGTCGAACATTAAGCGTTGCTGCCCTTGTTGCTTTAAAAAGTGAAGATAGTCTAAAAAACCATGCTCAATAAGCATGGGGTGCACAGGAATACGACGTGGTTTTATTTTGTTATTGGTATGAAAGTCAAAAAAGTAATGACCATCTTGCTTCGTTACATTATCCAGTGTGAGTTGACCAATTTCGTCACTAAATGTGCCAGTGTAATAGCTTATTAATGGCAGCCAAAAGTGCCAATGCTTAGCTTGTTCTCGTGGCATTTTGTGGTCGCCATAAATATACCCTTTGAATAAGGTATGAATTTCCATATTAGTAAAAGGGCGGCGGCCTAAATGGGTTTTCACTGAATATCCAATAAATGAATGAGTTAGCAACTATTTTAGCAAATATTGGTGGAATAACTAGGGCTTAGGTTATTACTGAGTGAAATCGTTAAATAATGCGCATAAGCGCACTATTTAATAAAAGCGGTCTTTCACTTGTGCATATTGATAATAAGCAAACTGTCCTAGCCGTTTAAAATGCGGAAAAGGTAAGTAGGGGAGAGGTGTGTTGTAAAGAGGTAAGTTTGGTACTGTTTTACCTGCTACCATTTGAGCCATGCGATAGCCAGCCTGCGCACTAAACGACACACCAGCACCACAATAACCCAGTATAAAGCCAAGTTTGCCGTCAAAATTAATGTGCGGCATATCATCGAGAGCGGCGGCAATAAAACCATTCCAGTAATAATCATGCTCGATATTACCAAGGCTTGGAAAACAATCGCTTAGGCCCTTTTTTAAGTTGGCTAAATACACTGATTTATTTTGATGTTTGGCATAAACAGCCCCGCGACCACCGAATAAAAGCCGGTTGTCTGGCAATAATCGGAAATAGTATTTTAGTGTTCGCGTGTCCATACATACTTGGTTGGTTTGTAGGCCTGATTCTGCTAATTGTTGTGCTGTAAGTGGCTTAGAGACAAATATGCTGCTTAAAATAGGCAAATATCGGTTGTTAATAGCCTTATGTGTTAGTTTGCTATTGTATGCATTGCCCGCGATAACTAATTTATTGCAGCTTAGTTGGCAGCCATTAATTGATAATTGAAAGCCACTTACTGTTTCCGTTATATTTTCAACTAACGCGTTTTCAAACAGGGTTACACCGCTCTCAAGCATCGCAGTACGATAGCCAAGTAATAACTTTAATGGATTCACACCAAAACTATCGCTGTAGCGCAGTGCGCCATAGGCTTGTTGATTTTTCATGTAGTGCGCACTGAGCTCGTCTTGACTCAGCCATTGGCAAGGCGGTGTGCTTGAACTTTGCAAGTGTGTTTGAATGTATTCAGCTTGGGCATTTAAGGTTTGCAATGCATTTTGATTATGTGCAATTTTTAAATAACCATTTTCTTGTTTATCACATGCAATATTATGTTTTGCAATAAGTTGCTCGACGCGATTTACAGCATCACTGAATTCGGCATAAATCCCTTTGCTAACATCGACTCCCCACTTCTCGGTCATTTGAGGGTAACTTAAGCGACCTGAGCCTTTAAGTACAAAGCCTGCATTTCGAGCACTGGCACCAAAACCTACCTGATTGGCTTCAAGTACGCATACATCTAAGTGATGTTCAGTTGCTAAATGATATGCAGTTAAAAGCCCCGAATAACCGCCGCCAATTATTGCAACATCAAACTGCTGTTGACTGGTTACGCTTGATCTAGCAGTTGGCAAATCAATAGTACTGGCCCAATAACTAGGGGCAAAGGCTTGTCCTTGGCAGTGAAGATGTTGCAGCGGATCGTATAATTGGCTCATGAAAATTCAATCACCATTTCTGCCGCACTGCAGTAGCAAGGTACGCCGCAAATAGTGCAGTGATAATTCTCTTCAATGCTGTAGTTATACCAGCGATTTTTGTGCTCTTTAATCAATTTTCCGCCTGCATTAGTAAAATATTTTACCGCACCATTGCCAGGGCTTTGTTGCCATAAGTGGCCAATACCCGCTTTGGCACCTTGTTGCTTGAGTGCTTCGATTGATGCATTTAATAGCTTAGGGCCAATGCCTTTACCTTGTTGATTAGGAGCAACGGCAATACATTTAAAGTACGCCATTTTATCTTCTTGGCAAGGCCATAAAGACGGGCTACACCATTTATCAAGTGGCCATTGATTGGCGGCATAACTCAAGCGTAGGCCCACGACGTTACCATCTTCTAATGCAATAAAGTTGGCATTGATACCACTTTTGGTTGCCTTGCTTTGCATTTCAATTAAGTTTGCTAAATCAAGGTAGTTGTCGCCGTGGACTAAGTTAGCAAGCGCAATCGCTTGCTGATAATAGTGTTCAGTAAGAGGGATAATTTTAATCATTTGAAAGTGCTTCAAGCAATGAATCGGCTTCTAGCTCAATTGCGATTTGTTCGTCACTTAAGTCTAAACCAATAAGTAGCTCATCTTCTCTAAGGTGCGGTAATAAATCCACTACGTCATCAAAGTTGATTTCGATAACGTTAAAGTGTTGCCATTCGCCTTTGCACTGTTGTTGCGCCATTTCTGATGATGACCAAATTAACAGTGCATCGCGCTCATCATTAAATTCTGACTGCGCGATTAGTAAACCACTTTCACTTGATAGCACAAATGCTTGTTGTGACTGTTTTAACTGGTTTACAAAGTCATTAATGCGTTCTAAATGTTCGCTCATAGTGTCTAATCTCTTGGTGCTGTTTCGATGCTCGAAGCGCGATTTTTATGCTCTGAATGGAATACTTGAAGCGCACTATAGCGAGTCAAATCGGTTAAATTTCTGAAGATAATCCAATCCAGTAAGCAAAACAGTGATAAAGCGACGTAGTTATAATCGCTAAATGTACCTTGTTCTGCGGCATCGTTTAACACTGATAAAACGCCGTTTACGCGCTCACGTTGTAAATTGAAAAACAGTTTGTCGTCATTGGTGTCGAATTCTGAGCGCTGACAAATTAAAAGCTCAACCAATGAATCATTCGCAGAGTTAATTAGAGTCAGTGTATTTTCTTGGTTCCAGCTTAACGGGGTGAAATCTAATTTTTGGGCCAAGTAACGGTAAATAACGTTTGAATCAAAAATCACTTGTTCACCGTCAAGCAACATAGGAATTTTTCGCGTTGGGTTGAGTTTAACTAAGGTTTCTCGGTCTTTCTCGGCAAAAATATTAAGGTTTAAAAAGTCGAATTCGATATCTTTTTCGATAGCCAGTGCGCGAAGGCGGCGTACATAAGGGGAGGTTAGCGAACCATAAAGTTGCATAAGTAGCTCTCGCTTAATATGAAATTTAGTTATTTATATCAGGTCTTGGCGAGTGATACTATGGCTTGGCAGTGACAATTTTATTTAGAACTTAAAATGAAAACGCGTATAGCAAAACAAATCGATTTACCCGCAATAGTCAACATTTATAACCAAACGGTAGACAGTCGAATGGTAACCGCGGATACCGAACCACAATCAGTGGCAAGTAAACAAGCATGGTTTGATAGCCATACTGACACTCGGCCAATTTATGTTGTTGAAGATAATGAACAGGTGGTTGCTTGGTTAAGCTTTAAGTCGTTTTACGGTCGCCCAGCATATAATGGTACTGTTGAAATTGCCATTTATGTTGACAGTAATCAACGCGGTAAGCAGATTGGGCAAACGTTATTGCACTTTGCAGAATCTCTTGCACCTAAGCTTCAAATCAAAAGTTTGTTGGCATTTATTTTTAGCCACAATACACCTAGCATGCGACTTTTTATTAAAAATGATTTTGCCGTTTGGGGTGAGTTGCCAAATGTGGCAAAAATGGATGATAAAGAATACAGCTTAACGATTTTAGGTAAGCGAGTAGATGAGAGTTAAGTTTAAAAAAGGCTTTAATATTTAACATTAAAGCCTTTACTAGGGATAGGTTAGAGAAGTTATTACTTAAGCTCTGCAAGCCATTGGCTAAAATCATTATCCATTGATTTACCCCATTGTTTTACCAGCGCTTGGTAGCGGGTATATTGACCTTTGCGCGTTAGTGCCAGCATTTGTTCAACTTTGTCGCGCTGTTTTTCCATCATATAGCGCGATGCTAAATAACCCCAAACATAAACGCGTTCAGAGCCGCCATTTTGCTCATAGCTGGTGTTAAATAGTTCGCTTAAATGAATGATTTGTTTTTTTGCTGCTTTTACTGCGCGTTCGTTATCTTTACCTTTTGCGATGTACTCAGCAATTCCTTCACTCCACCACACTAAATGAGGTAATAATGGTGCTGGTTTTGGACAATATTCTGGGCCCGAATGAGAATCGTGCAAGTTAGCGCAAAAGTCACCATACATATTAAAGCGGCCATCAAGGTAATGCACATATTCATGGCTTAAATTCCAAATTTGCCCTTTCTTTTGGTAAGCGACGAATTCAGCTGAGTTATTGGGTAAATGCGGCAAACCTTCCAAATACATGCCGCCATTATCACTTGGAACATCAAAGTGTTTGGTTACATACTGCACATAGGCATCGCGATCTTGATAAATATTGGCTCGTAAGCGGTGATTATTATCATTTTCTACAGGCTTATTTTGAGTATTAAAAACATTATGAAAACTTGCTTCTTGCGCTGATAGCATTTTGCATGCAGCGTTTTCTTGTTCTTTACTAAGCGCTTGATGACGAAGTACGATGGTTTTACTGCAATTTTTCACATTAACCAAAATGTTGTCCACACTGGATGTATCTGCACTGGCATAAGGTGTAAATAAAAAGCTAGATAACAGAGCTAATTTTTTCATCGGTATATTGTATTCAATTTTAATTTTGAACGATTACACCAAATTAATTTACATTGGTCAATTAAGTGTTTTCCAAAGGTGCTCTTGCGTACACTTTTCTCATTGTTAGCTAGGTGAATCTCAATTATAGGCGTGAGAAAGGTGCATTGGGTAGCGTGATACTTGCCTAAATTGCTTAGCCGCATATTGAACGCAGCAACACAAGTGCTCAAATAGAGAAAAATAGAATTGTAACGTTCAACAATCCCTAGGGATAAATTTGGGTTAAACCAGAGTGCCCTTGCATATCGCCAATGATCCAAACTTGTTCGAATGGGTGCGGAGTTGGCATAGCAAAATGATGTTGCAGGGTTTGAATATCGTCATTGCGCCAAAATGGATTTGCGTTGCGGATCACCAGCCACACGCGTTTAGAATCATAATGTTTTAATGCTTTATTAGCTAAAATACGCTGCAGAGCTTTGGTTAAACGAGTTTCTATTGGCTCGAGTAACAGTGCTTTTAGGTTTTCTTTGGTTTCGCTGCTGAGTTCTCGATGCAGAATTGCCATTGCTTCTTTTTCGCTGCCATAAAGGTGGGCAATTTCAATATCAAGCTTATCTTCACCTTGGTAACAGCTTACATCGGGTTTGCTCGGTTGGTTATGCCAAATATGGCGCATGGGTAAGTTAAATTGTTTTTCATATAGGCGTAAAAAGAGCTTGGCTGCTTGATGTTCTAGTTCAATTTTTTCTTTTTCGCTGGCACTTAACATGAAATATTTGGCTGAAAATACGGCTTAAATCGTTGCGATTACTGTAGCGTGAGAGTGATTTAGAATGCAAGTGCTGGTGCGTGAAATGAACGTTAATACACTTGATTTGAAATAAAATTTTATTGTGAAAAAGCTATAGAATTAATTATCCAAGATATACTATTGTAATATTCAATTTATAAATTTGTGAATTCTCAATGTCAGCGGTATATATTGCACTGGTTGCTTTGTTTTCAGTAGCGGCGCAGTGGTTAGCATGGATTTTTAAAGTACCAGCTATTTTATTCCTACTTGTTACCGGTCTTTTATTAGGGCCTGGTTTTAATGTAATTGACCCAGATGCGTTATTTGGTGACTTACTGTTTCCGATAATCTCCTTAGCCGTTGCCGTTATTTTATTTGAAGGTGCACTTACCCTCCATTTTAGAGAATTAAAAGGGCTCGAAAAAGTCGTGCGCAACCTGTGCTCCATCGGTATGTTGGCATCGTTTGTGGTGATCGGCTGCGCCGCTTATTTTGTGTTAGACCTCGATTGGCGTGTGGCTGCCGTACTTGGTGCTGTGCTAGTTGTAACCGGCCCAACGGTTATCGCACCGTTATTAAATGCCATGAGGCCGCATAAAGATATTGATAAAGTATTGCGTTGGGAAGGCATCGTAATTGATCCTATTGGTGCTTTATTCGCCGTATTGGTATTTGAAGCGGTAATGTTGACGGGCCAAGAAAGTATTTTTAACCACACACTTGGCGCATTATTTATGACATTAGTGGTGGGGTTATCACTGGGTCTCTTTGCGGGTTGGTTTACGAGTTTATTAATTCGCCGTCAGTGGCTGCCGTATGAATTGCATAAATTTGGTATTTTAGCGTTGGTATTAGCAACCTTCAGTGTTTCAAATTATCTTAGCCATGAATCAGGATTACTTGCCGTAACCGTTTTTGGTATTTGGCTTGCGAACCAAGATGACTTAGAAATTGATGCTGTGCTTGAATTTAAAGAAGATTTATCAATGATCTTAATTTCAAGCTTGTTTATTTTACTCGCAGCGCGATTACACGTTGACGATATTAAACAACTTGGCGCCAATGTACTTATTTTTATGGCATTTGTGTTGTTTGCGGCACGTCCGCTATCGATTTTGTTATCAACATTTGGCTCAGACCTCAATTATCGCGCCCGTGCATTACTTAGCTGGATTGCGCCGCGTGGCATTGTTGCTGCCGCGGTAGGCTCGGTATTTGCGCTTAGTATGGTTAAAGCCGGTGTGCCTACTTCTGAGAAGTTAGTGCCGCTTATCTTTACCGTTATTATTGTGACGGTTGTTTTGCAAAGTTTAACTGCTGTGCCACTTACCAAGTTGTTAAAGCTTCGCCAGCCTGAACCCGCAACAGTACTTATTATTGGTGCAAACCATGTGGCACGTGAAGTGGCAAGGGGCCTTAAAGATATCGGTGTGAGTGTTTACCTTTCAGATCCTGCATGGGAAAACTGCAAAATGGCGCGCATGGATGGCTTTCCTTGCTATTACGGTAACCCGCAATCAGAGCATGCTGAACGTTATTTGCCGCTAACTGACATTAGTAAAGTGCTAGGCTTATCGCCAAACCGCCTTTACAACGCATTGGGTATTCAACATTTCGCGCATTTAATCGGTGAGGATAAGGTGTTTTCATTGAAATCGTCTGATGTGCACGCGAAAGCAAATAAAGACAGTGCGACTTTCTTATCGCGCCAGAATTTATTTGCACAAGATGCTACGTTTGCGCGTCTTTCGGGGGTGATAGCGAAAGGCGGTAAAGTCAGTGCAACACGCATTGCAGACGCATTTACTTGGGAAGATTATTTGGAAGTAAATAAAGACGCAATTCCGTTATTTATTTGGCGTCAGCAAAAATTTATTGAGCCAGTGCAAATTGGCGGTGAACAAAAACCGGAAGAGGGCGATTCTGTTATTGCGCTACAACCGCCGAAAATGTCTATTTTAAAAGAGTCGCAAGTTAATCAAGCGGCAACATAAAGCAAGGAGCTACTCACTAGTGCGTTCAATTGCGGCAGTATTACTTTTACTATTTTGTTATGAACTGAAAGCCTCTGATGAGGTTGCGTTGTCGGTCGTGACTGAAGAGTGGCGACCATTTAATTATACCGATGATAACGGCGTTATCGTCGGTCGTTCAACAACAAAAGTAAAAGCAATACTCGATAGCTTGGGATACAAATATGATATTCGAAGCTATCCTTGGACGCGTGCCATGAGTATGGCAGAACACGACGAAAATACACTTATCTATTCAATTTTTAGAACGCCAGAACGAGAGCATAAATACCAATGGGTATGTCCGCTTATGGCACCGGTGAAAGTGTATTTGTTTCACCTTGCGGCGCGTGATGATATTAATGTTACGTCACTTGAAGATGCGAAAAATTATGTTATTTCAGTTGGGCGCAATGCGCGTAGTCATGAAACCTTACTCGAAAAAGGTTTTATTGAAGGGCAACATTTAGATGTGTCAGCCGATCCTAGTGCCGAATTAAGAAAGTTTCTTGCAGGGCGAGTGGATTTTTTGGT
Source organism: Pseudoalteromonas sp. MMG024 (assembly GCF_021654175.1). Lineage (NCBI taxonomy): Bacteria > Pseudomonadati > Pseudomonadota > Gammaproteobacteria > Alteromonadales > Pseudoalteromonadaceae > Pseudoalteromonas > Pseudoalteromonas sp. MMG024. The sequence continues at coordinate 84,202 of NZ_JAKFZO010000011.1, forward strand.
GCAATCTGAATGGGAAATGTCTGAATCGTTAACGGGAATTGAGCGGCAATATACTGATGTTGTGCGTAGTCTCGAAGTAGCTAATGTGAGTGATCGCTCAGCATGTATCGCCTTCAGTAAAAAAACCGATAAAGAAATTGTTAATCGCGTACAAGCAGCACTTGATAAGTACAATAAAAAGTTTGGCCTCAAGTAGTGTAATTGTGAAAAATCATTGGCTACCTTTGATTTTGTTTTTAGTTAAGTCAACGATAGCTGTTAATTCGTAAACCCTCCTTTATTTTTTATATAACCAAGCGTTCTAAAAAGCTTTTATTGTTTAATTTGAACTATTCATAGGTTATATATCTGAACTTAAATCAAAAATATTGCTTTAATTAGATAAATTTGCGAACGGATATATTGGCAATAATGCGTGAAATGCGTAAGCTTATAACAAGTCGTTAATTTGGTTAAAGTTTGGTTACATAGTCGATGGGTAAAGTTAGAGTTTTATTACTTTCTATTGTGTTATTTTGTGCATTTTTTTCGTCAGAAAGTAATGCCAATTCAGCTGCTTGTATATTGCTGAAACAGCAAATGAGCAATTATCAGCATAGCAAAACCCATCCAACTTATCGCCGCGCTCAGCGTGACTATGAACGCCTGTGTAATCAACCTGAAGCAGTTGAAGATAAAGCAACAGAAAGCGCAAAAACGCAACAAACGAGTTTAAGCGAAGAAGAAAAGCGTTTAGCACAAGAGCGATTTGAAGCTATAGAAGCTAAGCAGCAAGAACAACAAACTTTTGAAACCCAAGAAGATGCTAGTGGTGACTTAACTAAGAATGGAAAAGCAACCAATAGCAACGAACAGCAGGTCGTTGAACTTGACTCAAAAACGCAAACCGAAGCAAAAGAAACGCCTAAAGCGCAACCTGCTGCGCCAGTTAAAAGAGCACCTGTCACGTGGCAAAATGATATTCCAGTAGAAGAATCAAGCTTATTAGAAGCTATGATGTTGCCGATTATTTTATTGCTTGTCGTTTTGGTTGCCATATTTGTTTATGTGAAATTTGTGCGTTCACGCATGGACGAAATTAAAGAGAAAGCCAAAGAAAAAGCCCAAGAAATGTCAAAAGACATTGCTGCAATGGGTTCAAAAGTTGCTGAAAAGAAAAAGAAAAAGTTACCAAAAGGCGCACTCGACCCAGATTTATACTTCCGTCGTCAACGCGTTGAAGTCACACTCGCAAATGGTCAAGAAGTAGTATTAGACAGTGTTATTGCATCGCAATATGGAATTTTCGTTGTACTGCCGCAAAAGCAGCGCGGCGCAATTATCGGTAGCGCAACCTTACCAGAGTGGAAAGAGCAAGTTGGGGATGAACTTATTGGTTTTGAAAGCCCATTACAAGTAGTGAATCAATGCTGTCATGCCGTTGCGCAGATTTTAGGATTAAATGATGAAATAGAGCCGATTGTCGCGTTTAACGATATGGCGGTATTTAAATCACAATTTCCAATTGTGGTGATGCATAAAAAGCAAGTGAACCCATACATTTTAGGCTTCAAAGAGCTGAGATTTAGCGACCAGCAAGTTGATGAATGGATGGCGTTGATTGATAGCCACAACGAAGCGAAGCGAGAAGAGAAAAAACGTGCTGAAGAGCGTCAACGTGAAGAGAATATGAATCGTCACAACGAACCTAAATTTGATACTACAGCGCCATCGCCAGCAGAAGTTGCCGAACAAGAAATGCAAGAAAAGCAGCAAGAAACGGTTTACCCAGAACCAGGCTCATATGAAACCTCAGTGTCTGAGATTGCGCCTGATAATCTAGATATTCACCGTGTAGAAGATACAGATAAGCCCGCGGTTGATCATATTGCAGAGCTTGATGCAATTCTTAATAAAGCAAAACAGTTTACTGAAAAGTTAGACGATATTAGCAGTACAACTCCGCAAATTAGCGATGATGAAACGCAACCTCCTACGCTAAGCGCACAGGGCGCAGAGTCATTAAATAATGAAGCTGAGCAGCCAAGTGCATCGTCAACTTCGGACGAAAGTATTTTAGAGTCAGGGGAGAGCGATTTATCTAATGACTTTACGCCTGATACCAATGCAGAAATCGAAAAAACAACGCAATCACTTTCATCTGATGAATCATTCGATATGCCATTTAACGAAACCACTGCACAGCAGGCCAGTGCATCAGGTTTGGATAATGGCGACTCAACGAGAAATACGTTCGATAACGACCTAATGGATGACAGAGCAGCGCTTACTCACTCCAACGCGTTACAGGAAGAATTAGGTCAATCTGAAGCTCAATCTCAAGATGATGATAGCTTATTGCCACCAGATAGCAGTGAACCTGCTACGGCATACACTGACCCTGATTATTTTAAGTCAACTGATGACGATGCGCCTGAAAATATGGTTCCTCACTCTGAGTTTAAACGCCGCGCGGCAAAACGTGCAGTTGATGACGGCATGTTTGATTATTTAAATCACTACGACAAATCAGCGGAAAACGACGAGCAAGCAGATGGCGAATATTCGCTTGAAGAAGAGTTGGCGCAAAGCCTTGCTGCGGGTAAGGGATTTTTGTCGGGGTTAGATCAAAAAGATGGTTCTCTTGATGACGAGTCAAAATTACCAGCGCGCGACGATGCGGATATGTTAGCTCAAGTTGAAATCAAATTAGATCAAGAGCAAGCTAATTTATCAGCTGATAACGATCTTCTTGAGCAGCCTGACACAAGCTTGCAACAAGAGCCTAATGATTTTGATATCAATGCACTTGAGCAAGACCTAGTTGATAATCAGCCGGTTACTAGTGATAGCGTTGAAAGTGCAGAGAATGATAGCAACGATGTGAATCAAGGCGGTTGGCGTGCAATTAAAGCGCAAATGGATGAGCAATCTGACGATGAGATTTTGCCGCCTTCAGTAGAAAGTGAATCGCAAGATGAACAACCGAAATCAAGCTGGCGAGCATTAAAAGAACAAGTAAATGATGAAATTGACGATGAACTTAACAAGACTGATCAAGACAGTGAAGCAGATAAAAATGACACTGAAAAATCGTCACCATTTTCTAACTTACAGCTCGATCCAGATTGGGCGCCTAAGCCAACTCCGGAAAAGGTATTTAAAACAAAACCTGAAGACGACCCAGATAATAACTAATCAATAAAAAAATGGTCAGCAATCGCTGACCATTTTTTTATTTTATTTGAATTAGCGTCACTAATATTTAGTGATATTAAAGCAAGGTAAAACAATTCTTATTCACATTGCTCGACAAGTGAGCGTAGGTGCTGCCCTAAATCTTGTGTTTTTGTTTTGCCATTAGCAACTAACTCAGAGGTTTGCTGTTGAATTTCAGCAACATCGTACTGCGATAGCATATGCTTTACGTAAGTTAATACATCGCCACCTTGGCGGATAAGATCAGGCAGGCTTTCGAGAGAAAGCTCTTGTTCAGATAGGTTTGACAGCGTTTCAATGAATTGAGATAAATCCATTGAATCCTGCAACGCACCTTCTACCTCAACTAATGCGCCCATCGGGTCCGCATCTAGCTTACCTGCAACACATGCTGCAACTGAGCCTGCTTCAGAGCCTTGTTTAACGGCTTCAATGCCTTGAGCACGGATCGCTTCAATTACTTCTTGTAACTCTTGATGCTCTGCAAAATATTGACGTTCCAATGCCTTCTTAGGATCTTCTGCAAGATCACAGGCTGTTAAAGTAGTGGCGAAAGTCGTCGCTAGTAACAGTGCTTTTTTCATGATTTCTCCGCAATTATTCGCGTTATTTACAGCGAGTATATCGCAATGTTCTAAACTATAAGTAAGTAAAAATATGAAAATAAACTAAATTTTATGTCGCAACAAACAGTTAAAAGTCCGTGTGTTGAAAACTGTTGCTTAAATGAAGATGACGTATGCTTGGGCTGTTTTCGCACCTTAGAAGAGATTTTATCTTGGTCGAGTATGAGTTTATCGCAAAAGCGAACTACGCTTAATTTATGTCAACAGCGGAAACAGCAAAAACAACATGCAAAAAAGGATTTTAATTCTAGATAACTCAAGTGTTTTGGCAATGCGCTTAAAAGTTTTACTGGAGTTATTGACGTGCCAAGTAGATCTACATCATTACAGCGATTTTGAACCAAGTAGCGAACCCACATTTTATGAAGCAATTGTTTTTGCCTCAGGCGTTCCCGAGAAGTTAGTACTGCAAACCCAACAATTATATGGCGATGTGCATGTATTTTTACTGGCCCCTAATGTCGAGGGCAGCAAACTCAGTGACAGCTTTACAAAACTGGTTAATGCGCTACCTCGCGCCCTGGTAATTCATCCATTTTATAACAATAAGGAAGTTATAGGCCTACTTGAAGAAGGGTTAGCGATAGGCGCCGCTAATCTTGATATTAAATTACCTAAAATTTTATTGGTGGATGACAACGAGACTCGCTTAATGCGTTTAGAATCAAGTTTAAAAGGGGCGCACTTTGATGTTATTACCGCAGATACTGAATTCTCAGCGATTGGACGTGCGGCACTACACCAAATTGATTTACTGGTAAGTGATTTTAATATGGGGGAAATCACTGGGATTGATATATTTCGCCAAATTAAATCGATCAATTCAGGTTGTCGTTGCATTCTAGTAACCTCTAAACCACACCAAAGTGCGCTAATTGAAGCGGTGCGGTTAGGCGTTGACGATGTACTGGAAAAACCGCTTGATGAAAGTGTGTTGTTACAAGCCATTTATAAACTATGGCACAGTGAGCAGCTTGAACAAAGCAACCAAGAGCTGGTATCTCGGTTACAAGACACCGTTGATGCGCTTATCGAAAAAGACAGCTTACTACGCGTTATCTATAAAAATACGCCTGATGCGATTGCTATCTTTAGTAACGATGGCACAATTTTAGAAGCCAATGATGCATTTTTAAGTTTATTTGCCAGAGAGCAAGATGAAGTACATGACTTATCATTTTTTGAATTGCTAGACGGTGCTATTTCGAATGAAATTAAAAACAATATTGCCAGCTTTCAACCTCAGTTTAATTTTGAGTTTGTGGTTACAACAGCAAAAGATGACATAGTACCGTTTTCAGGCTCGTTTAGTGAGATTGACGTGCATGGCGAGCCATCCACTGCAGTTATTCTAAAAAATATTGCGCATCTTAAGCGTAAACAACAGCTACTAGAAGAAGCAAAGCAATTACTTGAAGAAAAAGTAAATATTCGCACCCAAGAACTCGAGGCTGCGAAAAACCAAGCGGAGTTTGCTAACAAAAGTAAGTCGGAATTTTTGGCAAACATGTCTCATGAATTGCGTACGCCAATGCATTCAATTTTGAGTTTTTCTCAATTCGGCTTGGATAAACTCAATAGTGAGCCAATCCCCAAAGATAAACTGCAAAAATACCTTTCTCGTATCGAAAGCTCAGGGCAGCGACTTCTGTCTTTGTTAAACAATTTACTCGACCTATCTAAATTAGATGCGGGTAAGTTTCCGTTCAATCCCAGTAAGCACAATTTGAATCAATTAGTGCGAACCAGCATCGACGATATGTCGGGCGCACTATTAGCAAAAACTATTAATGTGCATTTTGTACCAGAAAAAGACCCGTTTTTTGTCGATTGTGATTGTGATCAAATCGCGCAAGTGATCCGAAATTTACTAGGTAATGCAATTAAATTTAGCGATGAACACAGTGAAATTGAAGTCGTAATAGACCATCACAACGACATGGTGCAATTAGCTGTGCGCGATAGTGGACTAGGTATTCCAGATGAAGAGTTGAAAACAATATTTAACAAGTTTGAACAAAGCAGTAAAACTAATCGTGGTGCTGGTGGCACAGGGCTTGGTCTGGCGATTTGTAAAGAGTTTGTCGATTTGCACCACGGCCGTATTTGGGCTGAAAACAACCTTGAAAAAGGTGCGAGTGTATTTGTTAGTTTGCCAGTTTCTAATACTTTTGACTAAGCTAAATTTAGTTCAGTATAAATTAATGGAAAACAAGGAGTAAGTCATGAATTCAAACACAGTACTTGCTGTTGATGACGAACCGTTTAACTTGGAAATAATCGAGGAAATACTGGAAGATCATTACGATCTGCATTGTGTTGCAAGCGGGCCAGAATGTTTAGAGGTGGTTCGAAGAATTAACCCAAGCGTGATTTTATTAGATGTTAGTATGCCAGATATGGATGGTTATGAGGTGTGTCGACGCTTAAAAGAAGACCCTGAAACGTCTAACATCACTGTGATGTTTGTCTCTGCCAGAGGCTCTGTTGAAGAGCGCATCGAAGGCTATAACGTAGGTGCCGAAGACTACATAGTTAAACCGTTTGGCCAGCAAGAGTTACAAGGCAAATTAGACACCTTGTTTAAGGTAGTCGAAAACAAACGTATGCTAGAACAACAGCTGCAAGATGCTACGGACACTGCGTTTAATGCAATGGCCAATAGTAGTGAAATGGGTAGCATAGTGCAGTATGTAGAGCAAATTGGCAAAATTGATGAAAAAGAAGAGCTCGCGCAAGCGCTCATTAATTGCATGCGTAGTTTTGGCCTTAAAACGAGCATTGAGTTTCGTACCAAAAATAATCGCTCTCAATACAGCTCGGAGGGGATTTGCTCACCTATGGTGGTCGAGCTATTTGAGTTGTTGCAAAATAAAGGGCGTTTATATGAGTTTATGCCGAGAATTCTAGTAAATTACCCAAGGGTTAGCCTGCTTATTATGAACTTACCAAGTGATGACCCCGAAAAACTAGGACGTATTCGCGATAATATTTGCTTTGTGGTGGGCGTAACAGAGCATCAACTTGATGCCATTTTAACCCGTAAGCAACTAGGCAACCAAAAGCTTAAGTTACGACAAGCGTTTTCTATGGTTCGCGATAAATTTGAAGATTTAGTGGGTGTACTCAATCTCAGTCATGAAATGAATGAGGCAATTTTTAGAGAATTACAGGAAGAGTTTGAAGATCGGATACCACTGATGGGCTTAGATGAAGATCAGGAGCAATACATTTATAAAAAAGTGGATGACACAATTCAAAAATCGGTTGCTCGCGAGGACTTATTGCAAGATATAACACGCGCCTTTACTGAGCTTGAAAATGATCTAAGTGTTATGCTGAAGTAAACGCTCTGTATTTCAACTTCAATTACTTAAGTTTAAGAAAAACAACCGTTAGAGGCATATTTGCGATTTACATCTGAGGTTACTTACCAAGGGTTAAGCATCTCTTGGTAAGCCTTTCTCAATAATACGAATTAAACGTTTTGTTTTGTTGTCTCTTTGCGCTGTTTTATTGTGTTGTTGTGCGAGTGCCCAATGAATGTGTTCAAGTAGCATTTCAGATGCATCGCTTTGTGCGCTCTCTAATGCGTTTATAATATCGATGTTTGCATCTGCATTTCCTAGCGCTACTGCGATATTGCGTCGCCAGCGCTCAATACCAATACGGCGAATAGCGCTGCCTTCGGTATTTTTTAGAAAGGTCGCTTCATCCCACGCAAAAAGCGTAAGTAAGTCCTGACTTTTTAACTGCTTACGAATATGGAAGTCATCTTCGGCTGTAAGCTGCCCGTAGCGGTTCCACGGACACACTAACTGACAGTCATCGCAACCGTAAATACGATTGCCTAATAGCGAACGAAATTCCTCGGGAATAGCGCCATGTTTTTCAATCGTTAAGTATGAAATACAGCGTCTTGCATCAACCACATAAGGTTCAACAATTGCACCAGTAGGGCACGAAGTAATGCATGCCACACAGCTTCCGCATTTGTTCTCTACCGTCTCTTCGTTTACCGGTAGCGGTAAATCCACAAATAACTCACCTAAGAAAAACCAAGATCCCGCTTCTTGATTCAGTATTAGCGTGTGTTTGCCGGTCCAGCCCAGTCCTGCTTTTTCAGCTAGTTGGCGCTCTAACACGGGAGCTGAATCAACAAAGGGTCTAAATCCTAAGGTAATTTGATGCTGTTCTAGTTCTTGTTCTAACTTTTTACCGAGTTGCTTTAAGCGATTACGCATTAACTTATGATAATCGCGGCCAAGGGCATAACGACTTATATATGCGGTTTGTTTGTTTTTTAAATCTTTAGCAAAACTCGCATCCGGTGGTAGGTAATTCATGCGCACAGAAATAACTCTTTGTGTGCCTGGCACAAGTTCAGCAGGGCGTGCGCGCTTCATGCCGTGAGCAGCCATATACTCCATTTCGCCATGGTAGCCCGCATCTAACCATCGTTGTAATTGTGCTTCGTGCTGAGATAGGTCAATATCGGTGATACTCACTTGATCAAAACCAAGCTCTTTTGCCCAAAGCTTGATTTTTTCTACCAAATTCGGATAGTTAAGAGTAGACATACCAGTAGGTGAAATAAATGACGCCAGAATTAACCACTAATTTACCACAGTTTGCATATAGCGCCCAACAAGTAAAAGACAATGAAGCGATAGTTGCATCGCAGCAAAATGTAGAGATGTACGCGCTGATGCAACAGGCTGCCGCATCGGTTTTTCAGTTACTGATGTTGAAATATGGTAATTGCGATAAAGTTCAAGTGATTGCTGGTGGCGGTAACAATGGAGGTGATGGCTATTGGATGGCTAATTATGCTTTGCAGCATGAGCTTGATGTTACAGTATTCAGTGTTAAGGATGTAAATCAGTTATCGGGTGACGCTAAGCGCGCTTACTTAGATTACATAAAGCAAGGCGGTAAAGTAGTTGATAGCTTAGATACCAGTGCCGACGTTTATATTGATGCGCTGTTGGGCATCGGTTTTTGCGGTGAGTTAAGTGGTGAATATTCAGATGTTATCAATTACATTAACCAACAGCATAAACCTATTATTGCGGTAGATTTACCTTCAGGTCTGAATGCAACAACAGGCGAGGTGGCAAAGGCCTGTATCAATGCTAATTATACAGTGAGCTTTATTGCTCTTAAGCAAGGATTATTAAGCGGTAATGCTAAGCAGCATGTTGGCAATTTATATTTTACAGGACTAGAGTTAGCCGATGCTTTTATTGAGTATGTCAAACCACTTTCTCAGTTAGTAAATTATGACGCGTTAAAAGCATTACTGCCGGTTCGTCATATCAATAGTTATAAACAACAACTTGGCCACGTTTTATTAATTGGTGGCGATAAACCTATGCCGGGGGCTATTCGCATTGCGGCTGAGTCCTGTCTGCGCGCAGGTGCTGGGCTTGTCAGTGTAGCGACGCATCCAGAAAATCGCGCCATTGTGGTCCAAGGGCGTTATGAACTTATGGTACACGCCGTCGAGCACGCAACAGAGTTGCAACCACTAATTGAAAAAGCCGATGTGTGTGTGATTGGCCCAGGCCTCGGCTTGTCAAATTGGAGTAAGACCGTATGGCAGGCAATCGAGAAGGTCAATAAACCAATTATTATTGATGCGGATGGGCTTAACTTGTTAGCTCAAAAGCCAATTGACCTAGCGCACATGATTATTACCCCTCACAGCGGAGAGGCTTCAAGGTTACTGGGTATCCCAAGCTCTGAAATTGAACTTAATCGTTTTGATTCAGTCTCTAAATTAGCAAAGCAATATAACGCAATAGCCTTGTTAAAAGGGGCGGGCAGCTTAGTTGCTAATAGTCATCATACGGTAATTAATACGTCGGGCAGCGTCAGTATGGCAAGTGCTGGGATGGGCGATTGTTTATCTGGTATAATCGCTGGCTTAATTGCGCAGGGCATGCCGAACTTTGAAGCTGTTCAATTGGCTGTTAATATTCACGGCCGCGCAGCGGAAATTGCAGAGCAACAGGGTAAGCGTGGCATGTTAGTCTCAGATCTGTACCCTTTAATTAGAAAACTGGTTGATTAGTGGAGAAGTAAATGGATCAGCAAGATGGGGTTTTTAATTGCTTTTTGGCCGATGAAACTGAAACAGTTGCCATAGGCAGTAAATTGTCTTCATGCATACATGAAGGTGCTGTTATCTTTTTACATGGCGACTTAGGTGCGGGCAAAACGACGCTTACACGCGGCGTTGTGCAAGGTTTTGGTCATACCGGTAAAGTAAAAAGTCCAACCTATACCTTGGTTGAACCCTACGAATTAGCTTCACAAAATGTTTATCACTTCGATTTATATCGCCTTGCAGATCCCGAAGAATTGGAGTTTATGGGCATTCGAGACTACTTTGAAAATAATTCAGTGTGTTTAATTGAATGGCCAGAAAAAGGCGCTGGAATGCTTGCACAGGCAGATCTAGAGATTACAATGGAATATGTCGATAATGCGCGTAGAATTACCATAATGGCGAACAGTCAAAGTGGCAAAACAATAATAAATAAGCTGAAGAATGACTAGCGATTGGTACAATATTAAATCTCTATTTCGAGTAATTACAATTGTCATGATGTTTGTAAGTGTTAACTTATACGCTGCAAACAAAATTGACAGTGTGCGTGTTTGGCCGTCTCCTGAGAGCACCCGCGTGGTACTCGATATGAAAGAGAAGCCTGAATACAGCTACTTCTTTTTGAAAAATCCATTGCGCTTGGTGGTTGATATAAAATCAACACCAGGGCGCGCAGCAACATTTCCAAAAATTGATAAAAAACATCAATTAATTAAAAAAATTCGCTACAGCACACCAAAGCGAAAATCTGATACGCGCTTAGTATTTGAACTGCTAGCACCGGTTAAACCAGTTATCTTTTCACTCGCACCAACAGGTCCGTATAGCGACCGACTTGTATTCGATTTGTACAGTAAAGAAAAACCGAAAGCACAAACCGTTGTAAAAAATCGCGATATTAGCAGTGATAGAGACATTGTTGTTGCAATTGATGCAGGGCACGGTGGTGAGGACCCAGGCTCTATTGGCCCATCAGGTACCTATGAAAAAACGATTACATTACAAATAGCAAAACGTTTGGCAGCTAAGATCAATGCTGAAAAAGGTATGTCGGCAATTATGCCTCGTACCGGTGATTACTACGTAAAATACAATACGCGTACTCAGCGCGCTCGAACCAAAAAAGCGGATTTCTTTATTTCCATTCATGCTGATGCATTTACGTCGCCGCAACCTCGCGGAGGCTCGGTTTGGGTACTTTCGCTAAGACGTGCTAATTCAGAAATTGGTAAATGGATAGAAAATCGAGAGCAACACTCTGAGCTATTAGGTGGTGCGGCAGATGTGTTAAAAGATACTCAGCAAGAGCGCTACTTGGCGCAAGCATTACTCGATATGTCGATGGATCATTCAATGAAAACCGGCTTTGAAGTGGCTGAAGATGTAATTAGTGAAATGCGAAAAGTCACACGCATGCATAAAAAAGTGCCGCAGGCGGCGAGTTTGGCTGTATTAAAATCACCTGATATTCCCTCTATTTTGGTTGAAACAGGCTTTATATCTAACCCAACAGAAGAGCGTTTGCTAAAAACCAGAGACCACCAAGAAAAGCTCGCGACGGCAATTTTTAAATCGGTAAAGGCGTATTTTAGAAATAACCCTCCTGAAGATTCATATTTTGCCAAGTTGAAAAAAGATCAACCGCGTTTTCATAAGGTACGTTCAGGCGAGTCCCTCAGTGTGCTTGCGAGTCGTTATGGGGTAACGGTTAGCTCTTTGAAAAAAGCTAATAAGTTATCGTCGAATACGTTATATATCGGGCAAAACTTAACTATTCCGCGTAGCTAATAGTACCTCGATTTTTGAACTTGTAATTATGTCTATACAAATATTACCCGCTCGCCTTGCCAACCAAATAGCTGCTGGTGAAGTAGTAGAACGCCCCGCATCAGTGGTTAAAGAGCTGGTGGAAAACAGTTTAGATGCGGGTGCAACGCGCATTCAAATTGATATTGAACGCGGTGGTCACAAACTAATACGTATTCGCGATAATGGCTTTGGTATTGACAAAGACCAACTAACTTTAGCGTTGTCGCGCCATGCAACCAGCAAAATAAAATCACTCGATGACTTAGAGCAAATCGTATCACTAGGCTTTCGTGGCGAAGCTTTGGCGTCAATTAGCTCAGTATCGCGCTTAACATTGACCTCTAAAACTGAGGCACAAAGCGAAGCGTGGCAAGCGTATGCTGAAGGGCGAGATATGGCGGTACAAATTACGCCTGCCTCGCATCCTAATGGCACAACCATTGAAGTGGTTGATTTATTTTTTAACACACCAGCTCGTCGTAAATTTTTACGCACCGAGAAAACTGAATTTCACCATATTGATGAACTGCTAAAGCGCATTGCATTGTCGCGTTTTGATGTGGCAATTACGCTTAAGCATAATGGCAAAACCGTGCGCCAATACCGTGCACAAATGCAGCAAGAAAATTACGTCAAGCGTGTTGCCCAAGTTGCGGGGAAAGTGTTTGAACAGCAGGCTGTGTATGTCGATTCTGGTGATGAGCGCTTACGCCTGTATGGTTGGGTATTACCCGTTGGCGATAAAACAGAGCCGCAGTACACTTATGTTAATGGTCGTATGATGCGTGATAAGTTAATTTTTCACGCGATTCGTCAAACATTTGAAGAATATGCTTCAGGCTATGATATTCCGGGTTTTGTTATTTACCTTGAGATAGAACCGCGCCAAGTCGATGTGAACGTACACCCAGCAAAACACGAAGTACGCTTTCATCAAGGGCGTTTAGTACATGACTTTATTGTACAAGCAGTGAGGCAAGCGATTAGTTTTGAACAGCCGCTCGATATCATTCCAAGTAATGAGACTAGCGATTATCTACTACAGCAAATGCATCAATTTGATGCTGGGCATGAACCCAGCGCGGTGACTACGCCGCAAGTGCGTGAACAAAGCGCTTCTTTTTCCGCGCCTAGTGGTAGTTCAGGTTACAAAAAGCCGCTAATGCAGCATCATAAAGTCCCCGATAGCGTAAAACAGCATTCGGTAAATGCCTTCTATCAGGGAGTCGCCGATCAGGTCATTGAATCAGCAGTTCATCACACGCTTAATGATATACCGCAATCAACTAATAGCGCAGAATGCATTGAGTTATTGCCGCTACGCCAAGGAAAAGCACTGCGCAGTGTAAATGGTGAACCGCAGTTGATCGATCTTACGCCAGCAATCCTTACCCTTTGGCAAACGCATGTTGAACAACAAGGGCAACTTGAAAGTAAAAGTCTGCTGTTACCTGTACGTATCAATTTATCGTCAGACTTGCTTGATAAAGTGCAAGACAACATTTCATGGTTAGGAATTCTTGGTTTTGATATTGCCGTCAACTCTCAGTTTTTGTTAGTGAAAAAATTACCTGAGGTTTTATATTCAGTGGATGTTAATCAAATCTTAGATAACTTGTTTGACCATGCATTGCGACAAAATGAAAAAGCCGATCTGACGTTTTGGCTGACTTGGCTGAAAAATATTGCCTTAGTTCAGCCGCTAGGCTACACAATTACTAAGCAATTAGTCGAGTTAGTGGTAAAAAAGCCTGAATTAATTGCCAGTTTTAAAACGAAAACTGTTAAAATTGACATAGAAAACAGTCTTTTTGACTAACCGATTAATTTTTAGTTTAGCAAGGAAAAACGTTGCAACAATTGCCAGTTATTTGCTTAATGGGACCGACTGCTTCCGGTAAAACCGATTTAGCGATTCAGCTATGTCAGCATTTAAATACCGAAGCAATAAGTGTCGACTCTGCGTTGGTATACAAAGGCATGGATATTGGTTCCGCGAAGCCGAATGCTGAAGAGTTGGCATTAGCACCGCACCGACTCATCGATTTAATCGATCCTGCTGATAGTTATTCTGCAGCTGACTTTCGCCGTGATGCGCTAGATAATATTGCCCAGTTACATAGCCAAGGCAAAATTCCGCTGTTGGTGGGGGGCACCATGATGTATTTCAAAGCGTTACTTGAAGGCTTGTCACCATTACCAAATGCAGACCAAGCAATTCGTGCTGAACTTGAGCAAGAAGCGCAACTGAAAGGCTGGCCCGCATTGCATCAAGAACTGACACACGTCGATCCAGTTGCAGCTGCAAAAATTAATGAAAATGATTCACAGCGTATTAATCGCGCTTTAGAGGTATACCGTTTAACGGGTAAACCAATGAGTGAGCTACAAAAGGTTAAGTCAGAACCGTTACCTTTTGATGTTTTACAGTTTGCGATTGCACCGAGCGATCGCGCTGTGTTACACCAACGTATTGAAAAAAGATTTAAAATAATGCTCGATATGGGGTTTGAAAAAGAAGTTCTGGCCTTATATACAAGAAAGGACTTACATCCAGACCTACCGTCTATTCGCTGCGTAGGTTATCGTCAAATGTGGGATTATCTCGCGGGCGAGGATGATTATGATGAAATGGTTTTTAAGGGCATAGCTGCTACGCGTCAGCTTGCTAAACGTCAGTTGACTTGGTTACGTGGCTGGCAAAATATTACTTGGCTAGAATCAGGCGATGAAGAAAACTTGCAACGCGTGTTAAGTTCGCTAAGCTAGTAAAGTGGTGCAGTAAAAATAATTGAATTCGTTAGAGTTATCGAATTTTATAAGAACACCTAGAACTAAGGAAAATAACAATGGCAAAAGGCCAATCATTACAAGACCCATTTTTGAACGCGTTACGCCGTGAACGTATTCCTGTAGCAATTTATTTAGTTAACGGCATCAAGCTACAAGGCAAAATTCAGTCATTTGACCAATTTGTAATTTTACTAGAAAACACTGTAAACCAAATGGTTTACAAACACGCTATTTCAACTGTTGTACCTGCACGAGCTGTTAATTTCCAAGCAACTCAGGGCGGTGCAGAAGACGAGAGCGGTAACTACTAATTAATAGGAGTTTAATGCTTGTTTGACCGTTATGAAGCCGGTGAACAGGCAGTCTTAGTTCATATCGAATTTCCAAATGAAGGCGATCGAGAAGATTTGCAAGAATTGGAAATGCTCGTTTCTTCAGCTGGTGTAAATGCATTGACGGTTGTGCAAGGCAGTCGTCAATCACCGCATGCCAAATACTTCGTCGGAAGCGGTAAAGCTGAGGAAATTGCTGAGATTGTCAAAATCCATGATGCAGATGTAATCATCTTTAATCACGAATTATCCCCCTCACAAGAACGTAACTTAGAGGCGATATGTAAATGTCGCGTGCTTGATAGAACCAGTTTGATTCTTGATATCTTTGCGCAAAGAGCGCGCACTCATGAAGGTAAGCTACAAGTAGAACTTGCGCAACTACGCCATATTTCTACCCGATTGATTCGAGGTTGGACTCACCTTGAAAGGCAAAAAGGGGGCATAGGTTTACGAGGTCCGGGTGAAACCCAGCTTGAAACCGACCGCCGTTTAATTCGTGGCAAAATTAAAAATATTTTAAAGCGCTTAGAAAAAGTAGCTAAACAACGTGAACAAGGACGCCGCGCACGAAACCGAAATGAAATTCCAACCGTATCATTAGTTGGATATACCAATGCGGGTAAATCAACCTTGTTTAATCGCATCACCGATAGCGATGTATATGCGGCGGATCAGTTGTTTGCGACGCTTGACCCAACACTTCGTAAAATTGAGGTGCCAGATTTGGGGCCAACAATTCTTGCTGATACTGTTGGTTTTATTAGGCATTTACCCCATGACTTAGTCGCTGCGTTTAAATCAACGTTAGCTGAGACCCGTGAAGCGGATTTACAACTTCACGTAATTGATGTCGCAGATGCAAGGCGTCAAGAAAATATCGAACAAGTACAAGATGTACTGAGAGAAATCGATGCTGATGAAGTACCGCAGCTATTGGTTTACAATAAAATCGATTTAGTGGAAGAGGTGTCTCCACGTATTGATCGCAACGATGAAGGTCGACCTATTCGCGTTTGGTTATCGGCACAAACTGGGGTAGGTTGTGAACTATTGCTTGAAGCGATTGGCGAATGCTTGGCGGAACAAATGTTCCATGAAAATATGCGCATTCCGCCGCAATTAGGTCGCTTACAAGGTGCGCTTTATCGATTAAATGCGGTGCAAGCTGAAAACTTTGATGAGCTGGGTAATTGGCTATTAGATGTCAGGTTACCTATGTCAGACTGGCAGCGCTTGAAAAAAGAGTTCGGTGAGCAAATACAAGAATTAGTGGTTTAACTTTTCAAAAATATTTGTTTACCGTAAAAATTAGAAAATCCCCTAAGGTTTTGGTAAATTTACCAAAGTTTAATTTTAATTATTAATATTGGAGTGACGCTATGGCCTGGAACGAGCCGGGTAACAATGGCAACGACAAAGACCCATGGAATAACAAGGGCGGTCGAGATCAGGGTCCACCTGATTTAGATGAAGTGTTCCGCAAATACGGCGACCGCTTTGGTGGCTTATTTGGCGGCAAAAAAGGATCAAGCAACGGCGGTTTAAGTGGCCCTGCGCTGGTATTTGTTTTAATTATCGCTATTACTGTTTGGGCTATTAGTGGTTTTTACACGGTGAAAGAAGCAGAGCGTGGTGTTGTATTACGCTTCGGTCAGTTCCATGAAGTTGCTATGCCAGGTCTTCGTTGGAAAATGACGTTTGTTGATCGTGTCATCCCTGTAGATATTGAAGCAGTGCGTTCACTTTCTGCATCAGGCTTTATGCTTACTGAAGATGAGAACGTGGTAAGTGTTGAGTTCGTGGTTCAGTACCGTGTTACCGATGCATATTTATACCGCTTCAGCGTAACGGATGCAGACCACAGCTTACAGCAAGCGCTTGACAGTGCACTGCGTTATGTTGTTGGTCACGCAAAAATGGATGATGTATTAACGAAAGGCCGTGAGCAGGTGCGTCAAGACACTTGGCAGGAACTTGAGAAAATTATCACGCCATATAATTTAGGTATCGTACTGACAGACGTTAACTTTAAAGATGCGCGTCCACCGGCAGAAGTTAAAGATGCGTTTGATGATGCAATTGCTGCACAAGAAGATGAAGAGCGCTTTATTCGTGAAGCTGAAGCATATCAACGTGAGATTGAACCAACTGCGCGTGGTCGTGTAACACGTATGACGCAAGAAGCAGAAGCGTATAAAGAGCGTGTAACGCTTGAAGCGCAAGGTGAAATCGCACGTTTTGAACGTCTATTACCAGAATACCAAGCTGCTAAAGAAGTAACGCGTCAGCGTCTTTATATTGATGCGATGGAAGAAGTATTAAGTAACACGTCAAAGGTAATTGTTGATGTAGAAGGTGGTAATAATATGATGTATTTACCGCTCGATAAAATTATTCAGCAATCGAAAGAAAACGCAATGCCTGCTCGTCAACGCAATGATGTTGATAACTTAAGACAGCAACTAGGTACAACGAAAAACAGCCAGCTAAATTCGGCGAATGACCGCTACTCTAGCGACCGTTACAACTCTGGGAGATACAATCAATGAAAAACTTTGGTTTAGTTATTGTTGTTATTCTAGCGATGCTTAGTTTTTCTGGTCTGTTTGTGGTGCCAGAAGGTCAAAAGGCAATTGTATTAGAGTTTAGTAAAGTTAAGAAAGATAGCGAAGATAGCCCGGTTGTGTATGAGCCAGGTCTGCAATTTAAAATGCCGTTTATCTCTCAAGTACGTAAGCTAGATTCGCGTATTCAAACACTGGACGGTTCACCAGATCGTTTTGTAACAAGCGAAAAGAAAGACTTAATTGTTGATTCGTATGTTAAATGGCGTGTTAAAGACTTCAGTAAGTTCTACCTGCGTGCTCGTGGTGATAAGCAATATGCTGAAACACTACTTAAGCAAAAGGTGAACAATGGTTTAAGAACTAACTTTGGTTCGCGCACAATTCGCGAGATTGTGTCAGGTGAGCGTAGCGCCCTAATGGAAGAGGCATTATCACAAGCTTCTGAAAGTGCTGCGGAGTTAGGTATTGAAGTACTTGATGTACGTGTTAAGAAAATTAATTTACCGACAGAAGTAAGTAATTCAATTTTCCAACGTATGCGCGCTGAGCGTTCTGCTGTAGCGAAAGAACACCGTTCTGAAGGTATGGAGAAGGCTGAGGAAATTCGCGCTGACGTAGACCGTCGTGTAACGGTTATGCTTGCTGATGCAGAGCGTAATGCACGAAGTGTACGTGGTGAAGGTGATGCGTTAGCAGCAAAAATTTATGCTGATGCGTACAACAAAGACGCAGAATTCTATAGCTTCTTACGCAGCCTAGATGCTTACAAAGCAACCTTTAAAAACAAAGAAGACGTTATGGTGCTGAGCCCTGATAGTGACTTCTTTAAGTATATGAAGCAAACCGGTAAGTAAATTACCCAGTTGCAATATAATATTAAAAGCCCTGCACTTGCAGGGCTTTTTTATGGAGAAAATAATGAGCTTTGATGTATTGCTATTGGCGTTTGCTTTGTTTCCAGCGAAGTGGCGCGAGTATTTACGCGAAATAGCGCAATTAGCTGATCCGCAATTGCGGATGATAGGCGTTGCTTTAATCTTGATTGGTTGGCTGCTTTTTATGTGGTTAAAACCATAAAATAAAAAACAACCAAGAGATAAAATAAAAATTAAATTTATTAATAAATTATCTAAAAACAATAGTGCTTAATGAGCTTGTATATACCAATTTAATTGAAGTTATTTAGATAAAATGATGAAAAAAGCTGCTAAACGGGGTGATCTTTGCCCCCATTTTTTGATAGAATCTGCGCCTAATTTTCTTTAAGTGAAGTTACAATGGGTAAAAACGTCGTTGTATTAGGCACCCAATGGGGTGACGAAGGTAAAGGTAAGGTTGTTGACCTACTAACAGATAAAGCGTCTTTAGTTGTACGTTATCAAGGTGGTCACAACGCAGGTCACACACTCGTTATTAACGGTGAGAAAACAGTTCTTCACCTTATCCCATCAGGTGTTCTACGTGACAATGTTAAATGTGTAATCGGTAACGGTGTAGTATTAGCACCAGATGCACTTATGCGCGAAATCGGCATGCTTGAAGAGCGTGGTGTTCCGGTTAGAGAGCGTTTATTAATTTCTGAAGCATGTCCACTAATCCTACCGTATCACGTAGCATTAGACATGGCTCGTGAAGAAGCACGTGGCGCTAAAGCTATCGGTACTACAGGTCGTGGTATTGGTCCAGCTTACGAAGATAAAGTGGCGCGTCGTGGCTTACGTGTTGGCGATTTATTTAACCCAGAGTTATTCGCTGAAAAACTAAAAGAAGTAGTTGAGTATCATAACTTTACACTAGTTAATTACTACAAAGTTGATCCAGTTGATTACCAAGAAACATTAGACGCAGCAATGGCAGTTGCTGACATTCTTAAGTCTATGGTTGTTGACGTTACTGAGTTACTTGACCAAGCACGCACTAATGGTGAGCACATCTTATTTGAAGGTGCACAAGGTACACTACTTGATATCGACCACGGTACATACCCATACGTTACGTCTTCAAATACAACGGCTGGCGGTGTAGCTACGGGTGCTGGTTTTGGTCCATTAAACCTAGATTACGTATTAGGTATCGTGAAAGCATACACAACACGTGTTGGTTCAGGTCCTTTCCCAACTGAACTTTATGACGGTTTAGATAAGCAAGACCCTGTTGGCAAACACTTAGGTGACAAAGGTCACGAGTTTGGCGCAACAACGGGTCGTTTACGTCGTACAGGTTGGTTCGATGCTGTTGCAATGCGTCGTGCGGTACAAATTAACTCTATTACAGGCTTCTGTTTAACTAAACTAGACGTATTAGACGGTTTAGAAACAATCAAAATCTGTACTGGTTACCAGCTTGAAGATGGCACAGTTACAAACGTAACACCACTTGCTGCTGAAGGTTACGAGAAAGTAACACCAGTATACGAAGAGATGCCAGGTTGGAGCGAAAATACGTTCGGTGTAACAACTTACGAAGGCTTACCGCAAGCTGCACGTAACTATATCAAGCGTTTAGAAGAAATCACTGGTGTACCAATCGATATCATTTCGACTGGCCCAGATCGTGTAGAAACGATGATTGTACGCAACCCATTTGGTGAGTAAATTTAGTTTCTAGAAAAAAGCTGCAGTTTGCAGCTTTTTTTATGCCTAAAATTCAAAGGTTGGTATATATTTTGTATCAATTATTTTAAATTGGTATGAGCTCCAGTTTTGTTATACCAATTCTGTTAAGTATGTGATCAGGGATAGCGTTGGATAAATGAAATGGTAACAAGGCAGAATTTTTCTTATGTAGTTGTTCTGCATTGATAAATTCTAACGCAGTTAGCATGATATTTAGCCCGCTAGGATGATCAGCTATTTAAGTGAATTGGTATTCAATATTTGAACACGTTTATCGCGCTAGCTATAAGTGGAGTGCGGTGGTTAGCTCACTGAATGATTAACTAGTTAAGTGGATTGACTTAACTGGCCTCGAATATCTGAGAATTATTATGCGTTTATTTATGCGAACACTGTGTCAAACCTTTGCTGTAACAGGGCTGCTTTTTAGCTCTGCAAGTGTGCTTGCCGAAAACCCTGAACTTCAAGCAGTGCAAATTTACAGCCAAGATGAACTGATTAAACTCATAAATAAAAATGAACATTTAACACGAGTAAAGCTCGATGATTGCCAACTTGTGCAAGATATCGAAGCGCGTGCAAGTAAAATGAAAATCCCTGCATATCAGTTTTTATATGGCGATATGTTGGCATACGCAGTATGTGTAGAACGCGATGTTGATCTTGGCGTGTATTATATGCGCGAAGCGGCAGATCAAGGCTTAGCGGCGGCGCTAGAGCAACTCGGTCGCTATTACCATGTTGGCCAATTGGTGCAGCGCGATATCAATAAAGCCATTATTTATCTACGTGAGGCTGCATCGCTTGGTAATTTAAATGCACAAATTAGGCTTGTTGATTTGTTTAACGCGGGGCTAGGTAGCCCTCGCGATTTTGAAGATGCGTACCGCTGGCTTAATGGCGCTTTAATTTACGATAAAAAGCGCCATCAAGAAGTCGCAAAAAAGCTCGCATTGCTCGCTGAAAAAATGCCACCGAGCGCGTTAGCTCGCGCCAAAAAATAAAAATGCCATTTAGCTTAACGATTATGCCTGTGCGAATTGCTCTTTATTGGGCAACCAACGGGCAATAATTTGCTCAGCAAGGTCGCTATGCTCAGTTAAAAAGCGTTTAGCGACGGGCCTAACTTGTTCTACTAGGGCTTTGTCTCGCACAAGATCAGCAATTCTAAATTCCGCAAGTCCCGTCTGTTTTGTACCAAGCACTTCGCCGGGTCCACGGATCTCTAAATCTCGCTCTGCAATGACAAAGCCGTCGTTGCTATCGCGCAGCACTCCTAAACGTTTTTGACCTGTGCTAGATAGCGGTGGGTGATATAGCAGTACGCAATGCGATGCGACTGAGCCACGGCCAACACGGCCGCGTAACTGGTGTAATTGGGCAAGCCCTAAACGTTCTGGGTTTTCAATAATAATTAAGCTAGCGTTAGGTACATCTACCCCAACCTCTATTACGGTTGTAGCAACCAATACGTCTATTTTGCCCGCTTTAAACTCCGACATGATGAACTGCTTTTCACTTGGTTTCATGCGGCCGTGAACCAATTCGATAGCAACATCGGGTAGCGCTTTAGCTAATTCTTTTGCGCTATCCTCCGCAGCTTGACATTGCAATGCCTCAGATTCTTCAATTAGCGTACACACCCAATAAACCTGACGCTTGTCTTGCAGTACAGACTGCTGTACACGGTTAATAATGTCTTGGCGGCGGGTATCTGGAATAGCCACCGTTGTAATAGGTGTTCTGCCCGGTGGTAACTCGTCAATAATCGATGTTTCTAAATCGGCATAGGCGGTCATTGCTAAGGTGCGTGGAATAGGTGTTGCAGTCATAACTAACTGGTGTGGGTAGCAGTTGCCATTACGGCCTTTTTCACGTAATTCTAAACGTTGGTGTACGCCAAAGCGGTGTTGTTCATCAATAATAATCAGTGCGAGATTATTAAAGCTCACTTGTTCTTGGAATAACGCATGGGTGCCGACAATCATTTGTGCTTCGCCGGAGGCTATTTGCTCAAGTGCTACAGTGCGTTCTTTGCCTTTAGTTTTACCTGCTAACCACGCAATTTTAACCCCTAACGGCTCAAACCAAGCCCGAAAAGCGTTAGCGTGCTGCTCGGCTAAAATCTCGGTAGGTGCCATTAAGGCAACTTGATAACCTTGGCTAATCGCTGTAAGTGCTGACTTTGCCGCAACTAACGTTTTGCCCGAACCAACATCGCCTTGAACTAATCGCATCATAGGGTAGGGCTGAGTCAGATCGTGTTTAATTTCTGCCACTACACGCTGTTGCGCATTAGTTGGTGTGAAAGGTAGCAGGGCAAGTAACTGTGGCTCAAGAGAATTAGTTGGTGGCAAGGCTACCGCCTGATGCACTTGCCCTTTGGCGCGCAGTTTTAAAAGGCTTAAATTTTGTGCCAGTATTTCTTCAAATGCGAGTCGTTGCTGAGCAGGGTGAAGCCCTTGCTCAAGTAATAGCGTACTTTCCTCAGGACTTGGTTTGTGAAGCGTTAGTAAGGCTTTTTTCAAACTGTACCCTTGCGGTTGATACTGAGCTGGCAAGAGTTCTTGAATATCATAGCGCTCTAGTAAGGCTACGGCCTGGCTGCTCAGTTTGCGTAACGACAGCTGCTTTAAGCCTTCCGTTGTTGGGTAAACGGGCGTAAGGGATTCTTCAACTTGGCTTGTCGCATGCTCATCGATGATTTTATACTCAGGATGAGCCATTTCATAGCCGTTCCTACCGCGGCGAATTTCTCCAAAACAGCGTATTCTGCTGCCCGGAGTTAAATTATTTTTTTGTGCAGCGGTAAAAGTGAAAAAGCGTAATGTTAGTCTGCCTGTGCCATCGTTAACTTGGCAATTAAGCATGCGACGTTTACCAAAGCTGATATTGGTATTTTCAATAGTCGCTTCAATGCTGACATGATAGTGCGCTTGCAGCTCGCAAATAGGATAAATGCGAGTGCGATCTTCATAGCGCAGCGGTAAATGAAAGAGTAAGTCTTGTACGGTAAAAATATGCAGCTTTGCTAAACGCTCTGCAATTTTAGGCCCTGCACCTTTTAGTTCAGTGATGGGGTATGAGGCAAGATCAATTGCCATAGCTGTCCTTTCGTTTTTACCGTCCTTGGTTTTTAACAGGTTAAGTTTAAAGTTGCAATAGATAACTGTAAAAATAACCAGTGTTTGGCTTAGGCTTTTTTAACAAAGCGTAGGGTATTCCAAAACGCTTCGTCAGCCACAATTTCACCCTCATCATCGAGTTCTGGGTAAGCTAGGTCTTTTTGTCGGCATTGTTGCGCGATAATAGGGTGGCAGCCTTCAAATAGTAAGGTGTGCTTAGTGTTTTTATCTAAGTGGTCATTAGGCTGATACATGTCTGCATTTTCGCGCTGACGCTGTGCTTCGTATAGAATTAGCGCTGCAGCAACGGATACATTTAATGACTGCACCATGCCTTCCATTGGAATGATAATATGCTGGTCCGCATGAGCGAGTGCTTTGTCGGAAATACCATCGCGCTCTTGGCCAACAATAACGGCAGTTGGTTTTGTGTAATCAATTTCACGAAAATCAACGGCGCTATCTGATAGGTTTGTCGCTAAAATTTGCACGCCTGGAATTTGTTCACGAAGTGCTTTTACCGCATCATCAATATCATCGTGCATATGGGTTTCCACCCAGTTTTTACTACCACCCGATGTATTATTCGTTAAACGACGCTGTTCTCTTGGCCAAACCGCATGAACATGGTGACAACCAACGGCGTCAGCGGTTCTAACAATTGCTGATAAGTTATGATGTTTGTGCACTTCGTCTAAGCACACAGTTAAATCAAGTTGACGTTTGTCGAGTACAGATTTTACGCGTTTGTAACGGTTATCGGCCATGATTATTCTCCGGAAAATTCGCGGCGATTATACCTAGCTGGTGTGTCTCTCGCAATTATTCTGCACCACAGTGAAATGTTATGGCGTTACATCTCGGTTAATTGGGTTTTGTAAGGAGATTAAGGTCTCGGTTGATTGGATTACGTCAATGGCCTGAATTTTATTGATTAGCACGTCTTGCAGGTGATCAATTGAACGTGTCACAACCTTAATAAAAATACTGTAATTACCTGTGGTGTAATAGGCTTCTACCACTTCTTCTAACGCTTCTAAGCGCTTGATAGTGTCGGGATAATCTTTGGCATTTTTTAAGTTAATACCAATAAAACAACATACGTCGTAACCTAGATTTTTTTCGTTAATAGAAACTTTTGTGCCCGTAATAATATTGGCTTGTTTCATTTTCTCAACACGTACGTGAATTGTGCCGGCACTGACTTCAAACTTTTTTGCTAGCTCAGCATAAGGCACGCGCGCGTTGTCCATCAACGCGTGCAGAATCGATTTGTCGAGATTATCCATTTTGTATTGGGTCATAATTTTGGCTAGGTTGTTTTAAACTCTAATTCGATTTTGTTTTTATCGATACGTGCAGTAAGGGGGGGATAAATGCGCGCCGTTTTGAGTACTTTGTTAAAAATACGCAGCTCTACGTTTGAGTGTAGTGCTTTTTGTACTTCGAGATAGCAGTAATCACGGAGCATATGAATGGCACGTTCTAGCTTGGCGGCTTTATTTGGCAGTAACTCAATTAACTGTTCGTTAAGGTTTTGCTTATCAGAGATTTCAATTAACAGGTTTTGTTGTTTATCGGCATCTTCGATAGACAGTGCTTTATCAAACTCAGACTCGAGCGCTTCTAGCTGCTGATTACATAACCGCACTTGTTCAAAAATTTCATCGGTGCGGTTTTTCAATAATACAGCTGCATGACCTAAGTGAATTTCTGTATGTGCTCCTTTATCGGTGCCCACTTCACCACAAATCATGGTTTTAGCATCAAGCACTTTACCGCCAATGAGTTTGCCATCCCCTTTTTCAGGGTTGCCGATCATTAGCTCATTTTTTGCTTTAATGTGGCAGTGGCTTGCCTGGCTTTTAATTTTAACCTGATTGCCAGATAAATACGTATATTGTGCGTAGCTGATGGTTAAGTTGCCTTCACAGCTAATTTTATTCGAAAGCTCATCGTTCTCTTTGTGGTGACCTAAACAGCCTTCTTTAACTTCTATGCTACCTGTGGCGTTTAGCTCCGCAGATTCAACGCTACCAAATACGGTAATGTCGCCTTTTGCGGTTACTTTCATACCCGGTTCAATATTCTCGGTAATGATCACTGAACCGTCAAAATCAATATGGCCTGATTTTACGTCTACATTAGGAATGGTAAATACATCGTCAACACGCATACCGTATTTGTCATCAACAGGAACGCCGGCAATAGTAGCAACTAGGTACTTATCGTCGGTGCCACTTAGTTCAGTGCCGTCACCTGCAATTAATTTTACTTCATCGCCCGGTTTGGCCTTTAGTGTTTCACCAAGTACGTTAAATCCGTCTTTGCCTAAGGTGGCAAAGTGGTGCGTCATCAGGGTATCACCGGGTTTTACACTGGCGAGTGCGCCAAAATCACGCATATCTACAGAACCATCTTCTCGGCGCTTCGGTTGACGAACGCGGTCGGCAAGAGTTTGTACATTCTTTTCAAGTGAACCGTTTTTACCGGCAACAGGAATTTGCCCTTTGGCAATTACGATCGAGAGCTCTTTGCCTGGCATTGCCTCAAATTGCTTACCTAGTAACGACTCTAACCAAACTTGTTTGTAACCGCGGGTGATGTTGGCTTGTTTAATGATTTCAACGGCCTGCTCCATGCTCATCAACTCACCGCCGTAGGCCGTGGTTAACACGGCGGTTGCAGCCATTTTGTCTTCACTGACCGACACTGTCAGTGTTGCATCGTGTTTTTCCGCAACAATCAGTTCGTTAAAGTCGGGATCGCGAAAAGCTTCTTTCACTTCTTTTGTTAAAACATAACAATCGGCGAATTCAGAGTTAGCGAGTGCTTGAAAGACAAAGTCAGCACTCGGCGGCATGGGCGTTTGCTCAGAAACTGTCAGTACAACTTGATTTTCGTTATTAAGAGTAAACACTTAAGCTCCTAGGCCATTATGATTAACAAACTATACATGTTTTTTTAGCATAAAAAAAAGGGCATAACAGCCCTTTATATTTAATTTTTTCATTATTTTATTAATGAATTAAATTAATTGGTTGATGGTAACTCTAAAATGCCATCAATTTCGATTTGTGAACCTTTTGGTAGTTCAGCAACACCAATCGCAGCGCGCGCTGGATACGGTTCGTTAAAATACTGGCTCATCACTTCATTTACGGTTGCGAAGTTAGACAGGTCAGTTAGGAAAATATTTACTTTAACCATGTTTTGAATTTCGCCGCCAGTAGCCTGACATACAGATACTAGGTTTTTAAATACTTGATGTGTTTGCTCAGTGAAATCGTCTGATACCATTTCCATTGTTTCAGGAACCAGTGGAATTTGGCCTGAAAGGTAAACCGTAGTACCTACTTTTACTGCTTGGCTATATGTGCCAATTGCTGCAGGTGCTGTATCAGTGCTAATAATTGATTTTGTCATAATTTATCTTCTTAATTATTTTCGGCGATATACTTTTTGTACATCTGGCATTACTCGAATTCGGCGCATTATGTTAGCGACATGGATGCGGTCTTTCACTGTGATACCTAGATCGATTAGGTATAAGTTACTCTCTTTTTCTTCGGTACTAATTTCAACAATATTTGCCGCGGTCGTTGATACTAAATTCGTTAATTTAGCGAGTGCGCCTTGGTGGTTTATAATTTCAACACGTAGTGCTGCAATATATTCTTTTTCTGGGTTGTCTTCCCATTTCACAACAAAATATTTAGAGCGTTCTTGTTGCCAACCGCGAATGTTCTTACATTCTTGGCGATGAACAGTAAGGCCTTTACCTTGGCTAATATGCGCAACAATCTCATCACCAGGAACAGGGCGACAGCACTTAGAGTAGTTAATTAACATCCCTTCAGTACCAATAATGGCTGCTTTTTTGTTGTGGTTTAGTTCGCCAACATCTTCGCCTTGTTCTTGTAGCAGACGCTTTGCGACAAGTAGGCTTAAAATGTTACCTGAACCAATTTCTATTAATAGTTTATCCAGTGAATCAACATTATGTTCTTCCACTGTGCGTGCCAGCGCTTCTTCACTTACATCGCTTAAATGGTGCTCGCCAAGTGCTGAATCTAAAAGGCGACGGCCTAATTGCAGTGCTTCTTCGTGCTCTTGCTTCTTAAGGTATTTTTGCACGCCCATACGCGCTTTTGCGGTAACAATAAAGTTAAGCCAAGTCGCATTAGGGTGAGCACCTGAGCTAGTAATAACTTCAACCGTTTGGCCGGTATCAAGCGCGGCGCTTAGTGGGTAAGGCTTTCTATTCACCCGCACGCCAACACAGGTGTTACCAACGTCGGTGTGAACTGCGTAGGCAAAATCGACCGCTGTGGCGCCCATTGGTAATTCAATTATGCGACCATCTGGCGTGAATACGTAAATCTCTTCAGGGAAAAGTTCTGTTTTAACGTTTTCAACAAATTCGAATGATGAGCCTGCACTTTGTTGTAATTCAAGTAAGCTTTGCATCCACTGACGAGCGCGTTGCTGCGCCGTATTACCCGCACTATCACCCGCTTTTTTGTAAAGCCAGTGTGCGGCAACCCCTTTATCAGCCATTTGATCCATTTCATGGGTGCGAATTTGAATTTCAACGGGAATACCATGAGGACCTACAAGCGAGGTATGCAAAGATTGATAGCCATTGGTCTTTGGTACGGCGATGTAGTCTTTAAAGCGCGTTTCGATTGGTTTGTATAGGTTGTGCACAACCCCAAGTACGCGGTAGCAGGTGTCCATTGAATTGGCGACAATGCGAAACGCGTAAATATCCATTACTTCGTTAAACATCAGCTCTTTATTTAGCATTTTACGGTAAATGCTATAAAGGTGTTTTTCGCGGCCTGATACTTCAACTTCAATGCCCGATTCTTCAATGCGCGAGATAATCTCGTTTTGAATATTTTGAATAATCTCTTTACGGTTGCCACGTGCTTTAGTGACTTCGTTTTTTAGCGCGCGATGACGCATTGGGTAAAGCGCTTGAAAGCCTAAATCTTCCAACTCATTTTTAATGTCATGAATACCAAGACGGTTGGCTATTGGGGCAAAAATCTCAAGTGTTTCACGGGCAATGCGGCGACGTTTTTCAGGACGCAGTGCGCCAAGTGTTCGCATATTGTGCGTGCGGTCTGCAAGTTTGATAAGAATAACGCGAATATCTTGCGTCATTGCCATAATCATTTTGCGATAGTTTTCCGCTTGGAATTCTTTTTGGTCTTTAAAGCTGAGTTTATCGAGTTTTGACACGCCTTCAACCAGTTCGGCAACAGTATCGCCAAAAATTTCAGCAAGGTCTTGTTGGCTGAAATCGGTATCTTCAATCACGTCATGCATTAATGCAGCCATTAAGGTTTCGTGATCTAAGCGCATATTAGCAAGTATTTGTGTCACCTCAACAGGGTGGGTGATATAGGGTTCACCACTTGAACGTGTTTGACCTTCGTGTGCGTCACGTGCAACCACATAGGCCTTTTGCACAAGTTCAACTTGCTCTGGCGTTAAATATTCTGAGATGTTCTTTTTAAGACCTTCAAAAAGATACATTGATGCTCCAATACTAGCTATAGAGGGGAATTGATAACAATATACGATGAATTGGAAGGGATTGCCAACGACTGTTTCTTATTAAAAAGTCGAACAGTCGCTGGAAAAGCTACTCAGCTAAGAAAAGCGTGAGTAGGGAGCAATAATTATTGCTTATTGGTGACCACCACCAACGATAGCAGCAACCGCAGCTAGCTCAGCCGCTTCTTGGTTTTGCTGATCTTCACGCTCTAGTGAATCTAAAGAATCATTGGTGATGAAACCTTTTTCAATTTCACGTAGTGCGATTACAGTTGGCTTGTCGTTTTCAGCATCAACCATAGGATCTTTGCCACCAGTTGCGATTTGGCGCGCACGGCGAGCCGCAACTAAAATAAGGTCAAAACGGTTACCAATCTTATCTACTGCATCTTCAACAGTTACTCGAGCCATCAGGCACTCCAAAAATTTATTATTCGCAAAAGCGTAGTTTACTTGATGCGAAGAAAATAGCCAATACTTGGATTGATTTAATCCGCTAATAAGTCGTTCAGCAGTTGCTGGTGCTTATGCGTTTGGTTGGTTTGTGCCAAGCGCGAGGCAAAGGCGATGGTTTCCAACTGGTAAAGTGCAGTATCAAAATCGTCATTCACAATGAGATAATCATATTCATTGTAATGAGAGGTTTCTGATTGTGCTTTTGCCATTCGGCTCGAGATAACTTCGGCGCTGTCTTGGCCTCGGCTATTTAAACGCGCTTCAAGTTCTTGCTTTGATGGTGGCAAAATAAAAATAGTGCGTACATCTGAAACAAGCTCTCTTACTTGGCGCGCGCCTTGCCAATCAATATCTAAAAACACATCAATGCCATTCGCTAATTGCGTTTCAATGCTTTGTTTTGACGTGCCATAGTAGTTATCAAACACTTGTGCCCATTCAAAAAAGCCATCGTCAGCAATGACTTGTTTAAATTCATCTTGCGTTACAAAATGATAGTGCACGCCGTTTTCTTCACCCGGACGAGGTGAGCGTGTGGTGTGTGATACCGATACTTTCATATCGCTATGGCGTTCTAACAGTGCGTTGATAAGGCTTGATTTACCTGCACCAGAAGGAGCTGACAAAATAAACAAATTACCACGAGCTTGGCTCATAATCTTTCCTAAAACATAAGTTTCGCTAAACCACCGACTTGCTAATTCAGTAGGCAGTCAGCACAATGGCGATATTATAAAAACTCGCAGCGCATTTAGAAAGCGATAGGCGACTTTTAATTGACAAAGAATTGTAAGAAATGAGTAAAGAAAGCCAAAAAATTATTGTTGGGTCGACAAATCCCGTAAAAATAAACGCAGTAAGCAATGCATTTTCTGCCATGTTTCCAAACATTGATTTCACCTGTGAAGGTGTATTTGCACCATCCGAGGTGGCAGACCAACCAATGACTGCAGAAGAGACCTTACTAGGTGCAAAAAACCGAGTTGCTTACACAAAAGCGCATTTTCAGGCGGATTGGTATGTTGCGATAGAGGGCGGTGTAGATAACTTTAGTTATGGTCCTGCGACCTTTGCTTACATTGTGATTGATAACAAACAGCATGTGCAAGTTGGCCGCAGTAGCAATTTACCTATGCCAAACGTGGTTTATCGTGCGCTTTGCGAAGGTGAAGAACTGGGTCATGTAATGGATAGGTTATTTGACACTGAGAATATAAAACAAAAGGGCGGGGCAATGGCGTTGTTAACTAATAACTTAGTTACGCGAGAGAGCGTTTACACTATGGCCATAACTACCGCGCTTGCACCATTTGTTAATCAACAACTGTTTAATTTGTAAAATGGATAATTAATGAAGTACCAATGGATCGTTTTTGATGCTGATGAAACCTTGTTTCATTTTGATGCATTTGCAGGTTTAAAACAGCTATTTTCAAACTACGATATCGTATTTGAAAAGTCTGATTTTGATGAGTTTCAAGCCGTTAATAAGCCGCTTTGGGTAGATTATCAAAATGGCACAATTACCGCTAAAGAATTACAAATAAAGCGTTTCACACGTTGGGGTGAAACGTTAGACGTGGCACCTGAATTACTTAATCAACAATTTATTGCAGCCATGGCTGATATTTGTCAGTGTTTGCCGGGTGCACGTAAATTACTTGAGTTACTGCATGGTAAAGCAAAGCTTGCGATTATCACTAACGGCTTTACCGCACTGCAGCAGGTGCGCCTAGCTCGCACTGACTTAACCCACTTTTTTGAGCATGTCATTATCTCTGAGCAAGTGGGGGTAGCAAAACCAAATATCGCGATTTTCGACCATGCGCTGCAGCTGTTTGACAATCCAGATAAATCAAACGTATTAATGGTTGGTGATACGTTGAGTTCAGATATTTTAGGTGGTAAAAATGCGGGCCTTGATACTTGCTGGATTAATCATGCGGGTGATAAAGAATTAGATACGGTAGGTGCTACCTATCAAGTGAACTGCTTAACGGGTTTGTATAATCTGATTACCTCATTACAAGCCGAAAGCAATTAGTGCTTTCGGCTTTGAATTAACGTCATACTTCAAACTTGGCGATTTCTTTTTCCAGATTTTTAGTAAATGATTTAATCTGATCTGTGGCTTTATGCGCATCAAGTGAAACGCGCGCGGTATTTTCAGCGGTATCAGAAATATGCACCACTCGCTGCGCTGTATCTTCACCTGCTTGCAACTGCTCTTTTGCTGCAACTGAGATCTGATGGCTCATTTCCGTAATCGCTGAGAGCGACTGGGCAATACGCGCAAGCTCCTCCGCGGCTTTTTGTGATTTGGTAACGGTTTCTTCACTGGTGCTAATACTTTGCGTAACTGATGACTTAGCATCTTTGGTTGCCGATTGTAGTTTAGCAATCATTTGTTGAATTTCTTCGGTGCTGGCTTGGGTGCGCTGCGCTAGTTGACGTACTTCGTCGGCAACAACCGCAAACCCGCGCCCTTGGTCACCTGCACGGGCTGCCTCAATTGCGGCATTAAGGGCAAGTAAGTTGGTTTGCTCAGCAATGCCTTGGATAACGCTTAACACGCTTTCGATATTGTTTACCTCGTCATCTAAGGTTTGAATATTATCGCCCGCATTTTCAATTTGCTTTTCTAGCAGCTCAATTGTTGTGGCCGCTTCTTTAGTAAGAATATTCGCGCTTTTACCTTGTTCTTCGGCTTCTTTTACTGAATACGCAGCTTGCTCAGCGTGGTCGGCGACCGTTGCGGCTGATGCAGTTAGTTCGGTAATTGCCGAGGCAACTACATGGGTTTCTTTACTCAGTGAATTTGTGAGCTGATCGAGTTCCTGCGAACGTGTTTCAGAAGCGCGTACTTCATCTTGCAGCGCATCAGATACATTTTTGATACCACCAACCACTTCTTGCAAACCGAGTTGCATATAGTTAATTGCGCCGGCGACACTGTTTTTATCTACGCTTTGAAATGCATGGGTGGTTTTTAAGTTACCGCGAGAGGCGCTCATTACGGCGGATTGAACATGGTTAATTTCACCACCCAACGATTTATTTAAATCTAGGCCAAATTTGGCAAGTACGGCTGATAGCACAACAGCTATGAAAATTGACAGTGTAAGTAGCCAACTTGCCGTTTGCCAGTATCGCTCGTCTACTTCTTTGTAGCTAATGCCGGTACCTATGTACCAGCCCCAATCTTTTGTTTTTTGTACTACAGACGTTAAATCCACCACTTCGCCTTCGCGCTCAGAATCCCAATGATAGGTAATGATTTGTCCGGTTTTATTGCCAACTAAACGTTCCACCATAGCGCCAATACTGCCACCGCTGGCATCTTTAAAGTCGTTGAAACTTGTACCATGTAGTTGAGGGTCGTGTGGCGTGGCTACGAAATTGAGTTGGTTGTCTACCACATAAACGTATTCAGAGTCGTGGTATTTGTTTTCTCTGAGCATTTGAGTGGCGAGTTGCTTTGCTTGCTCTTCATTGAGCGTGCCATTTTTGCTGGCGAGTTCAAATTGGTTGACGATATTAACTGTGCTTTTCATCAGCTGGTTAATACGTGCGATATTGTCCATTTCACTGGCTTGTCGTAAGGCTTTTAAACCTAGCCCAGCAAGTGAAATTAGCGAGAGAAATAAAATAACCGTAAAAATGACTATTTTATTCTTTAAGGTTAGTGAATTCATAGGCGTTTCCTCACATCTACCTCTATAGGAGATACATCATAGCGCTGTCGCTAAGCTGCTAGCGCCATCCTGTTGTGGTATGCAAAGTGAGAGAGGAATTGATTAATTTTGTTGAAGTTTAATTTTTATTTAATCAATTCTTAGATACCGTTTGATTAAACACTAACTGCTCGTTAATGTTTAATCAAGTGTTAATCGATGGTTAAATTTCATGTTACCAAAGTGGTGTTACTAACTGGAAATTGTTTCAATTTCGTATTGAGTTAGTGGGCGATATTCACCAGGTGCTAAGTTTGGATCAAGCGCCACAGTGCCAATTTTTTCACGATGAAGCGCCACTACGCGGTTATCAACAGCAGCTAGCATGCGTTTAACTTGGTGATATTTACCTTCATAAATTGAAAGGCGCATAGAGTAATCAGCGATTTTTTCAACGATAGCTGGCTTTGTTGCACTTTTTTCACCATGCAACATCACGCCATCAGTTAGTTGTTCGCACATTTCATCTGTAATTGGCTGTTCTGTTTCAATTAAATACACTTTGTATTTTTGATAGCGCGGTGAAGTGATTTTGTGGCTCCAATCGCCGTCTGATGTAATTAACACAAGCCCTGTCGTATCGATATCGAGTCGCCCAGCAATATGGAGCTTAGCCATCATCGGCTCATCGAGTAGATCAAAGACGGTTTGATGCATTTCATCGCTATTGGCGCAAATAAAGTCTTCGGGTTTATTTAGCATGTAATAGCGCTCACCTACAGCAGTAATTTCGTCACCATACCAAGTCACAGCGTCATCGCGGGTTACTTGCGTATCGGCTTTGATAATCACTTCGCCATTAATTGTTGCGTGTTTTCTTTTAATACCTATCTTTGCTTTTGAGCGCGGCACTTCGGCAAAATGGCTTAAAAATTTATCAAGGCGGCAAGGGAATTTAATCGTCATGGCAGTGCTTATTACGGAACCAAAAATAATAGCGGGAGTATACGCAGAGATATAAAAAAAGCCAGTAAAGCTTAGCTTTACTGGCTTTTAAGCAACAAACATTGGGAAATGTTAAATTAGAAGCTGTATTGTGCACCTAAGTAAACGAAGCGACCGCGACCACCGCCGTATGCGCTGTCGTAATTGCCACGTCCACCTAGAATGTAAGGACCATTTTCATCAAATAGGTTGTTGATACCACCGAATACACGAAGTTCACTACTCTTACCGATATCCATTGTGTAGGATGCCGAGATATTGTGAGTTGTTACTGATGGTAATTCGCTGCCCCATAAAGCTTCTGGAGCTGCAACACATGCATCAGAGCCTTGTGCACAACGTTCGTCGTTAGCGGCCATATCCTCTAACCATGATTCATAGGTTGACTGGCTGCGGCGAATAGCACCTTTGTAGCGTGTACTCCAGCGAACGCGCACATCGTTTTTATACCAAGTAACTGATGCAGATGCTTTATCTTCAAATAAATCGTTTACTAATACACCTTCATAAGTATCACTAAACTGACCATCAGGACCTGTACTTGTTACTGAGTATTCAATTACATGAGTCCAATCAGCCTTGAAGCGCAGGCTGCCATACTCATCTAGGTCATAGAGATATTCAGCTGCAACATCGTAACCCTTGGTACGGATTCCATCTGTATTGATTAAACGTTGTTGTACTTCTTCAATTTGACCTTCGGTGTTACGAGTAATGTCGTTACAGAATTCATTGTTGTCACCAAAAGGTAATGCTGAATCGTAACAGAAGCCGATGATATCTTCGTTTGATAATGAAGTGATCGCATCATCAATTTGAATATCGTAGTAATCAACCGCTAAACGGAAATCTTCGATAAATGATGGAGCAATAGATACGCCTAGTGTAAAGGTATCGGCTGTTTCTTCTTTTAGATTCGAGTTACCAACATTTGGAGAGTAACCGTTGTTGTCATCTTCAAACTCACCATCTGCTGCGATTGTTGCCGCGATACCTGGGTCTTGGCGGCAGTTATCGTGTCCAGCGTCAGTTGATGTAGCTGTTACACCGTCACAGATATCGTTAAATGAATCATAATCACCGCGAGGAGGTGACATTAGGTCAGTGATAGTTGGAGCACGCTGTGCGCGAGCCCAATTTGCACGTACCATGTAGCCATCAACAGGCACATAGATTAGGCCCGTTTTGTAACTTTGGATTAAACCTGTTGAAGACCAAGAATAATCAGCAAAACGTGCAGAAACTTCTAGATCAAGGCTTTGTGCACCTGTAACGTCTTTTAGAAGTGGAATAGCAGCTTCACCGAATGCTTCATATACACTTACGTCGCCTTTGAAGTCAGGAACATAGTTAAATGTAACGCCACCTTCTGGTACGTTTGTTTCAACACTTTGCTCATCTTTGCGGTATTCAAAGCCAAATGCTGATGATACTGCGCCAGCCGGCATATCAAATAAATCACCTGCAACATATCCCATAACTGTTGTTTGTTCGATATTAGAAGTGATTTCGGTGTTAGCACGAATATAGTTTGCCGCTTCAGGGGTAATTGAGCCTTCACCAAACAGGTTTAGTGGTACACAACCTTCAGCGCGTGCATCAGCATCTTTACATTGAATCGTGCCATCAGCGAGTACTTCTGCATTTAAAGCATTGCGAACATTAGCTACAAATAACTCATTTGAACGCTCTTGTTCTTGTTTAAATTTACCGTAGCTTACAGATAAATCCCAATCCCAATCATTCCAAATGGTACCACGTGCACCTGCCCAAGTACGTAGGGTATCACGAGTGTTTTTATTTAAAATTTGGCCTACTTCAATAAAGTTACGGTCCCACTTCACGCCACGAGAGCTCGCTTGTTCACGAATTTCTTCTGGCATATATGGGTTATCGTATGGGATGCGACCAATACAGTCCGAGCCAAATATCCCGGTTGTCGTGTCATGAGTAATAATTGAATCACACTCATCTTCACTTTCTGGTGACTTTAAATTTTCAGAAGTATTACGGCTATATTGAGCTTGGAAATATACTTCGACATCGTCATTTACTTCAAATTCGGTTTTACCGGCAATAGCAAGCGCTTTGTCAGGTACTTTCAACATAGTGTATTGATTGTAATCGATACCATAGCGTTCTTCATGCCAATCATCACGAAGTGTTTGACCGTCATACCAAAAGCCTGCATCTGGACGTGTTGAGCTTTTCTCGTCAAATACACCGCCTGGAATAGAGTCACTTAAACTGCGCCAATCAGCACGCGAAATGTCACGCATACACTGATAACCGGATTCGGTAAGCATCTGGTTACACATTTCATCGTCGTCATACCTCCATGAATCCATTTGTTGAGCACGATCGCGATCCCAGTAACTTAGGCCTTTCTGTTCGTCATAAGTTAAGCTTAAAAAAGCATAGCCTCGCTCATTGCCATAGGTTGTACCGAAGTCTGAATCGATAGTGAATTCTTTTGCGCCGCCTTCAGTGCTTTCACCACCGCGGGCCTTAATACTAAATCCTTCTTTATCTTGTTGAGTAATAATGTTTACTACACCTGCAATCGCATCAGAGCCATAAGCCGCAGATGCACCACCTGTAATAATTTCAACTTTATCTACCATACTGGTTGGAATAGTACTTAGGCTTACATAATTGCCAGAGTATGAGTTTGAAACGACACGGCGGCCATCAATTAGCGTAAGAGTACGGTTAGTACCAAGCTCTCGCAGATCGATGGTAGATAGACCTGTGTTTTGAACACTTGACTGAGAGTTTGAGTTGCTTGAACCTTCAGATACCTGAGGTAGTTCGTTTACTAAAATCTCTGATAATGAGCCAAGGCCAGTGTCATCGATGGCATTGCGATCCATAGTTGCGATAGGTGTTGCAACTGAAAAACTGTCACGTTTAATACGTGAACCGGTAACGGTAATTTTTTCTGGCGCCTCTTTTTTCGCTGCTTGCTGCGATACATTATTTGATTGTGCAACAGCTTGACGCTCTACCTCTGCATCAGCCCATGCATTGCCAGAAATAGCAAATGCAATTGCTGCTGCAACTGAACACTTATTAGTATTAATTCCCACGTTGATTTCCCCTTGAGGATTTGTTCGCCCTGTTTGCCAGAGCAATCATTTTAGTTATTGTAAAGTTTGACTAGTAACAGCATATCGTTGATGTTAACTGTGATGCTGCTGTTACTAGTCAGCTCAAAGCATTTGCGCTACATAAATGATTTGAGTAAGCCAAGGAGGCCTATCATGGTTTTAAAGCAGTGGTTATCTGAGCTCAATACTCAGGCTCTCTATTCTTCCACTTTTTAATGTCTATTTAATATCTATTTAATTATTTTTATTTAATAACAATTGGTTATGAGTTTTTTTGGTGGTGTGTGATCGATTTAGAAACAGACATAGAATATGCAGTTAGACGCAATAATTTTGCAACTAAACAGTATTTTTAGGTAAGCTTGAGTGCATAAAAACGAAGATTAAATCGATAATGAATAGCGCTGCGCCATATTTTTTAGGTCGGGTAGAAGTTAACCCGTTAGAACACACTTTAGTGCGTGATGAACGAACTATTTCATTGCAACCAAAGTTTATAGAGTTACTGTGCTATTTGGCAGAGCAACAGCCAGAGCTTTTGACACGTCAGCAAATAATTGATCATGTGTGGGATGGTAATAATTATGTTGGTGAGAAAGCGCTTACCAATGCGATTTGGCACCTGCGAAAAGCTTTAAAAGAGCTCGATAGCGAACAAGAGTTTATTGAAACAGTGCGAAAGTCAGGTTATCGACTGCTAGTAGCACCAGTATTCGCTGAACAGCAAGATACCGTTTTTCTGCAAATATCTTCACGTAATATTAAACAGCTAGGGCTATTTATCGGTTTTGTACTGAGTATCGTTTTTGCGTGGCTACTTTGGCCAGAACCACACCAAAAAGTGTATCAGCAACCTGAGTTGATAACTCAGTATCCCGGGCGAGAGCTATTTCCTAGCGTATCAAATGATGGTCGTTACTTGGTTTATTCTTGGCGACAAATGGACCGAAAAATAGATCTTTATCGTAAAGACCTACAACAGCCAGATCTTAAACACACAAAAATAACACATACTCCCGGCAGTGAATCTCGCTCCGTATGGGCCCATGATGATTCAAAACTCTATTATTACCGAAGACTAAGCTCACGCTGCGAAGTGCTAAGCGTCAATATGAATGACTTTGCGATTGAAACGCATGGCGAATGTTCAAATTCATCGAATGATGTTGCGGTATCGCCAGATGGTAAATTGCTCGCTTATGTGGGGGTTGATCCTGAAAACACCACGCGTGGTGTGTACATTAAACAACTTGATTTAAATGAGCCCGCAAGACGTATTCGTTGTAACAATTGTGAATCGGGGGAAAGCGAAGCAATTGATTTTAGCCCCGATAGCACGCGATTAGCTATCTCTCGTAATTTGGCAAATGGTAACGAAGATATTTTTATCTACGATCTACAAACTAAAACAGAGCAGCGAGTAGTGACCGGGCTCCCTGATATTCGTGGTTTAGCATGGCAACCTGATGCTGAAAAAATTGTATTTTCAGCCATAATGCATGGCAACCGCCATGGGTTTGAACTGGACTTAAATCGTAAACAAAAAACCAATTTAAATGTTGACGGGTTTAGCTATCCGGCATTTGATAGGGCGGGTAATCTTTATTATCACGATTGGAAAATAGATACCTCTATTATGCGCTTAGAGCTGGATAGTGATGTTGCTGCGTCTCCATTTCCACTAATTCAATCTGAGTTTAACTTTCGTTATCCCGATTACTCTCAAGCTGCAGGCAAGTTAGCGTTTATTTCTAATGAGTCGGGTTTTGATGAAGTGTGGACATCAAGTCTTGATGGTACCCAGCGCAAGCAGCTAACTCAGTTAAAATTTCATGCTCGTAACCCTATTTGGTCACCCGACGGTAAGAAAATCGCATTTACCGCAAATAATGGTCAAGAAAGCCGGTTGTATGTACTTGATGCGCAAACCAGTCAGCTACAGCAAATCAAAACAGATCTTAATTATTATGGTAAAGCACGTTGGTCGCAAGATGGTAGTGCGCTGTATTCGGCATCGGTTGGAGACATCTATCGCATTGAAATTGAATCTGGTATTGCGACACGAATTACTCGCGGGGCGCATGCAATAGAAGTAAAAGAAAATCAATTGATTGTTTACAAAGAAGGTAAAGGGCTTTGGCGGGTATCAATTAATGGCGAATTAATTGACGAACAGTCATTAATTAAGAATTTAAAGTTGGCAAATAGCACAGGTTGGCATGTTACTGAGCAGGGGATTTATTACTTTAAAGTACGTGGCCATGACTATCGTTTGAGTTTTTATGATTTTGCTAATAATCAAGATAAAGACGTATTGCGTGTGCCTGAACGTGCATTCTCGCGCTCGCGCGGCATGAGTTTTGTGCCAAGCAAACAGTGGTTGTTGTTTACGGGTTATGAATCGCCGCAAGTCGATATTAAACGAATGCGCAAAGACTATGATTAAAAGAAAAGGGACCCAAGCCCCTTTTTTATATATTTTTAGAAGCGATACATCACGCCTAAATTAAACTGGAATTGGTTTAGTACCTCACCATCAAAATACCAATCACATTGCGTGCCGTTTGGGTCGATTTGGCACACGGTGGTTGAATCATTTTTTAAAATAGTGGCTAACCAACGGGCTTCTCCTAATGCGATGATGTTGTCGGTAATTTTATACTCTAAGCCGCCATATAAACCGGTGGCAAAAAAACTATCTGAATCGGAAAAGTTAGATGAAATATGATTAACACCTACTTGCGCACCAAGATAGCTTGAAAGCTGTTTATTAACAGGTAAAACAACTGCGCTTTGAAATAATAAATAATTTAGGTCTAGCTCATAGTTAGCTGCATTTCGCTGACTACTCGACATGCGCGAGTAATACAAACCGTATTTAGAAATACCATCATGTTTATCAAGGCTAAAGCCAAAGTTAGCATCGTCTTTAATGTCTATTTTTGTGCCGTTTTCGGTTTCTAATTCTTGGTTTAACGATTGTCCATAGTAACCCGCTATGGCAATGTCGGCGGTGCTCGAAAAACTCAAAGCGAGCAAAATAGTTGCGAGTGAAAGCTTAGCGCGCATCTGATTTCCTATTCCTAAAAATACTCAACGTAATGAAGAGTATACGCTTTTGAATAAAATTTCAGCCTGTTTGTCGTAAAAGGTTTATTTTCGCGGTGGGGCTGGATTAATATGAATAACTAGGTTTTTAAACGTTGTACGCTATGACTTTTGGATTCAAAAATACACTACTCAATATTATTAAAACCCAACCTGTGGTGGATCAGCACAGCGAAGCATGGATCTTGGATACATTTTTATGGGTATATCAAGAATTTGATGGTGATGTACTGTTAAACGATATGCGTTTTGTTTTACCAAATGCTGAGTTTTTCCCCGAGCAGGTCAGTAGTATTGAGCAAATGGCCAGCTATGTTTTTACTCAGGTAAAACAGTATGCTGGCATGCAGGCTTGGCCAATCCAGCTGGTGGCGCCACATCAAATATCAGAACAGAGTTTTCCATATTTAGAGTTTGCCAATGTTAAACGTGGTGAAAGCGCAGAGCTGACTGCTGCGAGTGGTTCTTTGAATATATCTTTCAATCCCAATCAAATAAATCAACCGCAAGATTTAATTGCGTCTTTTTCACAATCGTTAGCGCATATCAATGTGTTGCAAAATCGAAGCTTGCCACCAGGCGGTCAGGAGTTTGTGCCACAAGCGGTTGATTTGTTGTCGTGCTTTATGGGCTTTGGTGTGATGATGGCAAATACGGCGTATCAATTTCGTGGTGGCTGTGGTTCGTGTTACAACCCGTACGCAAATCGCAGTGCGACGTTGAATGAATCTGAGCTAATTTACATTTTGGCTTTATTGTTAAAGGCCAAAAATCTACCGTTATCGCATATTTCAGCGCACTTGAAGCCGCATCTACGTGCCATGCTAAAGCGTGCAAATAAACAATTAGAGAACACTATAAAGCAATCAGCAAACCCAATGCTGATCGCATTAACGGAGGTTAAGTGAACTATCTCGACGAATTTTTATTAATTGCAATTAGCCACTTTTTTGCAGTCGCAAGTCCAGGCCCTGATTTTGCGTTAGTGCTCAAGCAGAGCATTCAAAAGGGACGAAACAATGCGCTTGTAACAAGTGCGGGTATCGCAACAGGGATTTTGGTGCATGTAAGCTATTGTGTGCTCGGTGTGGCGATTGTGATCTCGCAATCACCTACCGTGTTTGCAGCACTTAAATATTTGGCGGCGGCGTATTTAGCGTATATTGGTGTCATGGCGTTACGAGCGAAGCCTACGGACCAGCAAGCGCAGCAAGTGCAAACCAATACAAAGTCTGAATCCATGGTTAAAGCGTTTAGTCGAGGCTTTTTAGTTAATGCGCTTAACCCTAAAGCAACCTTGTTTTTCTTAAGCTTATTTACCTTGGTTATCAGTGTCGAAACACCGATTACAGTACAAGTGGGCTATGGATTATATATGGCTGTTGCAACTTTAGTGTGGTTTAGCTTTTTATCTGTTGTTTTGAGTCGTTCAAAGGTGCGTGCGTTTTTCTTACGTGCCGGACATTGGTTTGATCGCGGCATCGGTGTGGTGTTAATTGGTTTGGCAATTAGAGTGGTGTGGGTATGATTTATTACAACCTAGCGTATGGTTCAAATATGTCGCTGAATCGACTATTAGCAAGGTTGCCTAATGCTACCCGTATTGGTGTATCTACTGTAACAGGGTTTACCTTAACATTTGATAAGCAAGGGTTTGACGGCTCGGGTAAATGTAATGCGCTGAAAACCGATAATCACGATGATGTGTTATACGGTGTGCTCTACAAAATAACCCAAGATGAAAAACACATTTTGGATGAAATAGAAGGGCCGCGTTACGACAACCAGCAAATCGTTGTAACCAATGAATGTGGTAGCCAATTTAATGCATACTGCTATGTTGCTAATACGCTGTGCCAGCAACATTTACCGTATGACTGGTATTTAAAACATGTATTAACCGGAGCCTTAGAAGCAAAACTACCGCAGCAATACATCGACAATATTCGCGCGCAAGCAACACAAACAGATACCGATTCCGCGCGCGCAGAACGTGAATTTTCAATATATAAATAAGAACATTATGAAAAAATTAGTGAGTAAATTAACCCTAGCTCTTAGCGTAATCGCCTCGAGTCAGGTGTATGCAGCAATTGATAGTAAGCAACTTGAACAGACCATTACACAGTCAATGACGCGCTTTGATGTACCGGGTATGGCGGTTGCTATTGTAGAAAATGGTGAAGTGGTATTTTCTAAAGGGTTTGGTGTGAGACACCTAGAGTCAGGTGAAAAAGTAAATAAGCATACGTTATTTGGTATTGCGTCAAATACCAAAGCATTTACCGCAGCAGCACTTGCAATGCTTGTTGACCAAGGCAAATTAAACTGGGATGACAAAGTAATTGACCACCTACCTGAATTTCGCATGTACGACCCATATGCAACACGTGAAGCGACCATTCGCGATTTATTAAGTCACCGTGCCGGACTAGGCTTAGGAACGGGTGATTTAACCATTTGGCCAGATACCGACAAACCTGTTGAAGACGTAATTCATG
Organism: Pseudoalteromonas sp. MMG024; assembly: GCF_021654175.1. Lineage (NCBI taxonomy): Bacteria > Pseudomonadati > Pseudomonadota > Gammaproteobacteria > Alteromonadales > Pseudoalteromonadaceae > Pseudoalteromonas > Pseudoalteromonas sp. MMG024. Next base: position 126,807 of record NZ_JAKFZO010000011.1, read on the forward strand.
GCATTCGCTATTTAAAGCCAGTTTCAAGCTTTCGCAGTAAGTATACCTATAACAACTTAATGTTTGTAACTGCGGGTGAAGTTGTTGCACGTATATCGGGAAAATCGTGGCAAGAATTTATTGAGCAAGAGATGCTAACCCCGCTTGGTATGCCGCTTTCAAAAGCGGGCTTTTCACGTATTCCAAAATCTAATAGAAATTGGGCAACCGGTCATATTCCGATGGACGGAAAACTACACCCATTTTTTGTTAATTACCTTGAAGATTTTAGAGGGGCTGGGGCGATTGCATCAAATGTTGATGAAATGGCTAATTGGCTAAAAACACAATTAGCGGGTGGTGAAATGCCATCTGGTAAGGTGCTGTTTACTGAAAAACAGCAAGCACAAATGTGGCATCCGCATATTACAAGCATGGCATCAAAAAATGCGTTTAATGACTATCGTCAACAATTTCGCGGTTACGGCTTGGGTTGGTCAATTGAAGATTATCAAGGCTATAAAAAAGTCGGCCATGGCGGCGGTATTTTAGGTATGGTGTCACAAGTTACGTTAGTACCAGAGGAGCAATTAGGTATCGTTGTGTTGTCGAACCAACAAGCGTTTAGTGCCTTAAGTGCAATTACTCACGAAGTACTAGAAGATGCGCTTGATTTACCAAATAAAGACTGGGTTGAAGATCTCGCTAAAAAGCATTTTGAACGTAAAAAGAAAGCGTACGAAAAAGCCGAAGTAGAACAGCCAAAGCAAATTCAAAAAGCATTACCATTGTCAGCGTATGCCACGAGGTACAACGATAATTGGTATGGCGATATTGTGATTGCAGAGCAAAATGGCAAGCTGACAATCGACTTTACCCATTCAGCACGTTTAAAAGGTACGCTAGAACACTTTAACGGTAATACCTTTATTGTACGTTGGCAGGAAAAACTACTTGAAGCTGATGCATTTATTGAGTTTGAAATGAGCCCAACAAATCAAGTGCGTAGCGCAAAAATGCGCGCTGTAGCACCAAGCGTAACTGACTTCAGTTTTGATTTTCATAATCTGCACCTTACGCCAGTCAAAAGCGATAAGTCTTAACCGACCAAAGTAGCAAAGTCGGGATAACCTGACTTTGCTAAACTGAGCCGCGACATAAGGTTTGGAGACCAGCATGCGCACCGCGATAATTTCACATACAGACTGTCGAAAGCATAAGATGATTGAAGACCACCCAGAGTGTGCTTCACGGCTTGATGCAATCAATGATCGTATTTTAGCTGCTGGTATAGATATCGCTTTAACGCACTTAGATGCACCGCTGGTTGAGCGCCAACAATTATTGATGGCACACAGCGAAAGTCTGATTAAATCTGTAGAAGATAAAATTCCAGAGCAAGGGTTAGTTGACCTTGATGGTGATACTTGGCTCTGCCCTGACAGTTTACTTGCGGCAAAACGAGCAGCAGGCTCTGGTTTGTTAGCCGTTGATAAGATTTTAGCTGGTGAGTTAGATGCGGCATTTTGTGCAGTAAGACCGCCAGGCCATCATGCGACCAAAACCACCTCATCTGGCTTTTGCATCTTTAATAATGTTGCGGTTGCAGTACGTTATGCTCAGCAACAGGGCATTAAGCGCATTGCGATACTTGATATTGATGTACACCACGGCAACGGCACACAAGATATTTTTATCGACGATATGGATGTGTTGTTTTGTTCTATTTTCCAGCACCCATTCTACCCTAATACCGCAATTGACAGTAATGAGCATGTGATTAATACCCCCATGACTGCCGGAATGGCGGGGGATGATTTTGAGCGTGCACTTTTGCATACGTGGTTTCCAAAGTTAAAGCAGTTTGAGCCTGAGCTTATTTTTATCAGTGCAGGGTTTGATGCCCATTACGAAGATGATATGGGCGGCTTACAGCTTGTTGAAAGTGATTACGCTTGGTTTACCGAACAAGTGGTATCCTTATGTAAGCAAGTAAACTGCAAAGGGATTATTTCGATGCTAGAAGGCGGCTACAATAATTCAGCACTCGGGCGTTCTGTTGCCACACATGTTAAGGCGTTGGCTGAACTCTAATCTCTCAATTTATAGACCCTAGTTAGGTACACCTTTCTATTACGCAATCGCTGTATAATTTATAAAATTGGCGTTACTTGTTCTGTATCAAAATTAACCTCAGTAAATCCACGTAAAATCCCATTACCTGACAAAGTTTAATTGGTTTCTACTATGCCCCAATCAAGCAAAAAGCTGCGTGTTGAAGATGTTATGTCAACTGAGCTCCTGGTATGCGACCCCGAGCAAAGTCTCGCCGATTGTGCATGCCGCATGCGAAACGATAATGTAAGCTCTATTTTTGTTAAACAAGATGGCAAGATCATTGGGGTGTGGACCGAAGGGGATTGCGCTAAAGTGGATTTTTCGGATCCAAGCATTTTTCATCAGCCAGTCAAAGCGCATATGACATCGCCGGTTAAAACGGTTGATCATTTAACTCAGTTATCTGAAGTAACAGTTCTGTTCCATAGTTATGGTTTTCGCCATTTATTAGTGATGAAAGGTGGGGGCAGTGAACCTGTAGGTGTTATTAGTTTAAGTGATGTTGTGCGCAGTCAGGGTCTTGAGCATTATCTTCACTTTAAAACCATAGAAAGCAGCTACGTATCAGAAGTACCTATCGCGAAAAGTGATTTACCAATTGCCCAAGTTAGCGAAATTATGCGTCAGCGCCATTCAAATTTTGTTTTACTGGATAATCCTGCGGTAGGTCAAACCGGCATTATAACTGAGCGCGATTTACTTACTATGCTTAGCCGTCAACAAGTTGATCAGCAAGCTTGGCATTACGCGAGCTGGCCTCTTTTAACGGTACATTATCAAACAAGCCTTTATAAGGCTTATCAAATTCTCAAGTTAAAGCAAATACGTCATCTAATTGTCGAAGATGATAATGGCAAAATATTGGGGGTATTAGCACTTCGTAATATTCTCAGCGAGATTGAATCCGCGTATATGCAGGAGCTAGAAACGGTATTGCATCAACGCGATAGAGCGTTGCAAAAGTCACAAAAGAACTTGTACTTAGCCGAGCAAATCATCAATGCATCGCCTGATGGCATTATGATTACGGATTCGCGCAACACCATTTTGCAAGTCAATCCAGCTTTCACCCAACTTACAGGTTACAGCGAGCAGGAAGTGCTCGGCCAAAAGCCGTCAATGTTGAGCTCTGGCCGTCATGACAAAAGCTTTTACGATAAAATGTGGGCACAGTTAAGGCAAAAAGGGGTGTGGCAAGGAGAAATTTACAATCGCAAGCGCAATGGTGAAACCTATTTAGAATGGCTAACAATTATCTGTATTCGCGAAAGCGATGAAGAAGAGGCGCTATACGCGGCAATTTTTAGTGATATTACCGAGCGAAAGCGCAATGAAAAACGTATTAAAACGCTCGCTTATTTTGACGAGTTAACTCACTTACCTAACCGCCGCTTGTTTAACGACCGCTTAGAGATGGCGTTGGCAACGGCACATCGCGATGACACAAAAATAGCGGTGATGTTTCTCGACCTCGATCATTTTAAGCAAGTAAACGATACATTAGGCCACAGCGCCGGTGACTTGTTACTTAAACAAGTGGCAAAACGCTTACAAAGTTGCATGCATGAAGGCGATACGCTGGCGCGCTTAGGTGGTGATGAGTTCACTTTATTACTTACTGAAATTGATGAGGTGAAAAACATCCATCGCTGTGCCGCCAACTTAATTGAAGCATTAAAAGCGCCAATTCAAGTGGGTAATACGGAAATTGTGATCACTACCTCTATTGGTGGGGCGGTGTATCCCGACGATGGTGAAGACGCAGAAACGCTGTTAAAGCACGCTGATATTGCCATGTATCGCTCAAAAGAAATTGGTCGCAACTCATTTCAACTGTATAAACCTGCAATGAATGCGCGCTCGTTAGAGCGCATGGCAATTGAGAGCAAACTAAAACATGCCCTAATTAATAATGAATTCAGTCTGTATTACCAACCTAAAATAGACAGTTTTACTCATCACGTAGTAGGCGCAGAAGCCTTATTGCGTTGGCATGATAACGAGTTAGGGTTTATCTCGCCTGCAAACTTTATCCCTTTAGCGGAAGAGCTAGGTTTAATTGTGGATATTGATATTTGGGTAATTAATGCAGCGTGTAAACAAATTCAAATTTGGCAGAAAAATGGCTTTTTTGATAAACGTATTTCCGTCAACGTATCGGCGCTTCACTTTACGCAAGGTGATTTGGCACAAACAGTGAAAAATGCACTTAGTATCTGGCAGGTAGACGGGCGTTTTCTTGAAATTGAAATAACCGAAAGCAGCTTTATTCGCTCATTAGAAGACGCGAAAAAGGTGCTTAAAGCCCTTAAAAAACTTGGTGTGAGCTTATCGCTAGATGACTTTGGCACAGGTTACTCGGCGCTAAGCTATTTAGCCCGTTTACCGATTGATACGTTAAAAATAGATGCTAGCTTTATTGCCAAAGTACCAGACGAATATGGCAATAGCCAAATAGTGAAAGCGATTGTGGCAATGGCGCATAGCTTAGAATTAAACCTTGTCGCAGAAGGCGTGGAACAAGCCCATCAGCTCGCTTTTTTACAAGAACTAGATTGCCATGCAATTCAGGGGTATTTCTTTAGTAAACCGCTTACGGCACAGCAATTTGAGCTGTTCTGCGAAGTGCATCGTCCAGCAAAACAGCAAATGGATTTGAGTTCTAATAACTCACAGTCACTTCGTACGAGGTAAACTTTCGAATATTAATCACGCCAGTATCGAAAATTAGATATTGGCCTTTAATGCCTTTTAATACGCCTGTTACTTCAGGGTTCTTGTCGAAATTAAACGAGCTAATTTTGCTTGGGAACTCTGATATAGGGAAATCCAGTTCAACTACCTCTTCGTCGAGTTCAGTGATGGCCGTTGCACCAAAGAGTTCGCTTAATTCTGTTAGCTTTGGCCTAATTTGCTCGATAAGCGCAGCGCCTTGGCTTTTTAGGTCAATTGCTTCGCCGTTCCCTTTTAGCATATTGCGCCAATTGGTTTTATCGGCGATAAACTCAGCTAAAGCAACTTCTAATAAACCTGATTGATGACGTGTTGCCACTTTAAAAATAGGTAAAGCTTGAGTTGCACCTTGGTCAATCCAACGCGTTGGGATTTGCGTATGGCGCGTAATACCTACTTTAATTGCGGTCGTATTTGCAAGATACACATAGTGCGGGATCATGCAGTTTTCTTCGCCCCACTCTGGCTCGCGACAGGTGCCTTGGTCGAAGTGGCAGGTTTCTGGCTTCATAATACACATATCGCAACTAGCGAGTTTGCGCATACAAACAAAGCAATGACCTTGTGAATAACTCTTTTTGGTTTTTTTGCCGCAGTTGCTACAAAAGATATTACCGCTGTAGGTCAAGGTGATGGATTTGCCAATTAAAGCGTTTAAGTCAACGGTTTGATCGCCCACCGGTAATTGGTAGCTGATTGGCGAAGTAAGACTGCTTTGCATTTTACGCAAAGTGCCTGTTATTGGTGTTGCTTGCATTTATAGCCCCTAATCAAGCAAAAAAGGCTATCGTATCAAAGCTCGCTGAGATTACCAATGCGAGATTGTTGCGTCAGCAGAAATGAGTTTAAAACTCTAAAGTTCATGGTTGGTGCAAGTAACTCACCTTGCATAAAGTCACATTGACACTGGTTGACAATATCGGCAAATTCTTGGTTATCAACATCGATGGCGGTTACGGTTAAATCTAGCCCTTTGGCAACTTCAACCATTGCGCTAAGTAATAGGGTAAGTTTATGGCCTTGCATATTACCTTTGGTAAATAAGTGGCCAATTCTGACGTCACTAAAGCCAGAGTCTGGCGCTTCGAACAAGCGATCAAGGTCACCGTGGAAATTATCTAAACCGAATTTAAAGCCTAAATCAGTGAGTTTTTGCAGTGTCTCTTTTAGCTGGCTCATTTCGCTGTTGATCGGTTGTTGGGTGTAGATCATGATATTTTCAGTATCAATATGCGTTACCTTTTCAGATAACCAACCCACAAAGCCGCTATGGTTTAGTTGACTGAGTGACAAGGTAAGCGACAACTGACAGTTTAGATGGCTGTCTTTTAATGTTGATATCGCATCAAACAGTTCTGAAAATAACCAGCGATTAAGGTGTACATTTAAACCAGTATCAATCGCGAGTTTTATAATTTCTTGTTGGCTAATTTCGCCAAATTCTTCATGCGGCCAAGCAAATTGGCAACTGACTGACACTAGTTTTTTATTTTTTACGTGATAGACCGGGGTAAAACTTAATGTTAGCTGTTTTTGTTCGATGGCGTTGTGTAACTCTGAGGCAAGATTGAATTGTTGCCCAATATCCGTGCCGCTTTCTTTTTTATAGTGCAATAGTGCAACGCCTTGCTGCTTCGCCTGAAACAGCGTTTGCCATGTTTTACGTAGCAATAAACCGCTACGTTGGTTGCTATAAATACTCGAACACGTGGCAATATGGCTCGATAAATTAAGTAAAATACCATCAATCATAAGCGATGACGGGATATGTGCTTGAATAGTCTGTAAGTGTTTATTTAGCGCTTCTCGATTAGTGCCATGGTTGAGCAGTAGCGCAAATACACCGTCACGTAAGTAAGCGAGCTTTACGGTGTTTAGGCCTTGCTCTTCAATGGTCAAAACACTGGAATGATTTTTTAAAATAGGTTGCAGCGAAGAACACACCTGATTAACTAAATCCTTCTTCGCTTTAGGGGCCATATAAGGAATAAATTGGCCAAAGTTTTTTAGCTCAATGAAGCAGGTAATAAAGTTGTGTTGTTGTTCAATCAACTGGGTGATTTTGTATTTGTATAGGGTTTCATTTGGCAGCTGAGAACTCGAATCGTGAGTGGCTTTAAAGTAACTTTCACGCTGTTGATGTGAAAACTTATCAGCTAATGCCATTGCCATTAACAGTACTTCAAGCAGTACGCCAATTAAGAATGCATGACGAGTTAAGAAGGTGTGTTCGAGCACGCCTACTAAAACAAGAGGCTGCATTGCACCGCTAATAATTAGTGGTAACCAAGAAAAGAAGTAGTACTTCGCCCACACAAAGTCGGTAAGCAAGCGGTTAAACACGATAAGCACGATAGTAATATAAAGCGGTACCATGCAAACAAAAAATACTGGTGCGGCTTGGTATTCAGGTAATACTAAACTGGCTAGTGCGCCAAGACATAAAATAACTAAGGTGACACGGATCAGTGTATTGAGTTTTGTTTTAATTGTGGCATAACGTAAAAATAACGAGCCGAAAATCAACGCGCAGATAGCCACACTAAAATTGCTAGTAACTACGTATTTTTGCAATAGGTATTGCATAGAAGTCGGCCAAATATAATAGCCAAACCCTAACACCGATCCCATCATCATCAAGGTAGAAATGATATAGCCAATATACGCGAGATAAACACTGTCGCGAATACTGATAAACAAAATTAGGTTATACAGCGCAATCATCACGGCTACGCCGATAAACAGGCCCCAGATCAAATAGCTAAACTTTCGTACGCTTTGAAAGTTATCCACTTGATAGATGTAAATGGGCGTTTTGCTAATTCCGCTGGTTTTAATGCGCGCCAATATGCTGGTATTGCTTTTCGCAGCAAGGGAAAATTCAAGGTGTAGGAATGCTTGTTGGTGAATATTTAAGTTGGCAACCGTATCACCCAGTTGCTTATGACTTATAACCCGATTATTTTCATCAAGTTGCCAAACCTCAAGTTGGTCAAGCATTGGATTATCAAAATGTGCAGTGAGGATCTCTGTTGCATCGGTACGATTTGTTACTGCTACTTTTACCCAGTAACTCTGCGTGCCAAATTGCCACGGAATATCGGCAATTTCTGAATTTTGAAACTTTTGTTTTAAAGCATCATCAAACGTGGCGTTGCTTTGCTCATCAATCCAATATGATGAATTTAAATAAATCGCATGGGTGCGTTCAATTGAGTTGGTTGTTGGATCGCCAATATTAAATAGCAATGAGCCTATTACCAAGGATAAAGCCATAAATAGCAAACATGCTATAAATAAAAAAATAGGCTTTAACTGATTCATGGGCTTCCTTGATATTTAAGGGTTTTTAAAGGTTAGATGAATTTTTAATAAATAGGTAGCGAATAATACCAATTTAGTATGGCTGCTGTGTGCGTTTAAGACAAAAAAAATCAACCTACTCAGCGTAGGTTGATTTTTTGAACTGGTTTATAGTGGCTATTAGCTGTTATTTTCGCGAGCAATAGCGCGATAAGCGATATCGGTACGGAACTCAACACCTTGCCAGTTAATTTCATCAACCAGTTTATAAGCGTTTTGCTGCGCTTCAGTTACTGTGTTGCCAAGTGCTGTTGCACATAATACGCGACCACCTGCTGTAACGACATTGTCGCCATCTTGCTTAGTGCCTGCGTGGAATACTTTCGTGCCTTCAGCATAATCAACACGTAAACCAGAGATAGTGTCACCTTTCGGGTAAGAACCAGGGTAACCAGCAGCTGCTAGTACGACACCCACAGCTGCGCGTGAATCAAACTGAATGTCAGTTTTATCAAGCTCTACACGGTTAGCCGCTTCAATTAATTCAACTAGGTCTGATTGTAAGCGAAGCATAATTGGTTGTGTTTCAGGATCGCCAAAACGGCAGTTATATTCAATTACTTTAGGTGTGCCATCAGCAGTAATCATTAAACCTGCGTATAAGAAACCTGTGTAAGGGTGGCCTTCATCACTCATACCTTTAACAGTAGGGTAGATTACATCGTCCATAATACGCTGGTGGATGTCAGCGGTAACAACTGGTGCTGGTGAATATGCACCCATGCCGCCAGTATTTGGGCCTTTGTCTTCGTTGTAAGCGCGTTTGTGATCTTGAGAGGTAGCAAACGGAAGTACGTTTTCACCATCTACCATTACAATAAATGATGCTTCTTCACCTTCTAAGAATTCTTCAATTACTACGCGGCTACCTGCATCGCCAAACGCATTGCCTGCAAGCATATCGCGAATTGCGTCTTCAGCTTCTTGCTCAGTCATGGCAACGATTACACCTTTACCAGCTGCTAAGCCGTCGGCTTTAACAACAATTGGCGCGCCTTTTTCTTTTAGGTAAACAAGTGCTGGCTCGATTTGTTCAAACGTTTGATAATCCGCTGTTGGGATTTTATGGCGTGCTAAGAAATCTTTAGTGAAAGACTTAGAACCTTCAAGTTGTGCAGCTGCGGCTGTTGGGCCGAAGATCGCAAGACCTTCTTCACGGAACTTATCAACCACACCAATTACAAGTGGTGCTTCTGGACCAACAATGGTCAGTTCAACATTGTTCTCTTTAGCAAATGCCACAAGTGCATCAATGTCTTCTACACCAATTGCGATGTTCTCAAGCTTAGGTTCAAGCGCTGTACCTGCGTTACCAGGTGCTACAAATACCGTGTTTACTTTCGCTGACTGCGCTGCTTTAAACGCAAGAGCGTGTTCGCGACCACCACTACCAATTACTAATACGTTCATTGGACTATCCTACCTATTGAGGTTTTCTAAACTTTAATGTCATACGATCACTTTCACCAATGGCTTGGTACTTGGCGATATCTTTTTCACCCAAGGCTAAGCGTGGTGGTAAGGTCCAAACACCTTTTTCGTGATCGGCTGTATCTAATGGATTGGCGTTAACTTCACTTACGGCTTCTAAAACAAATCCTGCTTTTTCGGCATACTCAATAACCCAGCTTTGTTTTACATAACCAGAACGCTTGGCTTTTGCGCTATCGCGGTTTTCTGGTAGGCGATGATCAACAACGCCAAGAATTCCGCCTGGTTTTAATGCGCTATAAAATGCTTTAAAGGCTTCGTTAATGCCTTCAATGTCTTTTTGCATATACCAGTTATGTAAATTGCGAAAGGTTAATACCAGATCAGCGCTTTCTGCAGGCGCAATGTTATGGTGGGTGCCAGGATAAAACTCAGAAAGTGTAACGTTTTCATATACATCATCGCTTGCTAATTTATCTTGGAATTGATTAAGCGAGCGTTGATAGTATTTTACTTCTGAATCGGAAGGAAAATGAGCTGCGAAATATTGACCATTTTGCTGTAATACTGGTGCCAGTATTTCAGTATACCAACCGCCGCCAGGCCATACTTCAACAACGGTCATCTCTGGCTGTAGGCCAAAAAATTTCAGTGTTTCTTTTGGGTGACGGTATTGATCGCGCGCTTTATTATCGTTTGAACGATTTTCAGCAGTCGCAGTTTTGGTAAGCAATGTATCGATATCGGTCGATGCACATCCAGCTAAAGTAAGCGACAGGGCAGTTACTAAGGCTTTTACTGTGAATTTCATTTTCTTCCTAGTTTTTATTTTTATTAAGCAACATTAAGTAAAATTAACAGCTTAGTGCAAGCGAGCAAAGTGCTTGCACTAATAAGTTTGCAAGTAAATATTAATGGCGGAAATGACGCATGCCAGTAAATACCATTGCCATGCCGTGCTCATCTGCAGCAGCGATAACTTCTTCATCGCGCATTGAACCACCAGGCTGAATTACCGCAGTAATGCCCGCTTCAGCAGCCGCGTCGATACCGTCACGGAATGGGAAGAAAGCATCAGATGCCATTACAGAACCTGCTACTTCTAGGTTTTCATCGGCAGCTTTAATGCCTGCAATTTTGGCTGAGTAAACGCGGCTCATTTGGCCAGCGCCTACACCAATTGTCATGCCGTCTTTTGCATAAACAATTGCGTTTGATTTAACAAACTTAGCCACTTTCCAGCAGAACATTAAGTCTTTTAACTCTTGCTCAGTTGGTTGTTTTTTAGAAACTACGCGTAGGTCGCCCATATCAACCATGCCTTGGTCACGGTCTTGCACTAAGATGCCACCGTTGACACGCTTGATGTCAACGCCAGTAGTTTGGGTATTCCACTGACCACACTCAAGTAAACGTACATTTTGTTTCGCTGATACAATTTGTGCTGCTGCGTCAGATACGCTTGGCGCAATAATTACTTCAACAAATTGACGTGAAACAATAGCTTCAGCTGTGTCTGCATCGAGTTCGCGGTTAAATGCAATGATGCCGCCAAACGCTGATGTAGGGTCAGTTTTGAAGGCGCGGTCGTATGCGTCAAGAATGTTGTCACCAATTGACACGCCGCATGGGTTTGCATGTTTAACGATTACACATGCAGGTGCGTCGAATTCTTTAACACACTCAAGCGCTGCGTCAGTGTCTGCAATGTTATTGTACGAAAGGGCTTTGCCTTGTAACTGTTTTGCAGTGGCAACAGACGCTTCTTCAATGTCGTTTTCAACATAGAATGCGGCATCTTGGTGTGAGTTTTCACCGTAGCGCATATCTTGCTTTTTAGTGAATTGGAAATTGATAGTGCGTGGGAACTTAGACTCTTCAGTTTCCGCTGCATTTTCGCTGTAATCTGGTACTTGTGTACCGAAGTAGTTCGCGATCATGCCATCGTACTGTGCAGTATGCTCAAATGCAGCAATTGCTAGGTCAAAACGCGTTTCATACGTTGTTGCGCCATCGTTTGCATTCATTTCAGCAATAACTCGGTCGTAGTCGCCAGCATTTACAATAATGGTTACGTCTTTGTTGTTTTTAGCCGCAGCGCGTACCATTGTTGGGCCGCCGATATCGATGTTTTCAATCGCGTCTTCCAGTGAGCAACCTTCTTTTGCAACGGTTTGTGCGAATGGGTAAAGGTTAACAACTACCATGTCGATTGCAGAAATATTATTTGCTTCCATTACACCTTCGTCAGTACCGCGACGCGCTAAAATGCCGCCGTGAATTTTTGGGTGTAATGTTTTAACACGACCATCCATGATCTCAGGGTGACCTGTGTGGTCTGAAACTTCTGTTACTGCGATGCCGTTGTCTGCAAGTAGCTTACATGTACCGCCAGTTGAAAGAAGTTCAACGCCTTTCTCAGAAAGCGCGCGAGCAAATTCTACAATACCGGTTTTGTCTGAAACGCTTAATAAAGCGCGACGAATTGGACGTAATGTATCCATGGTAGTTTTGATTACCTCAAAATTTGATTGATAGTGCGAGAAAACACTTAATTTAAACGAATATTTTAACTTACTTTTGCTTATAACTCGACGACCATTTGTCGCTTTTATAAACAAGAGCTGTAGCGCTGGTCTTTACCTAAATTAAATTTGAACGTGAATTTAATTTAGTGTGTTTTTCGGGGTTAGAAAAACAAAAAAGCACCCGAGGATTCCCAAGGGTGCTTTTTATTGCACCGTTAGGTGCTAATTAGTTCATACCGTACTTTTTAAGCTTCTTACGAAGAGTACCACGGTTGATACCTAGTAAGATTGCTGCGCGAGTTTGGTTACCGCGAGTATATGTCATTACTTCTTCAAGTAACGGCGCTTCAAGTTCTGAAAGAACTAGCTCGTAAACATCTTGTACATCTTGACCATTAAGTTGCTTTAAGTAGTTGTGCACTGCTTTTTTACAAGCGTCGCGTAATGGTTGTGGTTTCTCTTGAGACTGAACGTGTGCGTTAGTAATAAATGGAGAAGTCACGTTTTGTTCGAACATCGTCTTTCTTACTCTTTGTTAATTATCTGCTAGTGTTTCAAAGTACTTTTCTAACGTATCAATTTGCTCTTGCTGAGCGTCGATAGCGTTAAATACTCGCCTAAATTGACCTTCACGGTCATGAGCCTGCAAATACCATGAGACATGCTTACGCGCTATTCGCACACCCATTACATCACCATAAAATGCGTGAAGATTTACCAAGTGTTCCATAAGAATACTCTGTACCTCGTCCAAAGCTGGCTCCGGTAGTAATTCTCCAGTGGTGAGATAATGGTTTATCTCCCTAAAAATCCAAGGGCGACCTTGTGCTGCACGGCCTATCATCAAAGCATCTGCGCCCGTATATTCCAAAACCTGTTTTGCTTTTTGTGGTGATGTAATATCACCGTTCGCTACGACAGGAATGGAGACTGAACTTTTAATGTCCTTAATTGTTTGATATTCAGCTTCACCCTTGTACATACAAGAGCGTGTGCGGCCATGAACCGCCAATGACTGAATACCATTTTGTTCAGCGATGCGCGCAATCTCTACACCATTTCGATTGTCAGTATCCCATCCTGTCCGGATTTTTAAGGTCACTGGTACATCTACTGCATTAACTACAGCTTTAACGATATCTGTGACCAGTTCGGGGTACTGCAAAAGGGCAGAGCCTGCGAGCTTTTTATTCACTTTTTTTGCTGGACAACCCATATTGATATCCACAATTTGTGCGCCGTTTTTGACATTAAACTGAGCAGCTTCCGCCATCAGTTGTGGGTCAGCGCCGGCAATTTGCACACTGCGAATACCAGACTCACCGGAATGATCCATGCGAGACATTGATTTTTCGGTTTTCCAAACCTTAGGATTGGATGACAACATTTCAGATACAGCAAGGCCAGCTCCGAGTCGACGACAAAGCTGTCTAAACGGTCTATCTGTTACTCCTGCCATAGGAGCAACCATTAGGTTATTTTCTAACTGATAAGGGCCTATCTGCACAATAAATCTGGGTCACCAATCAAGGGGCGCTAAGTTTACGGTTTTTTTTGCAAAAATCAAAGCCTATTATTTATACAAAAGTGTTTTTTTTTAAACTTTTGATATTGACTTTTTGTAACTGGCTATCGAGCGAAAAAAAAGGAAGATTTTTGTTAGCAAAAGTAACAAATCCTTAACTCAAACTGTGTTGAGCTAAGGATTTTAAAGGGGCGTAGCGTGATAGTGCTTAGCGCTTTTTACCTGCTACACGCATCCACTCGCCATCTTGTTGGCTTGTTTCAAGTTCGGCATATTGACGATAAATATCTTCAACAGACGTAACTTGTTCTTCAAGAATACCCGACAACGCAAACTCGCCACCAGTTTTCAGTAAGCCTAAAATAACTTGATGTAATTCACGTAAAGGTTGCGCAAGAATATTGGCAACTAAAATATCGGCTTCAAATTCAGGCTGATCTTCAGGAAGGTAAACCTCTAGTTGGTCGGCCACGCCATTACGCTCGGCGTTATCGCGACTGGCCTCTAACGCTTGTGGGTCAATATCGATACCAATTACACGTTTTGCACCCAATTTAAGTGCGGCAATACCTAAAATGCCAGAGCCACAGCCAAAATCGACCACCGTTTTACCGCTTAAATCTAAACTGTCTAGCCAGCGTAAACACAGCGCTGTCGTGTTATGTGTGCCGGTACCAAAAGCAAGGCCTGGATCAAGTAATACATTTACTGCATTAGGATCGGGAATGTCACGCCAACTCGGGCAAATCCACAATCTTTCACCAAATTGAATCGGGTGGAAATTATCCATCCACTCGCGTTCCCAGTCTTTGTCTTCAAGTTGCTCAACTTTAAAAACGAATTGTTCTTGCAGAGCGGGTAATTTCGCAAGCTGATCAGTAATAGCTTGCATATCAACGCTGGCATCAAATAAACCGATCACGGTCGTGTCTGCCCAAAGGGTTACCTCACCCAGTTTAGGTTCGTAAATTGGGGTGTCTTTTGCATCAACAAAAGTAACTGAAGGGCAGCCTAGTTCCATTAGCTCATCGCTAATGAGTTCAGCATTTTCTTTGGTGCTATTTATGCGGATTTGTACCCACGCCATAGTATTTATCCTATAAGAAAAAAGGCCGCAATGTGCGGCCTTTTAGTGTAACTGGTTACTTAGCCTTTAAAGTCTAAGAAGCTTTTCAGTAAGTCTGAACGAGAAGGGTGACGAAGCTTGCGAAGTGCTTTTGCTTCGATTTGACGAATACGCTCACGGGTTACGTCAAACTGCTTACCTACTTCTTCTAATGTATGGTCAGTATTCATATCGATACCGAAACGCATACGCAGTACTTTTGCTTCACGTGCTGTTAAGCCAGCTAGTACATCATGCGTTGCATTTTTGAGGCTTTCCATTGTTGCTGAATCAACCGGTGATTCAATGGTGCTATCCTCAATAAAATCACCTAAGTGCGAATCTTCATCATCACCAATTGGTGTTTCCATTGAGATTGGCTCTTTTGCAATTTTCAGTACTTTACGGATCTTGTCTTCCGGCATGATCATGCGTTCAGCAAGCTCTTCTGGCGATGGTTCGCGACCCATTTCCTGTAACATTTGACGTGAAATACGATTTAGTTTGTTAATCGTTTCAATCATATGTACTGGAATACGGATAGTACGCGCTTGGTCAGCAATTGAACGTGTAATTGCCTGACGGATCCACCATGTTGCATAAGTTGAGAACTTATAACCACGGCGGTATTCAAACTTATCAACCGCTTTCATTAGACCAATGTTACCTTCCTGGATTAGATCAAGGAATTGTAAGCCACGGTTGGTGTATTTTTTCGCAATTGAAATTACAAGACGTAAGTTCGCTTCAACCATTTCTTTCTTCGCGCGGCGTGCTTTTGCTTCACCGATTGACATGCGACGGTTGATGTCTTTGATACGCTCTAAGTTTAGACCTGTGCTTTCTTCCATTTGGCGTAGTTTGTTAATACAACGCTCAACTTCAAACTTCACTTCTGCAAGTTTGTTTGAGTATAGTTCACCAGATGCGATTTCACGGTCTAACCATGCCGAATCCGTTTCGTTATTTGCGAAGTTTTTAACGAAGGTTTTCTTTGGCATTTTAGCAATTTGAACAACTTGCTTCATGATGATGCGTTCTTGAACGCGAATACGATCCATCATGTCGCGCATGTTTTTAACCATGCGGTCAAATTGCTTAGGCATTAGTTTAAAGGTACGGAAGTGCTCACCGATTTCAGCGATAATAGCTACAGCATCTGGGTGAGAGCGGCCTTTCTCTTCAAAAATACCACGTGCTTGATTATAAAGGTTACGTAGCTTTTCAAAGTTTTCTGCAGCTTCTTCAGGGCACGGACCTGTATCTGCTTCTTCCTCCTCATCATCATCGTCGTCACTTTTCAGATCTGAATCTTCATCATCCAGTTGTTCTTCAGAAAGTTCTGAACCAATGTGAGTTGCAGAGATCATTGTTTCGTCTGCGTCAGGATCGTAGAAGCCGCTGATAATATCGCTTAAGCGTACGTCTTCAGCAAGGTAGTTATCCCATTGCTCAAGTAAGTAATTAATTGCTTCAGGGTATTCTGCAACAGAAACCTGTACTTGGTTGATACCGTCTTCGATACGCTTAGCGATGTCGATTTCGCCTTCACGTGTTAGAAGCTCTACAGTACCCATTTCACGCATGTACATGCGCACTGGATCTGTCGTACGACCGATTTCTTTTTCTACCGTAGCTAGGGCAGCCGCTGCTGCTTCTGCAGCATCTTCATCGGTAGTTGTTTCTTGCATCATAAGTTCATCGGCATCAGGTGCATTTTCTACTACCTGGATACCCATGTCGTTGATCATGCCGATGATGTCTTCAACTTGTTCCGAATCTATGATGTCTTGTGGAAGGTGGTCGTTAACTTCGGCAAATGTAAGGTAACCTTGCTCTTTACCTTTTTGAATGAGGAGTTTTAGCTGTGACTGAGGAGTTTGCTCCATAGAGGTATTCTCTTCCACTCTGATAAGTTGATACAACGGGCGTCTTAAACAACGTGATACAAGACGCAGTGAATAGGGCAGTATAACACGAAAGGTTGAATTTGGCTAGCTGTTATCTGCCTTTTAATGCAAGTGTGAGCATTGAATATTCTTGCTTTTCAGCTTTACTCAAACCTTGCGTTTTCTCTTTTATTAATAGGGACTCTAGGCGCAAATTTAAACACTGATCTTCAATAAAATTAAAAGTACTTTGAAATTCACTGGTTAACGAATCTTGATTTACTTGGTGTTGCCACGCGGCGAGTTTCGCCAATGGCCCATATTCAGGGCTTTCTCTAAATTGTTCAAGTAGCTGCGCTGTGGTATTGGTTTTATCTAAGGCGAGCTTTTGTAATTGAATAAAAAGCTTGATACCCGGAACATCCATCTGCGCTAATTCTGGCTGGAATGGCACTTCACTGGCAAGCTCAGGATGCTGTAATAGCAAACCTATTGCGCGTCGCATTGGTGTTATTTTAAACTTCTTAGCAAGACCCTGTTGCTGTTTTGGTGTGTTAATTTTCTTTTGCAGTTGAGCGCGGGTACGGCCAATTAGACGGGCTAATTTATCGAGTAAATTATCCTGATAGTAGTCGCTCGGAACCTTTTCTATCAGTGGCAAAGCCTGTTGTAAAAGTTTTGATTTGCCTGCGTCAGTAGTCAGATTAATTTCCTGTGCAAGTCTATCAAACAAGTATACCGAGAAATCAGTGGCATCGTCGTAACGTAACTCAAATGCTTCTCGACCTTCTTTTTGTACTAATGAGTCTGGGTCTTCACCATCAGGTAAAAATACAAACTCGAGTGATTTACCATGATTTAAATAGGGCAGAGCATTTTCCAGT
Source organism: Pseudoalteromonas sp. MMG024 (assembly GCF_021654175.1). Taxonomy (NCBI): domain Bacteria; kingdom Pseudomonadati; phylum Pseudomonadota; class Gammaproteobacteria; order Alteromonadales; family Pseudoalteromonadaceae; genus Pseudoalteromonas; species Pseudoalteromonas sp. MMG024. Next base: position 144,362 of record NZ_JAKFZO010000011.1, read on the forward strand.
GCTCGCCACGCAGCATCGCGCCCTGCACGGTCACCATCGTAACAACAAATAATGCGGTCGGTGGTTCTAAATAGGGTGTGAATATGCTCAGGTGTCGTTGCTGTACCAAGTGCCGCTACGGCATAGTTAATGCCTTTTTCAGCGAGTGCAACCACGTCCATATACCCTTCAACTACCAGTATTTGTTCGAGTTTTTTGTTAGCGTGCTTGGCTTCATACAAGCCGTAAAGTTCAAAGCCTTTATGAAAAATACGGGTTTCTGGTGAGTTTAAATATTTCGGGCCATTGTCGTCGCTATTCATGATGCGTCCACCAAAGGCGATAACGCGTCCGCGTTTATCGCGAATTGGAAACATCAAGCGGTCGCGGAAGAAATCAAATTGACGGCCTGCCGATTTTTCACTGGCAAGTTTTAGTTCGAGTAATTGTTTTTTGCTATCTTGGTTCTTCGCGAATGTTTTACACACGCTATCCCATTCACTGGGGGCGTAACCAATCATAAATTGTTTAGCTGTTTCGCCACTGAGCCCACGCCCTTTGAGATATTCGATTACTTGAGGTGAATTTGCATGGTGCTTTAATTGATGTTGGTAGAACTTTGCAACATGCATCATTAATTCGTAATCGGAGCGTTTTTGCTCAGTACTGACTTGTGGCCCTTGATTTGTGGCATTCTCACGAGGCACATCTAAATTGAGTAAACCTGCGAGTTCTTCTATGGCATCAACAAATTCAAGCTTTTCATATTCCATCATAAATGAAATGGCATTGCCGTGGGCGCCACAACCAAAGCAGTGATAAAACTGCTTATCTTGTGAGACCGTAAACGACGGCGATTTTTCATTATGAAACGGACAACATGCCTGATAATCCTTACCTGCTTTTTTAAGGCCTACTTTGCCATCAATAAGATCTACAATGTCGGTTCTGGCTAATAGGTCATCAATAAAGCTACGAGGAATTTTTCCGGCCATGGTATATCGTTATTCGCGTATGTTGATTGAGAGTAGGGGGCTAGCATACCCAAAAATGAAAAATGACGCTAGACGTTATCATCTTTCAGAAATGAAGAAACCGAGCAAAAGCTCGGTTTCTAAAGCTGTTAAGGCCAGCAGTTATTGACTTGAGAAAGTCAGCCTTTAAAACTCTGAGTTAAGCGCTAAGCTTTTGCTTAATTAAACCTGAAAGTTTGCCCATATCTGCGCGACCTTCAGCTTTAGCTTTAAGCAAGCCCATTACTTTACCCATATCTTGCATGCCAGAAGCACCGCTTGACGCGATACATTCATCAATTAAAGTAAGAATTTCTTCATCAGTAAGCGGTTTTGGTAAAAACGCTTCAAGTACTTTAATTTCATTAGCTTCAACTTCAGCTAAGTCCTCGCGGCCGGCGTCGCGATACTGAGATTCAGAATCTTTACGCTGTTTTACAAGTTTTACTAGAATAGACGTGATTTCAGCGTCACCTAGCGTAACTTGTTCATCGATTTCTTTTTGCTTAATAGCTGCTAAAACCATGCGAATTGCACCAAGACGAACTTTGTCTTTAGCGCGCATTGCATCTTTTTGTGCATCTTTAAGTTGTGCTAAAAGGCTCATTTACAAGACCTAATCTAGATTAGTAAAGTTTTACGCGACGAGCGTTTTCGCGAGAAAGCTTCTTCATGTGACGCTTTACCGCAGCTGCTTTTTTGCGCTTACGCTCAGCTGTTGGCTTTTCATAGTGCTCGCGACGACGAACTTCTGAAAGGATACCTGCTTTTTCACATGAACGCTTAAAACGGCGAAGAGCAACGTCAAACGGCTCGTTTTCTCTAACTTTAATAACTGGCATTAAAAAATCACCTACTTAGTAATATGTTTCTACTTAAATGAGTTTTATTAGCTAAAACTTTAGCTAGTGCCACTCATCTCGGTTAAGATTTAACCGACTAGTTCAAAAATGGTGCGGCATTGTAATCTGAAGCACCACGCAATGTAAAGAATAATTATACCAAAGATGGTAAAAAGCTGACAAAAAATCTTAAAGCTTGTAAAATCGCCGCCTTAACTTAATTGAGCGTGCTTTGATTGGGTATTTAATTGTTATTTTAGGAGAGAAACTTGCGTATTTTGGGTATTGAATCGTCTTGTGATGAAACGGGAATCGCGATTTATGACGATGAAAAAGGTTTGCTGGCTCATCAGTTGTATTCTCAAGTGAAAGTGCATGCAGATTATGGTGGTGTTGTACCAGAACTGGCATCGCGTGATCACGTACGTAAGACTATTCCTTTAATTGAGGCTGCATTTAAACAAGCTGGTTGTGGACCCGAAGATTTAGATGGTGTTGCGTATACTGCAGGACCTGGTTTGGTAGGAGCTCTACTAGTAGGTTCATCTATTGGTCGCTCACTCGCCTATGGCTGGAATGTTCCCGCTGTTGCTGTTCATCATATGGAAGGGCATTTACTTGCACCTATGCTTGATGAGGATGTACCTGAATTTCCATTTATTGCGCTACTTGTATCGGGTGGCCACAGCATGATTGTAAAAGTTGACGGTATCGGTCAATATACGATTCTTGGTGAGTCAATTGATGATGCTGCAGGTGAAGCGTTTGATAAAACGGCTAAATTATTAGGATTGGATTATCCTGGCGGCCCTTTGCTTGCCAAGCTTGCTGAAAAAGGCGAACCTGAAGTGTATCGTTTTCCGCGTCCAATGACCGATAGACCAGGCCTTGATATGAGTTTTAGCGGGTTAAAAACCTTCGCTGCAAATACCATTAATAAAGAAAAAGACGAAGATGGCAATATTTCTGAGCAAGTGAAGGCCAATATCGCTTATGCTTTTCAAACGGCAGTCATTGATACCTTAGTAATTAAATGTAAACGTGCTCTGAAAGAATACGGCATTAAGCGTTTAGTGATTGCCGGCGGCGTGAGTGCTAACGTTTATTTACGTGAAACGCTAGAGAAAGTGATGACAGGTATGCAAGGCCGTGTTTATTACCCGCGCACTGAGTTTTGTACAGACAATGGTGCAATGATTGCTTACGCGGGCATGCAACGCTTGAAAGCAAAGCAGTATGCGCCACTTGATATGCGCGCTAAGCCTCGCTGGCCGCTTGATGAATTGGAATCGATTTAATTTATCGAATTAACCGCTGTTGCAGTTAACCATTATCAAAAAAAGCCGAGATTACTCGGCTTTTTTTGATTTTACTTTTGGCTCAGTGCCTTTAAGCAAGCGTATAACGTTAGCACGATGGCGAAATACAATCAGCGCTGCCAGCATGGTTACAGGCAAAACATAAAGCGGTTTTATAAACCATGTAAATAAAGGCGCTAAACTCACGGTAATGATAGCGGCCAAAGATGAGTATCCAGTCAACCAAATTAAACCAAGCCAGGTTAAAATTAATAAGCCTGCCAAGGTAAAACCTATGGGCAACAAGCTACCAAACGCCGTTGCCACCGCTTTACCGCCTTTAAAGCCAAAAAAAATCGGGTAGATGTGGCCAAGACATGCAGCAATTGCAATAAAACCTAAATAAAGAGGCTCTATCTTAAGAAAGTAAGCACCATATACTGGGATTGTGCCTTTCAGCACATCAAATATCAGTACTAAACTTGCAGGTAGTTTGCCGCCAATACGATAAACATTGGTTGCGCCTGGGTTATTAGAACCCGTTGTTCTGGGATCAGGTAAGCGAAACAGCTTACAGATGAGCACTGCTGAAGAAATTGAGCCAAACAGATAGGCAAAGACAATCATTAAGCTTGCTAACACAGCGTTCCTTATTTTTTCTTTAGCAAATATAGGCTATTATCTGCCGCTGATTCTTTTAAGCGGATTTACCCATAAGAGTACCTATTTTTTTCTCTAATTGGTATCCGACCACAGTATAATCGGGGTGAATACGGGTGCAAGATAAGGTTTTTATTAGTCAATTACAGGTTAATACCATTATTGGCGTGTTTGATTTTGAAAAACAAGCGAAACAACCTTTGTTTTTTGATGTTGAAATGCTGACAAATTTTGCCCAAGCTGCGAAGTCTGACAATGTTGATGATGTGGTTGATTATGCCCAAGTGTCAGCACGCATTATTGCGCACTGTGAATCTACGCAAGTTGAATTACTAGAGACGTTAGCCGAGCAACTTACAACTATTATCTTAAATGAGTTCGCTGTGTCGCAAGTGAAATTGCGAATCTCAAAACCCCAAGCAGTACTTGAAGCGCAAACTGTGGGTATTGAAATCACGCGTAAAAAGCAAAGCTAATGACACAGATTTTTATCAGTATTGGCTCTAATATCAATAAAGAGCACTACATCAAAGCTGCTTTAGCTATTTTACCTCAGCATTTTGATAATGTTATTTACTCAAGTGTTTTTGAAAGTGAATCGGTTGGCTTTGAAGGGAATAACTTTTATAACCTTGTGGCCGCTGCGACAACCAATTTACCGCTTGAAGAAGTATGCGCTCGCCTGAAACAAATTGAACGAGATAATGGTCGCACCCCCGCCGATAAAAAATTTAGCCCGCGTACACTCGATCTGGATTTATTGTTTTTTGACGATGTAATTTGTGACGCGCCAGCGCAATTGCCGCGTGACGAAATTACCAAAAATGCGTTTGTACTCTGGCCTCTTGCCGAAATAGCCGGTGACTTTATCCACCCTACGGTTAACCTGAGCATTGGTGAATTGTGGCAAAATTATAATAAAAATAAGCAAAAATTGTGGAAAGTGGAGATTTAAAATAAATGGGACTGATTGAAATTGTCGTGCTGGCACTTATTCAAGGATTTACTGAATTTTTGCCTATTTCAAGTTCAGGCCACCTTATTTTACCGAGTCAATTACTTGGCTGGCAAGATCAAGGTCAGGCGTTCGATATCGCAGTACACGTCGGTACCTTATTCGCAGTGCTTATTTATTTTCGTAAAGATGTAGTTCAAATACTCTCTGCATGGTTTAAGTCTTGTGCCGGAAAGGGCCACACAGCAGAAAGTAAACTTGGCTGGTATATTATTCTGGCAACTATTCCAGCCGGTTTAGTTGCAGGTCTTGCAAAAGACTTTATAGAAGCTAACACGCGTGGTGCTGCGGTGATTGCAACGACAACCATCGTTTTTGGTATAGCGCTTTGGTATGCCGATATTAAAGCAAAAGAACACAAGAGCATTTTCGATATTAAATGGAAAGCAGCCTTGCTAATTGGTATTGCGCAGGCGGTTGCGTTAATTCCGGGTACTTCACGTTCAGGTATTACTATTACCGCGGGTTTATTGTTAGGGCTTGATAAAAAAAGCGCAGCGCGTTTTTCGTTCTTAATGTCTATTCCCGTTATTGGTGGTTTAGGGTTAGTGATGATTATCAAGCTGATTTTAGACAATACAGCTGTTGATTGGTGTGCATTGATTTTAGGTACAGTGCTGTCGTTTGTTTCAGCTTATACCTGTATTTTTCTATTCTTAAAGTTCATTGAGCGCATGGGCATGTTGCCATTTGTTATTTACCGATTAATTTTAGGGTTCGCTTTGTTCGCACTAATAGGGCTTGGTTATATTAGCGCTTAATGTAAGTATGTAGGATTAAAAAAATAAAAAGGCTAAGCGAGGTGCTTAGCCTTTTTGTATTTTTAGATAGTTTTACCTATTCAGAAGAAGTACCGCTTAAAATAAGCTTTATTCAAATATCCCAGCTATAGCCTGTTCTCTTGCACGCGCTAGCTGTTGTTTTATTTCAGCGCCTTTAAAACCTTGTTTAATAATAGCTTGTACATCAATAGTAATGGCTTTTGTTGCCGCACTTTGTAGTTTTCGAGCTAAAACTGCGTGTTCTTCTCCTAGCAAGGCAAAGGTTTCAATAAATAAGTTTAAACGCTCTGGGCGTCGCCAAACATCTGCCTGATTAAAGAGTGCCAGTACTTGTTCTACAGATGCTTGGGTGTGCTTAAAAATAGGCGCAAAGGTGGTAAATAAGCTCAGTGCATCAACATAGGCATTGGGCATCCGCAAATGCGTTGAAAGTGCATTGACTTGGTTGGGCAGATTATCTTTTAACCATAAGCAAAAACGAATAATTTGTTGCTGTTCACCCGCGGCGAATTAAATCTTCTTCAAGGGTTAGCTCTGGCGTAAAGCCGCAAATAAAGCCTGTGTAGCCTTGTCCTGATTTACGCTCGGTGCGAGCAAGGGCGTATTCGTCTACTATTACACTCTTACTTATATGAATGTAATGAAAAGCATTATAGATCTTGGTCTTTAAAGAAGTTAAATGAGACGCATCATGGTAAAGCTAAAGTTGTGAAAAACTGAGTGATAAACTCAACTTTTCACACCTTAGTACATATATTATTAAATATATTAGCTAGCGGTTTTAGAGCATATATCGTTTAAATTTGTTAGCGACCCATTTTCTAAATGATAGACCTGCTCAGCCATATTAATCGTTTCTTGTCTGTGGGCGATCATAATACGTGTCATCGGTAAATGCTGAATTTGTTCGCTGATTTTAGCTTCGTTATCTTTATCTAAATGGCTGGTAGCTTCATCCATAAATAAGACGCAAGGTGATTGATACAAGGCACGAGCCAGCAGTAACCGTTGTACTTGTCCTCCTGATAAGTTTGATCCCATATCACCAACAAGTGAGTTATAGCCCATAGTCATCTTGGTTATGTCATCATGAATAGCCGCTAAGTGAGCGCATTGTTCTATTTTTAAGTAGTTGGGTTGTGGGTCGAAAAAGCTAATGTTATCGGCAATAGAGCCTGCTAATAATGTATCATCTTGCATTACGGCTGCGATTTGCTTACGGTAGTTTTTCAAGCCAAGTTGAGTAATGTCTTTGCCATCAAGTAGCACTTTACCTGACGTGGGCTGTAATAACCCTAACATGATTTTCATTAATGTGGTTTTACCAGCGCCTGATGCGCCTGTTATTGCAATGGAGTCACCACTATTAAGCGTTAAGTTAACATTATTTAAGATAGGCGCTTGTTCTTCACTGTAACTAAAGCAGATATTTTCTAAAATAAGCTGACCTTTAAATTGATTTTCATCAGATGGGTTGTCACTTGCTAAATATACAGACTCACCTTCTCGGTTAGCTTCCTGCTCAGTGAGCGCAATATCTGAAATACGATCAAGGTGCAGCCGCATCATTTTAAATAGAATTATCTGCTCAATTAAATTAGCAAATCGATTTGTTAATTGGCCTTTATAAGCGATAAACGCCAGTACCATACCCACCGTTAAGCTATTAGCCATTACCATGATAGCGGCAAAATATATTACTAAGACATTTTCTAAACCAAAGAGTAATTTATTAAACGAATCGAAACAGATTCTTAATCGGCCTAATCGAATTTCACTGTTAATAACTTCTGCATAACGATTTTGCCAAATACTTTGGCGTTGTGATTCATTACCAAACAGTTTAATGGTTTGCATACCACGAATATTTTCTAAAAAGTTAGATTGCTCTTTAGCCGATGTTTGGATCATTTCTTCGGTGGCTTGATGAAGCGGACGATATAACGCCAAACGCACTAAGGTATAAAACGCAATTGCAGCAAGCACCACAACGGTAAGTTTTAATGAATAAAGAGCCATCATTACTAACACAGTAATAGCCATTACACCATCAACCAGTGTTTCAACAAACCCCGTAGTTATGCGCTCACGAATTTGCGCTAATGAACCAAAACGCGACACAATATCGCCAACGTGTCGTGATTCAAAATAGTTCATTGGCAAACGTAGTAAATGCCTTAGCAAATTTACGCCCATTTGCATATTAAGTAAGCTTGAAAGGCGCAATATCAGCCAGCTTCTAACTGCATTCGTAACCACTGAAATAATAGCGATTAAGGCAAAACCAATTGCTAATACTGTAAGCAATGGCTTATCAAAGCTGATTAATACCTCGTCAACTACCCATTGCATATAATAGGGCGTCAATAATGCAAATAGTTGAAGCACTAAAGACAAACCGATGAGTTTGACTAACCCTGACTTTAAACCTGACATTGAAGACCACAATTGTGTGAACTTCATTTTTGCTTTTTCTTCTTTTACTTCAAACTTACTGGTTGGCGTAAGTTCTAAACAAATACCAGTAAAGTGTTTGCTAAATTCTTCACAAGTTAACGTGCGTTTACCAACAGCGGGATCATTGATTGCAAACTTGGCTTTAGCGCCTTTGCCCGACACTTTAGTTAACACCACAAAGTGGTTCATATCCCAGTGTAAAATACAGGGCGTTTGCAGTTTGTGTACTTCATCAATAGGACATTGTAACGCGCGACTCGCCAACCTTAAACTATCACCTAGTTCAATTAGCTGTTGCAGGTTCATTCCTTTTAATTCAGCAGAAAGCCGCTTACGCATTGCTGGCATATCAAGCTGATGACCATAATAGCTTGCAATCATAGCCATAGAAGCCAAACCACATTCAGCTATTTCAGATTGAATTATTAGAGGCACAGAATTAACAGTTGAGAAATTTAAGAATTGCTGCTTACTTGATGACGACATGAACTGATTTTCCAAATTATTAAACAGATTTTTTACTAATTCCTTCTAAAAACAAATGCACATAAGAGGTATGACATTGCACAAGCTATAGCGCCAACAATTTCAACTTGAGTGCGTGAAGCTTTCAGTACATCTGAAGAAAAGATAACAATAAGTAAAGTTAAGGAAAGTGTGCAAACGACTTGTAAGGTAATCAATTTTAGCCTCTCGATTACACTCTGAGTTCCTTTACCCTTAATAGATTCATAAATAAAAATTATTAAAATTATGCCGGCAACAATTAAAAGGTATTGAATCATTTTAACATCCTCAAAATTAATGGAGAGGCTTGCAAGCCTCTCCATTATATTAATTACCTAAGCACAGTTTGGGTCGTTTGCACAAGGTACTTGTGCTGGTTGACTTTCCTGATACTTATTATAAAGCTTCTTCGCGAGAGCACCTAATGCTGCACCAGCGAGAAAAGCAGGTAAAATCCCACCATGTACTTGTTTTAATTCATTAATAGTTAGTTCTTTCATTTCAATGTTCCTTACTCAGAAAACCAGCCCGCAACCGCGCCAATAGCACCTGCTACAGCAGTTTGGACTTGCTTATTTTTAGCTAACTTAATAGCTTGCTGACCAACTTTTACAGCTACTATAGCCACAACTACGGGGTTACCACCATTTACTTCCTGCATTTCATTTGAATTTAATTCACGCATTGTTTATTTACCTTTAAATTTCGACTATATTAGTCGAATAGTTAATTAGCTAACTTCGGTTAGCTGTTAATTTGGCTGACTTTAGCTATCTGGCTAAAGTTGACTAAAGTCAGCCGCTTTATTTTCTAACAAAGCTTTTTATAGTTGATGCTTAGTCAGAAAAATTCTTTTAGACCCTGAAATAAATTCAGGGTGACAATCATGTATCAGTTAACTCACTCTTCCTTTTAGGCTATAGATTGGCTCTAGTAACCATTCAATTAAAGTGCGTTGTTCCAACATAATATCAGCTTCGAATAACATGCCGCTTTTCAGTTCAAATGTTTGACCATAGGCTTGCATTTGCTGTTTACTTAATTTTGCTCTCAGGCGATAAACAGGTTCTTGCAAGTTAATAGGTAATTGCACTTCATTTGGGGCAATTAATGCGCGGTCTATTCGGGTGATCTCACTCTCAATAAAACCAAAACGTTGATAAGGAAAAGCGTCAAAACGTAAGCGTGATATTTGACCTTTGGCTATAAAGCCAGCACTGCGGGTCGGTAATAGTAACTCTGCGACTAATTCAGAGCCTTTCGGTAAAATGTGAAGAAGTGGTTTTGATTGAGCCTTTGAAGGAGAAAGCGTTTCACCTTCAACCACTTGAATGCCTGTAACTGTGCCTGCATGACTCGCAGTTATCGTATAGCTATGACTGTTTTGTACTTGTGCTAATTGATTTTCAATGTCTGCTTTTTCACGCAGTAAGCTATTAATGCGCAGTGTATATTGCTGAGGTAAGTTTGCTTGATCAAAAGCGGTTTGGTTAATTTGATTATTTTGTTGAAGCAGTAGACGTGCAATATTTTGTTTTTCTTGCTTTGCTTCTAGTAATGCTTGTTGTTGGTTTTCTTTTTCAAAATTTGAAATAAAACCACTGTCATTTAACTGTTTAACATCTTTTTGTTGTGCCAATAACAATTCAAGCTTTTCATTGGCAAGTGTTAACTGGCTTTCTAGCGCTGATTTCTCGCTCTTTAATGCTGAAGCTTTATTTTCAAGGTTTTGATTTTCTTGTACTTGAATAGATCGGTATTGGCTTATTTCTTCGTCAATTAAAGATAGTTGTGATGTTAATTGCTTTTGTAACTTGCTACTTAAGCTTAATCCATCGGCATTATTTTGATGGATGATCATAATCGCTAGGGTTTGGTCTTTTTCAACAGCATCGCCTTCTTTAACCAATAAACGCTCAATCGTGCCACCTTGAGTAGCAAAGCTTTTAATCACCCCTTTATTGGGCATTAAAAAGCCACGCACTGTTTCTTTGCGAGAATACTCGGCAGTAAATAAAAAAGTGATAATTGCGATAGCAATAAAAACTAATATTAAAACAGTTAGTTTGATAGATAATGGTTGCGCTAAGGTTATTACACCTGTTAAACGCTCACTTTGATGGGAAACAGCTTCCTTCCTAAACAACGACATATAACTTCAGCTTCCTTGCTAAATAACAACATACAACAGGAGCAAACCGCCCCTTTAAATATTCAACGGTGAGGATGCTAATCCACTTAAAACTATTTCGTCAAGCAATTATTTCAACAAAATTTAAACATGCCAAATCTCCCCCCCCCCATTGGATGTTGATTAACTGTTTGTATTTTATTGTTTTATTGTCTGGTGATGTTGCTTTGGTTCTGGGGTGGTTTTGTTTTTCTGGCCTGTTACAGCATTTCTGAGTTTGTTTGGTATGCTTTTAAAAACAGTAATTTGTTTTTAGCCACATCTTGATGAGTAATTAAAACTAGAAAACCACCAACGCTAATATAGTTGGTTATAAATGGTTTTAATCACTCACTATCAAATATTTCTTCCACTACCTTTGCTCTTGCAATATCCAATTGCGCTTTAATTTCAGCGCCTTTAAAACCTTGTTTGATGATGGCTTGTACATCGATAGCGGTCGCTTTTGTTGCCGCACTTTGTAGCTTACGAGCTAAGGCTGCGTGTTCTTCTCCTAGCAAGGCAAAGGTTTCAATAAATAAGTTTAAACGCTCAGGGCGTCGCCAAACATCTGCTTGATTAAAGAGTGCCAGTACCTGCTCTACTGATGCTTGGCTGTGCGTAAAAATAGGCGCAAAGGTGGTAAATAGGCTCAGTGCATCAACATAGGCATTGGGTAAGCGCAAACTCTCAGAAAGTGTTTTAACCTCAGTTGGCTGAATCTCTTTGAGCCATAAACAAAAGGCGATAATGAGTTGGTTTTCGCCAGCTACTTTCGTTAACAAAGTTGCAAGTTCTTGGCTGTAATCAGATGACCAATGGTTTGCCAGTGGCGGCAAAATAATTGGTAGCGCGTTTATTTCTGAAAGCACATCGGTAAATACATTGATTGCGCCATCGGCAAGGGATTTTTCAATTTCCAGCCAAATTCGCTCTTTGGTTAGGGTATTAATTTCACCTTGGGCAACCATTTCTTGCATTAGTAATACTGTCTCTGGCGCGATAGTAAAGCCTAAATAATGATAGCGAGCAGCAAAGCGTGCAACGCGCAAAATGCGCAGTGGATCTTCACAAAAAGCATCGCTTACATGACGAAGACGCTTTTGTTCTAAATCGGCTTGTCCATTGAAAGGGTCGATAATATTGCCGTTTTCATCTTCCGCCATGGCGTTTACGGTTAGGTCGCGGCGAATTAAATCTTCTTCCAGTGTGACATCTGGCGTAAAGTCGCAAATAAAACCAGTGTAGCCTTGTCCTGATTTTCGTTCGGTTCTTACCAGTGCGTATTCGTCTTTTGTTTCTGGGTGTAAAAATACAGGAAAGTCACTGCCAACTTGCTGGTAGCCAAGCGCTAATAATTCATCTGGTGTACTACCAACTACCACATAATCTGACTCTTTGATTGGGCGGTTTAATAGTTTGTCTCTTACTGCGCCGCCAACTAGGTATATTTTCATTGTGTTAGGTTTACACATAATAAATAACGATAATGATTGAAATCCTATCATAATTTGGAATTCGTTGGTGAATTGGTATGATAGGCTGAGTTTTTATTAAGCGTATTGAAGTAAGTGTATTTAGATTATTTTGGCTTAACGGATCAGCCATTTTCCATCGCACCGAATCCTGACTATCTCTTTTTAAGTGAACGTCATAAAGAAGCGTTGGCTCATTTAACTTATGGTTTAGGTGATGCCGGCGGTTTTGTGCTGCTTACGGGCGAGGTCGGAACTGGCAAAACAACGGTAACGCGCTGCATGCTCGAAAGCATAGGTGATGAAACTCAGGTGGCGTTTGTGTTAAATCCATCGTTGTCTGAGTTAGAGTTACTTGCGAGCATTTGTGATGAGTTGCGTATTCGTTATAAAAAGTCAGAGGCGACGCTTAAAAATTTGACCGATAAAATCAAAAATCGACTGTTAAAAAATCATAGCCAAGACAAACGCACTATGCTCGTTATTGACGAAGCTCAGCATTTAAGTGGTGCAGTGCTTGAACAGTTGCGCTTACTTACTAATTTAGAAACTAATCAGCGTAAATTACTGCAAATTATTTTAGTTGGTCAGCCAGAGCTGCAAACTTTGTTAAAACGTAACGAGTTAAGGCAATTAGCTCAGCGTATTACCGCTCGCTACCATTTAATGCCACTTAATGAGTCTGAAGTATTTGCGTATATCAAACATCGTTTACATATCGCAGGCTGCGATACCATGTTATTTGAAAACTCAGCAATTAAAAGTATTCACCAATTAACTGGTGGGATCCCGCGGCTTATCAATTTATTGTGCGAACGAGCCTTAATGGGGGCGTTTGCTAACAGTCGTAAACAGGTTAACAAAACCATGATAGCAACAGCGGCAACTGAAATATTACCGCTTGAGGCGTCAGTAGCGGCTTCATCAGGTGCAAATTATCAGGTGTGGATGTATGCCTGCTTTGCTATAGTCGCTGTATTAACGGGCATTGGTTTGTCGTTTATTTTTTAAAAGAAGTATGTATGTCTTATATTCTTGATGCGTTAAAGCAAAATGAAACTTCGAGCCGAGGTGCTGCGCCAATGCAAGGTGATTATCAACAGGAATACCTGTTAAGTAAAAAATTACGTTTTTACCGTAATTTGGCGTTATTTTTAGGTTTTTTACTGACTCTTACATTGGGTTTCTTTATCGGTAAAGGATTGCAGACTCAGCAAACGAAACCTGCGATTGAAACGGAAGTTGTACACAACAAGGCGACACCAAATAACCAAGCTACAATGCCACTTCAGCCGCAAGTGCCAGCAACGTCAGGCACCCAGCAACAAATTCAATATCAACTGGTTCCTCTGCCAGTTTACACTCAGCCAGTGGCAGCAAACGCGCAACCTGTTGTCGAACCGACACCAAGTGAAAAGTCACAACCCAAAGCAGATGAAAATACGCAAGATGAAGCCGATTTATCTGAATATAAAGTGGTTGGCTATCAGCAAGCAAAAGAACAAAGAGAGCAAACCAACGCCTTAATTGATGCGTTTAGCGAAGCATTTGAGCAGGCGAAAAATGAGCCATTAGAACAACAAGTGATTTCAGGTTCATCGGCTTCGGCACAAGTGTCGCCTATTCAATTATTACCTGAAGCGTTTAGAGCGCGTATTCCCGAAATGCGTTATCAAGCGCATGTATTCGCTTCAGAACCTAGTCGCAGTTGGATTAAGATTAACGACCTAGAACTCAAAGTGGGTGATAATATTAATGGCGTTTACATTATTGATATTGCCGCAGAACAAACCTTAATGCAGTACGACGGTGTGGAGTTTAGTTTAGCTGCAATGGAAGATTGGCAGTTTTAAAACTGCCATTAAATCCCGTCTTCTGAGATCAAATCAGCAATATCTAAATCATAACGCTGGGCGCTTGCCGTGCCTTCAATGCTGTCATCAGATTCCGCCAAATCAATTATGCGCACTGCCAAGTGATGATTAAATTCGGCGTTGTAAAATACTTTCACCCGAGGTTTTGTTAGTTGCTGTTGATTTTCAACAACGAGCGCAATGCGACCTGAGCATAGTTTAACTAATGTTCCCGCAGGATAAACCCCAATAGCTTGAATAAAAGTTTGTAGTAAATCTGGGTCGTAGTGGTTCGGTGAATGCTCCATTAATTCACGATATGCAGCAGCGCTGCCAACGGCTTTAGCATGGTCAAAGCCATAAACTAAACTGTCGTACATAATGGCGATGCTAAAAATGCGCTGCGCTGAATTGAGTTTATCAAAATCTAATTGATTCGGATAACCACTGCCATCGAGTAGCTCATTTTGCTCTGAAATTAAGCGTGAAACATGCTCATCTGGCTGACCACTGACGCGCAATAGTTTTTGTAACTGTGAAATATGCTGCTGCTTTTTAACTCTCAACATTGGTGGGAGTTTGTCGTCGGGAAGGCGTAAATTGTCAGGCAGCATTTGGTATCCAACGCGTGAAAGCAGCCCTGCAAGCACCATGTGCTCGCTTGCTAACGGCTGGTAGTTTTGATGAATACAAAACTGTGCCAAGCTTACCGCCACCCGTAGTAAATGACTGTTGAGCAAAGCGTTAGACATTTTACAGCGTACCACTAAGGCCACTGCTTCTTTATGTTGTCGTGCCAGTGTTAATACTTGCTGCGCTAAAATTTGTAACCCCGAAATATCAATTGGAGTATGGGATTTTGCGCGCTCCAATGTATCATCAATGATCGCATGCGCTCGATCTTGCCAATCAAGTGCCGCTTCTATTTGACTCTCAATTTTGTTTTTTTTAGTAAACGTTGTTGTTTGTTGTTGTATGCTTTTTTTAGAACGACTTGGGTCGACAAGTACTTCTATTACGCCTTTTTTCTTTAGCGCTTGCAGTGCAAAGTAATTTCTTACTAAGCCTGTTTGCACTACTTTGACAGCGCCTAATTGTTTAGTTACTTCTTCAACAAAATCGCCCACCTCTAATTTAGTAATGGGCAATTTTACTTTACCGTCTGGTGTAGTACTCATAGGTCTTAATCAAAAAATGCATTGCGAAAGAATTTAATTAAATCAATGCCAAAGTCCTCTGGTTTAATAGATGATTTAAGCTCGTCGTCAATACGGTTGCTGGCTAAATTGAGGTCTTGTACTTCAGTGTAATGTTGATGTTTTGCACTGTAGAATACTTTTACTGTAGGTTTTAACGGCTGTTCAAAGTTGCTTTGCGATACAATGCCCAGTTTTTGACTTTTTAATTTTACTAACGTGCCCACAGGGTGAATACCAATGCATTGAATAAAGCGTGCGACTAATTCGCTATCAAAACTATTTGGACAGTCACTTCGTATAATTTTAAACGCTTGGATTGGGTTCATCCCGTCTTTGTATACTCGTTTTGCAGTTAGTGCGTCATATACATCGACAATTGAGATCATACGTACGTACTGATTTATCTCATCACCTTTTAAGCCAAATGGGTAGCCTTTACCATCTAAGCGCTCATGGTGAAAACCTGCAACTTGAATGGCGATATCACTGAGTTCTGACTCTTCTAAAATCTCTTTGCTGTAAAGCGCGTGACGTTTTATTTCGTCAAACTCGGCATCGGTTAGTTTGCCTGGTTTATTTAAAATCGCGTCTGGAACTTTAATTTTGCCAATGTCATGTAACAGTGCGCCCGTTGCTAGTTCATGAATAACCTTTCGCTCAAACCCCATGTGCTTGGAAAAAATACTCATTAACACAGACACATTAATTGAGTGCTCTAGCAAATAAGCATCTTTTTCGCGAATGCGGGTCATACAGGCGAGGGCATCTTGGTTGCGAAAAACCGAATCAATAAAACCGCTAGCAACCTGCTTAAAAGGCGCAACGTCAATTTTGCGTCCTGCGCGAATATCGTCAAATGCTTTTGATTGCAGTTGTTTCGCTTCGGTATAAAGCTTTTTTGCTTTGTTTGCTTCGCTTGAGAAACTCGCCGTTGCTTTGGTTGGATCAAACTTAGGTGTTTCGATTGCGTTTTCGCTGGAATTGTTATTTTTTTCTGCGTTTAAATCAATGAATTTATCGGGGTCGACAGACACTTCTAAAATACCTGACTTTGCTAATTTATTGATGGCAGCCTGTGTCCTTACCCAGCCTTCTGACTTAACTTTTACACTACCTTGTTGCTTTACAACCCCTTGCACATACATGCCGGGTTTAAGTTCAGATATTAAAATGGTTTTTAACATTGGCAGTACATCTTTGAATTTTGATTATCTTTAAAATTAGCAAACATTATGCTGAAAATTAAGCGGAAGATAAAAGAAAAGGGCTGAAGTCTACACTTAGCCCTTTTATTTTGCTTAACAAGCCGGTTTCCCGAGCTTTAGATTAATCTTCGTCAGTTAGCGTCATTAGTGATGTGTTACCACCGGATGCTGTGGTATCAATACTGATGGTTTTCTCAGTAACTAAGCGATTGATTAGTGTGTCGTAATACTGTGCACTGATCACTGGTAAAATAGCGCCAGAGCGTGCAGCCAGTTTTTCGTTTACATGTGCTTTACGCTCACAACCACTGCCGATTACAGCACCTGCAACGTGCGGATGAGCAAGTGTTGCATTAAACTCAGACAGTTTAGCCACTTGTAAAACGCCCTCAGCAACACCGCATGCTAATAACTTAGCACGGAAAGCTAATGCTTCTTCGTGGAATAGGTCAGACACCACGGTAATTACAGTATTACCCGCTGCAATCGCCGTTACGATTGATAATACCCAGAAGTTAAATGAGGTATCTTTATCTGCGTAGCAAACAACACAGCCGCGCGGCTCTAGGTAAATTGTGTTTGATTCACCTGTTGGACCTGGTAATACCGTGCCTTTGGCTAAACGTTTTTCAATACGGTCAAGCTGACTACGTGCATCGGCAATTGTTTGCGTTAAATCGTCTGCAAGCTTATCCATGATTTCAACTTGTGCGATTTTAGCCAGCATCTGACGACATACTGAAATGCGGTCGTTTAAGCTGGTTGCGCGCCAAGTTTTTTCATCGCGAATTGAGTTAACCATCATTTGATTAACGCGTTCAACTGCATGGTTGTCATCAACAATTGCTTCGCCATCAAGGTTGATATTGGTAGCTTGAACGTTTTCAGGTGCAGCATTTTCTTTTACTAAACGCGTTAGATAAGTTGGGCCACCTGCTTTAGGGCCAGTACCTGATAGGCCGCGACCACCAAATGGTTGCACACCAACAACGGCACCGATCATATTGCGGTTTACGTAAATGTTACCGGCACGTGATTGTTTCGCTAGGTACTCAGCACGTTCTTCGATACGGGTGTGAATACCCATAGTTAAGCCAAAACCAGTGCTGTTTACTTGGTTGATTACGTTATCAATTTCAGTACCTTTGAAACGAATTACGTGTACACATGGACCAAATACTTCTTTTGTTAATACCGATAAATCACTGATCTCGTATAAACGTGGTGCAAAGAAGAAGTGACCGTTTTCATCTTCAGCCGGAATAGGGCATTCAAAATGCAGTGTCGCTTTATCTTTTAAGTATTCAACGTGTTCATTAAGTGCATCAAGTGCTTTTTGGTCGATAACCGGGCCTACATCTGTTGATAGGTAAGCAGGGTCGCCAACGTGTAGCTCTTTCATCGCGCCTGTAATCATCTTGATTACTTTGTCTGCGATTTCGTCTTGTACGAATAATACGCGCAGTGCAGAACAGCGCTGACCTGCTGACTGGAAGCCAGAAGAAATTACATCGTCAACTACTTGCTCTGGTAGCGCGGTAGAATCAACGATCATACAGTTTTGACCACCCGTTTCAGCAATCAGAGGTACTTGGTCGCCACCACGTTCTGCTAAGGTTTGCGCAATGCGTGTACCTGTTTCAGTTGAACCTGTAAACATGACTGCTTGTACGCGCTCGTCAGGAATAATTACCTGACCTACTTTGCTACCACGAGCAATAACAGGCTGTACTACGTCTTTTGGTAAGCCAACGTCACGCATTAACTCAATTGCACGAAGTGCAATAAGTGATGTTTGCTCTGCTGGTTTTGCAATTACAGAGTTACCTGTTGCGATTGCAGCTGCTACTTGGCCTAAGAAAATCGCAAGTGGGAAGTTCCATGGGCTGATACATAAAATTACACCACGTGGTGAAAAGCGTGGGTCAGCCGCAAGCTCTTCAGCCTTTGCTGCATAGTAACGACAAAAATCAACAGCTTCACGTACCTCGTCAATGCCATCTTGTGCCACTTTACCTGCTTCTTTGATACACAGTGCAATCAGTTCATCGCGGTGACGCTCTAAAATGTCACCTGTGCGACGTAAGATTTCAGCGCGCTCAGCAACTGGCGTTTGAGACCAAGATTGGAAAGCTGATTCAGCTGTATCAACAAGGGCTTGCATTTCAGCTTCGTCTTGGTGACGAATAGAACCAAGCACCTCAGCGTGGTTTGCTGGGTTAATTACCGCTTCGTGACCTTCAGGCACATCGGCATGAGTCATCAGGTTTTCAGCAACCCATTTGTCAATACTCGCTTTGAATGGCGTAATATGGTTAATGTTGGTTAAATCTAAACCTTTAGAGTTTTGACGCTCTTCACCAAATAAGTCTTTTGGTAAAACGATTTGCGGGTTGCGCTTATTGCGAACACGTTGAATTTTTTCAACAGGATCTTCAAGCAGTGATTCTACTGGCTGAGATTCATCAACAATGGCATTTACAAATGATGAGTTAGCGCCGTTTTCCAATAGACGACGCACTAAGTATGCAAGTAAGTCTTCGTGTTGACCTACTGGTGCGTATACACGACATTGAACACGATCTTGCGTTACAACTTGGTCGAATAATGATTCGCCCATACCGTGCAAACGCTGGAATTCAAAGTTTGAATAGTTGCCATCAGCAAGTTCTAAAATAGTGGCTGCTGAGTACGCATTGTGCGTTGCAAACTGCGGGAAAATCATATCACGTGCTTTCATTAGCTTAATTGCACACGCTTTGTAAGACACGTCAGTTGTCGCTTTACGTGTAAATACTGGGTAATCTTCAAGGCCATCTGCTTGTGTAAGCTTTACTTCAGTATCCCAGTAAGCACCTTTTACAAGGCGAACCATCATTTTACGATTTACACGGCGACAAAGTGCTTCTAACCAGTCGATTACAAAAATAGCACGCTTTTGGTAAGCCTGAACCGCTAAACCAAAACCAGCCCAATTGCCAAGAGCATCGTCAGAGAATACCGCTTCAATAACATCTAAAGAGATATCTAAACGGTCAGCTTCTTCGGCATCAACTGTAAAGTTAATGTCATACTGTTTTGCTGTTAGTGCTAGCTCTTTAAGCTTAGGCACAAGTTCTTCCATTACGCGTTCACGGTGTGTGAACTCATAACGAGGGTGAATAGCTGATAGTTTTACAGAAATACCTGGGCTTTTTATAGGGCCGCGACCATTGGCTGCTTTACCGATAGCGTGAATTGCCATTTTATAGCTATTAAAATAACGCTCAGCATCCGCCATAGTGCGGGCGCCTTCACCGAGCATATCGTAAGAGTATGCGTATCCTTTTGCTTCTTTATCTTTAGCGCGCTCTACAGCTTCTTCAATGGTAGTACCCATAACAAACTGCTTACCCATGATCTTCATGGCATATTGCACTGATTTACGAATAGCAGGCTCACCAATACGACCCATAGTGCGCTTTAATAAGCCGAACTGCTCTTCTTTGTTTTTGTCTGCATAGTTAACCATTTTACCTGTTAATAACAGGCCCCAGCTTGATGCATTTACAAACAGAGAGTCGCTGTTACCTAAGTGAGAGCTCCAGTCGCCGTTTGCTAGCTTATCGCGAATAAGGCTATCTTGAGTTTCTTTATCTGGTACACGTAGCAATGCTTCAGCAAGGCACATTAATACCACGCCTTCTTCAGAAGACAGTGAGTATTCGTTAAGTAGTGCATCAACACCACCTTGACCTTCCTGATCGTTACGAATATTTAATACCATTTGGCGTGCACGTTCCCATGCACGGCTACGCGCGCTAACACCAACTTCTGCAAGTGGCAGAATATGGTCAATAACTTGGTCTTCATCAATACGGTAAAAGTCACGGATCTGCTGGCGGATCGGACATTTGGTAGTTAAATCACCATTGTAAAGCATAAAGAAACCCTCAAAATAAAATAGGTTAAATTTATAAAATAGGGGCGTAGTGTAATTTCTTTTCAGCAGAATGTGCTGGCGTATTTTGGCTATATCCGGTAATTTACAGGGAATTGTTCAAAAGATGCCAAATAATATTCTGTATGACTACCTCTATCAGAACACGTGTGCTCGATCGAATCGATTTAGCAATTTTAGATGTTTTACAAAAAAATGGCCGAATTTCTAACGTAAATTTAGCGAAACAAGTTAACTTAAGCCCAAGCCCGTGCCTTGAAAGGGTTAAAAAGCTTGAAGACGACGGTTATATTGAAGGTTATGGTGCACGTTTAAATGCTACCAAGCTGAAACAAAATGTGGTTGCCCACGTTGAAGTTACTTTAAAAGAATCAACCGAAGCCGCATTTGATATTTTCAAACAGCATATTATGCGCATTGGTCAAGTGGTGTCGTGTGATATGGTTGCGGGTGGATACGATTACCTACTAAAAATACGCGTAGGCGATATGATTGAATACCGTGAAGTGCTTGGTAAAATTGTAGATACGCCAGGTGTTGGCACCAACCGTACTTACATGGTGATTGAGCATGTTAAGCAAGATGTAGGGTTAACCGTGCAGGTGGAAGAGTAATCCCGGATTTATTAAAAATTACCTGTTTTATTTCTGAGTGGTTTTGCTCTCGTAGCAAATGACTCACAAATTTATGCAATAGGTATAAGGTTTACTCACACGCTTATTGAGTGCGGGATACCAGATACAAAAAAAGCGCTAGTTAAGCGCTTTTTTTGTATTGCCTAGTTATTACGCCCAACCGTCGTAACGTTTGCGTCGCGATAACACGATTGTGATGATAATCCCCAGTAAAATACCAATAAATGCAATACCGCCGCCATAAATCAATAGCTGCTTTTGCTGTTTTTCACTGGCTTGTTGCTTTTGATTACGTGAGCTTGAAATTTGGGCATTTAGCTTTTCAATTTCATCATTGAGTTCACGGTTTTTAACTTCTAAATCATTGGCAGTTTGACGTAGTACCGGCATATCACGCTGGCTTGAATTTAGCTCTGCTTGTAAATCAGCTAATTGATTTTTTAGCTTAAGGTTTTGTTGTGCTAAACCTGGACGCTTGCTGATATTACGTTTATCAATCCAACCTGTACGACCGCGGCTATCTTTTACTTGGCTATAGCCCGTTTCTTTATTTTCATCGAGCAACTGCAATTCGGTACCAGCTTGCACAGAACCAAGAATGCGATAATTTTTGCCTGGACCTGAGTGCATATAAACAAATAGGTTGTCGGTAATATAAGCAGTTGAAGAAGATGCGCTTTCAGTTGTTTGTACTTCCAGTACTTCAGTTGCTGATTCGCCGTTAGTTGGCGTTTCTGCGTGGATAGCTGTGCTTAAACTCGCTAATAAAAGAAATGCAGCAATCGGTTTAAACATTGAGAGGATCCTGTTTTATTGTTGTTGTCCGATAAATTTACCAAGTCGTTTAAATATGTAACTAACTTATAGCGCTGGATAAATGAGGTACTAACAAGGCGGGATTTGTCTGATGTAGTTATTTTACATCGATCAATTCCAACGCAGTTAGCATGATATTTAGCCCGCTAAAATGACTAGCTATTTAAGTGAATTGGTATTTGAGGCTTCATAGTATGGATTTCACCGCGCAATAGCAAGTCGCGCAGCGCAATCACGCAATAGTTCATAATTTAGTAGTTGTTTGTAAGTCGATGCACAAAAGGTTGCATTTAGCCCGATATTTGGTTTTACTTAGGCTTTGCTAATAAAATAGGTCAACCCTCCAGCTAATGGATACTGAAATTGAGCTGAAATTTTTAGTTTCAGAACAAGTTATTTCTCAACTGCCAGCACTGATTACCCAGTTTTCAAAAAAAGTCAGTAATAAAGCTTCTCGCAACTTACAAAACGCCTACTTTGATACTCCAAGCAGAGAATTAAGAGCGCTAGATATCGGCTTACGCACGCGTTGTGTTGACGGCGAATGTGAGCAAACAATTAAGTTGGCAGGTAAAGTGGTTGGTGGCTTTCATCAACGTCCAGAATACAATGTGCCAATTAATAATTCGCGCCCAAACATTGAGTTATTTGATACCTCAATTTGGCCTGCTGGCATGGAGCCAGGCACTATTAGTGAAAACCTTTTCTCTATTTTTAACACTAACTTTATTCGTCGTACTTGGTTATTAGAAACCGACTTAGGTACTGAAATTGAATTGGTATTGGATAAAGGTGATATTTCTGCTTCAGGCCAGAGTGTGCCGATTTGCGAAGTGGAAATGGAATTGGTAAGTGGTGATCGCAAAGAGTTATTTGAATTAGCAAATAAGTTAATTAACTGTAGTGAAGTACGTTTAGGGCTATACAGTAAAGCCGCACGAGGCTACCGTTTAGCGGACGATGCGCCATTAATGGCTGATACATTCTTAGGCTATGTACAGTTAGATGAAAACGCGACACAAGAAGAAGCGCTTGAAAAGTGCCTTCAATACGGCATTGAGTTTGTGCAAAAACACGAGCAATGCTATATCGATTCGCCAAAATTAAAAACACTAAAACGCATTGTCGATGGGGTTAGCCTTATTCGTCATAGCTTTTGGTTGTTTGAACAAGTTGCTGACAAACAAATTACTAAATCGTTGCGTAAAGAGCTTAAATGGCTATTAGAAACCTTTTCTTGGGTTGAAACGGCGATTCAATTGCGAACGTTTACGTCAAAGAAACATGCGTTTTATAAGCGTATTTCGGCTGCGCCTGAGCTTGAGCAAGTGATTGATAACTTAAAAGCTGAGCAGCCGTCAGGTAACGCGTTAAAGGCAATTTTCCATAGCCCACGCTACAACCAACTTATTCTGGATTTAACGCGCTTTTTAATTGAAAAGCGTTGGCGTGATGACTGGGGACAAGAACAAATTGTTGCTGCTGGTACGCCTGTAAAAGATATTGCGGCACGTCTTTTTGAAAACGATTGGCAAGAAATGCAGTATTTATTACCACACGATGTGGTGAGCGCTGAAAGCTACATCGCAAAACGTCAAAAATTACACCGTAATTTACTCAGCGGTTGTTGCTTAGGGCAGCTTTTTGAAGGACCGCTACGTGATGAATTTAGAGGCCCTTGGCTTGATATTATTCATGGTATGGATGAATTGGCGACATACGACTATTTAAAACAGTTGTGTGAAACGCAACACGAACCCGAACAATTCACCAGTATTTTGGGTTGGTTAAAACAAAAAAATGATGGTTTGCTCGCAGCGATGGAACATAGCCGTCTTGCAAGTCAAAAATTGGAGCCTTACTGGCAATAATATGCGCACTATGCTGTTGCTGCTATTTTTTTGTACTCCGTTGAGTGCATTACAGTGGCAGCAAGTAAAAATTAAACAAGGAGTTGAAGTTTATCAGCAAAAACTGCCCGATGGACTTTTAAAGTTAAAAGCCTACACAGTGACTAGCGGATGCTTAGCAGCATTTGAAGCACTTTTACTTGATACAGACAATGCTGACAAGTGGTTAAGCAATGTGGACAGTGTCGAAGTGCTAAAGTCACCATCACAAAACGAGCATATCGTTTACACTCAATTTAATGCGCCATGGCCGATTAAAAATCGTGATATGGTGACTTACTCACGTATTTTTAGAACGTCAAATACACAAATGCAAATTGGCATTCAAGCGGCGAACAACGAATACGCAAAGCGTGATAGGTTCATTCGTATTGAACATGTAGCTGCTAGTTGGGTAATTACTCAGCGAGACGCAGATACGATTTCTGTTGAGTATCAAGCGATTGCAGATCCCGCAGGAAAAATTCCACATTGGTTAGGTAATTCTGTCGCAAAATCTAACGTATTTAGCACCTTCAAAAAGATGAAAGCGCGTTTGAAGCTTTACCCTTGTAGTGCCATTTAACTAGGCTATTTTGCGATATGCATATTCACAACACCATTAGCCTCTTGTGATTGGCTAGTAGCAAATTTATGTTTGGTAACAAACTCTGATAATTTATGTTGGAACAGGTGTATTGATTCGAAATCATCGGCATACTGATAGTTAATTTGGCAAATACTTTCTCGGCAATCAATTGTTTTTAGTTGCACAAATTCAATAAAATCATGTGTGGTAAAAAAATCTTGAAACACCGCTTCTGTCGTTTCGGCCCAATGATCGTCACGGGTTTGTTGCTCAAACTTCGTTGCTAAATTAAGGGTGTCTACGCCATCACTGAGCAGTAATTCAAGTTGCTGCTGCATTTGTTGCTCAAGCTCCGCTACTTTGTCGCGCAACATGGTTTCAGCATGTTCACTCACTTCTTTAATCAGTTGTTCATGTTTTTGTGTAGCGTGCGTTAATTCGCTTTCTAATCTTTCAACTTCAGCAACCAGCTCAGATTTAGTCAGCGCTGTTTGTGAGTTTTGTATTGATTTACGCGGTGCGGATAGGGTTTCCGTTAGCGGTTCTTTGATGTTATTAATGCTTGATTCTAGCGGCTCAGATAATGTGTGTGCAGAGCTATCTGATGGATGTTCTTTACCGATTAATTGACTATCTGAAGGCATTAATGTCGAAATAAGTGCGACGCTAAGGGCGCCAAGCGCAAATGCAATTACATGTCCTTTGTTCATATTAAATCCTATGTTTTATCTAATAGCGTTTTTCGTTGCTGAGTTGCTTAGCTAATCATACCACCCGCTAGCGGGTAATGTCCGACGTGATGTGTTGCGAGCTCTGAAAAACCAAGTACATTAGCCATTTGTTTTTTATCGCTATTAAAGATAATTACATCTGCACTCATTAGCGGGCGCGACGGGTGGTCTTCCAATACTTTATAAACAACATAATCTTGTGAGTCGATGGCTATCAGTTTCAGTGTATAGGTAAGTTCAGTTTGCGGGTTGGTCACATGGGATAATAATGATAGCTCATGTGGCATGTGTTCAAACTCTACAACCAGTAGTTTTTCGGTAAAATTAATTGCTAATTGATTTGTAGTGACTTTTCGTTTTGCTACTTGGTTAATTTTACTAACTGTGCCATTTATCGAATGTTCTGCAAGTGTGAGGATAACGTGCGTATTTTCCTCGATGACCGCAGGGATGACTTGGTCGTTAAAAATGGCAATTTTAAGTTGGCTTGATGCCAAGTTTTCGTCTTCTAATACACGGATCATCGCTTTTTCTCCATTTTCGCTGAGGCTCAAATAACCAAACTCGAAGGTTTTTATGCGTGCGAAAGTAGGGGCGGTCACGATAAAGGTTTTAGTTACCTGAACGTCTTTCCAATAATTAAATAAAGATGACTGGGCGAGGGCGATATCGGATTGTTCTGATTTTGTTTGGATTTCATCAAGGTGTGTTAAAAACTGCTTACGCTGCCATGTATTAATGCCCGCAAAATGCATGGCTATCAAATAAGTAATAAATAATGCGGCTTTTAAAAGCAAAGGCGATAGTTGTTGCACACTTGGCAGGTTTATTACAACAAGGGCAACCAACATCAAAACATGTGTAATATAAACAATTGCCGGAGTTGTTAAGTAAGGTTTGGCAAGGCGTACGATTCTTGGTTGGTTAGTATTGTTTGCTATTTCAGGGTAATGCTTGATTGAAAGGTACATAACTTCACCGTGTAGTTTCTTTATCACTTGCTAGAGCGGTTATCATAGCAACTTACTGAATTTTAGGCATAAAAAAAGCGCCAATGGCGCTTTTTCTCAATCAGACGGTTATTATAAACCAGCAGCGGCGCGAAGTGCGTCTGCTTTGTCTGTTTTTTCCCAGCTAAATGCTGTGAATGTATCTTCGCCTACCGTCATTTCGAACGGTTCACGACCGAAGTGACCGTATGCTGCAGTCATTTGGTACATTGGGTGAAGTAGGTCAAGCATCTTAGTGATACCGTAAGGACGTAAGTCGAAGTGCTCACGTACTAGCTCTACTAATTTCTCTTCAGAGATTTTGCCTGTGTCGAATGTATCAACTGTGATTGAAGTTGGCTCAGCAACACCGATAGCGTAAGACACTTGGATTTCACACTTATCAGCAAGGCCAGCTGCAACAATGTTCTTAGCAACATAGCGACCCGCGTATGCCGCAGAGCGGTCAACTTTTGATGGATCTTTACCAGAGAAAGCACCACCACCGTGACGTGCCATACCACCGTAAGTATCTACGATAATTTTACGACCTGTAAGACCACAGTCGCCAACAGGGCCACCGATTACGAAACGGCCAGTTGGGTTAATAAAGTATTTAGTGTCTTCAGTCAAAAGCTCAGCTGGAAGCGTGTGCTTAATAATGTTTTCCATTACAGCATCAACTAGTGCATCTTGCTCGATGTCTGGGTTGTGCTGAGTAGATAGTACAACTGCATCAATTGCAACAGGCTTACCGTCTTCATATACAAACGTTACCTGAGATTTTGCATCAGGACGTAACCAAGGAAGAATACCTGACTTACGTGCTTGTGCTTGACGCTCTACAAGTAGGTGCGAGTAATAAAGTGGCGCAGGCATTAATGTTGGTGTTTCGTTAGTTGCGTAACCGAACATTAAACCTTGGTCACCAGCGCCTTGCTCTTCAGGCTTAGTACGGTCAACACCTTGTGCGATTTCAGGTGATTGTTGACCAATAAGGTTCATGATGCCACATGTGTCACCGTCAAAACCTACGTCAGATGATGTGTAACCGATATCTGTGATTACTTTACGTGTGATTGACTCAAGGTCTACCCACGCATCTGTTGAAATTTCACCAGAGATAATTGCAACACCTGTTTTAACCATTGTTTCACAGGCAACACGCGCATGCTTATCTTGTGTGATAATTGCGTCTAAAACCGCATCAGAAATTTGGTCAGCGATTTTATCCGGATGACCCTCAGATACTGACTCAGAAGTAAATAAAGTTCTTGCCATGGTATTTCTACTCACTCACAAAAAATGCGCGTTGCCACAAGGATTTGCGCAGGTTCAATTAAATGGCCGCATATTCTATCGAATATCAACGCTGCAAACAATAACTTTACGCCTAGACGTCTAAAAAAAATTAAAAGTGAAATTTCTTCACCGTTACTAGGCTGTTTTGTGCATAAAGAAGCTAGATTATAGTCGGTTTTCCATTGCTCCGCGTGTGCTTATAGGTAAGAATAGGGCTGCGTGGGTACATTGACCAATAAGTAAGTGCCTTCTGGTTAGTGCTTATTGGCCAATGTATCCAAATTATGACAGCAAACAAATAATGAGGTAGGAAAATCCATGCCGTCACGTAAAGAACTAGCAAATGCTATTCGCGTTCTATCTATGGACGCTGTGCAACAGGCCAAGTCTGGCCACCCAGGTGCCCCTATGGGTATGGCAGACATTGCTGAAGTGCTATGGCGCGACTATTTAAACCATAATCCAGCAAACCCTGATTGGGCTGATCGCGACCGATTTATTCTGTCAAACGGTCACGGCTCAATGCTAATTTATTCTTTACTGCATTTATCTGGCTATGATCTCCCAATTGAGGAAATTAAAAACTTCCGTCAAATGCACTCTAAAACACCGGGTCACCCTGAATACGGTTATGCACCGGGTGTTGAAACAACGACAGGCCCATTAGGTCAAGGTATTACTAACGCGGTTGGTATGGCTGTTGCTGAAAAAGCTCTTGCGCACCAGTTTAACCGTGAAGGTCACGATATTGTTGATCACTTTACTTACTGTTTCCTAGGCGATGGTTGCCTTATGGAAGGTATTTCACACGAAGCGTGTTCACTAGCCGGTACATTAGGCCTAGGTAAATTAGTTGCGTTTTGGGATGATAACGGTATTTCTATCGACGGTGAAGTAGAAGGTTGGTTCACTGACGATACAGCAGCACGTTTTGAATCTTACGGTTGGCATGTTGTGCGTAATGTAGATGGTCACGATAGCGAAGCCATTCGCGCGGCAATCGATGAAGCACGTGCAGAAACGGGCAAACCAACATTAATCTGTTGTAAAACAGTAATCGGTTACGGTTCACCAAACAAATCAGGTAGCCACGACTGTCACGGTGCACCGTTAGGTGATGCTGAAATTCAAGCTGCACGTGAATTTTTAAACTGGGAGCATGGTGCTTTTGATATTCCTGCTGATATTTATGCTGATTGGAATGCAGTTGAAGCGGGTACCGCAAAAGAAGCATCTTGGGCTGAAAAATTTGATGCGTATAAAGCAGCTTTCCCTGAACTAGCAGCAGAGTTTGAACGTCGTCAAAAAGGTGAATTGCCAGCAGATTGGGCTGAGAAGTCACAAGCCTATATTGAAGGCCTGCAGGCAAACCCTGAGAATCCAGCAACACGTAAAGCATCACAAAATGCGCTAAACGCATTTGGCCCTATGCTACCTGAATTTATGGGCGGTTCTGCTGACCTTGCAGGTTCAAACCTGACACTTTGGGAAGGTTCAAAAGGCTTAACAGCAAATGACGCATCAGGTAACTACATCTTCTACGGTGTACGTGAATTTGGTATGTCGGCAATTATGAATGGTATTGCGCTACATAAAGGCTTTATTCCTTATGGTGCGACGTTCTTAATGTTTATGGAATACGCGCGTAACGCAGTACGTATGGCGGCGCTTATGAAGCAGTCTTCAATCTTTGTGTATACACACGATTCAATCGGTCTAGGCGAAGATGGTCCTACGCACCAACCAGTTGAACAGCTAGCAAGCATGCGTTTAACGCCTAACCTAGTTAACTGGCGCCCATGTGACCAAGTTGAGTCTGCAATTGCATGGCAAGACGCAATTGAGCGTAAAGATGGTCCAACATCACTCGTATTTACTCGCCAAGGCTTACAACAACAAGCACGTACTGCTGAGCAATTAGCGAACGTACGTAAAGGTGGTTACGTATTAAGCTGTGATGGCGCGCCTGAGATTATTCTTATCGCAACAGGCTCTGAAGTTGAGCTTTCAATGCAAGCAGCAGCTGAACTTCGCGCTCAAGGTAAAAAAGTACGTGTTGTTTCAATGCCATCAACTGATTTATTTGATGCACAAGATGCGACTTATAAAGAATCAGTACTGCCAAGCGCAGTAACTAAACGCGTTGCTGTTGAAGCAGGTATTGAAGATTACTGGTACAAGTACGTTGGCCTAAATGGTGCGGTTGTAGGTATGACAACATTTGGTGAATCTGCGCCTGCAAATGAGCTATTTGAACACTTTGGCTTTACGGTAGAGAATATCGTAGCAAAAGCGAATCAACTCGCATAATTGCAAAAAAAGCTATAATAATCAAAAGCGATGCAAATGCATCGCTTTTTTGATCTAGCGCAATAGTTTTACCTTTGATAACGATTCTTAATTAAAAAAACTGATTTAGATCAAATTCCCCCCTGCCTCTATCTTGCTAAAATTTAACCAACTTTTGATAGGTATAATAACGAGGAAAGGGAAATGGTTACCTCTGAACGAAATGCTCCTGAACTTGTTTGCGGTTCAGATCCCGTACAAGCTAATATTACCTCCTTTGCACAGCGCGCACATGAAAAAGCGCTTACTGAACAATTAATTGAACAGAAGAAACTGCTTTTAGAAAAACAGCAGCAGTTTGAGCAATTGCAAAATGATCATGCCATGATTATTAAGCATGTGCAGTTAATTGAGCGTGAGTGGGAAAACTCAAACGCTATGCTTGAAACACTGATGGAACAGTTAACAGACGCAAAGAAAAAACCAAGCGTAGAAGTAACCGCTAAGCTTCAAGATCTTCAGCAACAAGTTGAAGAAGCGAATATGAGTAAATCGGTAATGAAGCATCACTGCCGTGAACTTAATGAGCGTAATGAAGAGCTAAATGCCCTGTTAAAAGAATCAATCCATAGCGTTGATGAACTTAAAACTAAGGCGCAGCAGCAAGGTGATGTAATCAATCAATTACGTGCTGAAAACGTAACGTTAAAGCAGCAAAACATTACCCAAGCTGAGCGAATTAAACGCCAAGAAGGCCAATTAAGTGAAGCGCTTCACGGTTATTACAGTGATGTAATGAATAAAAACAAAAAGTTAAGCAAAAATCTGCCAAGATAAACTTTTTATTTGTTACCCAGCCCATAATGGCGCCTTTGGCGCCATTTTTTATTGATTTTATATGTAGTGTATACGTAATATATATAAATCATATAATCAAACAGTGTGTCGCTATGGGTATCGTTAAAATTTCTGACCAATTACATGATGAAATTCGTCATGCTAGCACCGTGATGGTGCGTTCAATCAACTCTCAAGCCGAATTTTGGATAAAAGTAGGGCGCCTTGCAGAGCGTAATCCTAATTTAACCTTTGCTGAAATAATGGAGCAAGAGTTACTGCGTCAATGTGATCAGCAAGGTTAGTGTAATGAGTGAAATCATTATTAAGAATCAAACGGAAATTGATTTTATGCGTACTTCCGGCCAATTACTGGCAGACGTATTTTCTGCACTCGATACATTTATTGCAGTCGGCCAGTCAACGCTAGAAATTAATAATTTTGTTGAAGACTATATTACCAATACGTTAAATGCACGCCCTGCAAGTAAAGGTCAGTACGGTTTTGCATTTGTGCTTAACCCGTCAATTAATGAAGTGGTTTGTCACGGTGTGCCAAGTAGCACGCAAAAACTAAAAAATGGCGATATTATCAATATCGATATTACCTTAGAGAAAAATGGCTTTATTGCAGATAGCTGTAAAATGTATTGTATCGGCGATGTAGCGCCGCTTGCGAAACGTTTGGTTGATACGACTTACGAAGCACTTTGGTTGGCCATTAAACAAGTGAAACCAGGAGCTAAATTAGGTGATATTGGCGCGGTGATTCAACACCATGCAGAGCAACATGGTTACTCTGTAGTGCGAGAGTTTTGCGGTCATGGTATCGGTAGACAAATGCACGAAGCGCCTGAAGTATTGCATTTTGGCAAAAAGCATACTGGTGTAACGCTACAAGAAGGCATGACATTTACTATTGAACCAATGATTAACCAAGGTACCGCGAAAACTAAAACCAAACGAGATGGTTGGACAGTAGTTACCCGCGATAAAAAGCTATCAGCACAATGGGAACACACTATTTTAGTCACCAAAGACGGCTTTGAAGTACTAACATTACGCCAAGAAGAAAAAGAGTTGGTTTTGAAAGACTAAATCTTTGCCTTCAATTTAAGAAGATTTTAAAAGCCTAAATTAGGCTTTTTTGTGTTTTTATAGCGCGTGATTAGCACTAAATTACCGTAATAAATTTAGGGAAACCGGTGTCATTTTAAACGGAGAAATTAAAATCACATTTTTCTAAAAATCTTCATCAAACTTGCGAAATTACTGGATCCCTTGATTTACCTAGTAAGTAACCGGTGTCATTATCTTTACTAATCAAAGAATAAAATTTTTTCACTATCGTATTCAAATTCTTTGCTTTAGAATACCGCCATCTACCCTCTCACCAACTGTGAAAGTGCTCGGCACTGTTAGGAAAAACAACTTAATGGCAATCAAAATTGCAATTAATGGTTTTGGTCGAATCGGACGAAATATCGTAAGAGCTTTATATGAAGCTGGTCGTACTAACGACATTCAAATTGTTGCGATCAATGAATTAGCAGACGCTAAAGGCATCGCGCATTTATTAAAATACGACACTTCTCATGGTCGTTTTAAATTTCCTGTGCAATTAAAACAAGATGCCATTACGGTTAATGGTGACTTAATTCAGTTATTCGCCGAAGAAAATCCAAGCGAATTGCCTTGGGGTTTATTAGGTGTCGACGTGGTGCTTGAATGTACAGGTGTCTATCACTCACGCGAACATGCCGAATTGCATTTAAATGCTGGCGCTAAAAAAGTGTTGTTTTCACAACCTGCTGATGCTGACATGGATGCCACCATTGTATTTGGCATTAACGATAATGAATTAAAAGCTGAGCACACTATCGTCTCTAACGGTTCGTGCACTACTAACTGTATTGTGCCAGTGATTAAAGTACTTGATGATGCGTTTGGTATTGAATCGGGTGCGATTACCACCATTCATGCGTCAATGCACGATCAGCAAGTGATTGATGCCTATCACAGTGACCTTCGCCGTACCCGTGCTGCAAGCCAATCGATTATTCCGGTTGATACTAAATTAGCACGTGGTATCGAGCGCATTCTGCCTAAGTTTAAAAGCCGCTTTGAAGCCATTGCGGTGCGCGTACCTACCATCAATGTTACTGCGATGGACTTAAGCGTCACACTTAATACCGATGTAACAATTGAAACGGTAAATAAAGTACTTTCAGATGCAGAGCATCAACACTTAGCTGGTATTATCAGTTATACCGAAGAGCCATTAGTATCGGTTGATTTTAATCACGATAGTCATTCATCGATTATTGACGGTACACAAACCCGTGTTAGTCACAAACGCTTAGTAAAGATTTTAGCTTGGTGTGATAACGAATGGGGTTTTGCCAACCGCATGCTAGATACTGCCGAGGCGATGGCACTAAAAAGTTAGATTTAGATAACCGTGAGTTTGCCAACAAATTTGCGGTTTTTTTATGTTAAAGGAGAGCTCAAATGTCTGTCATTAAAATGGCTGATTTAGATTTACAAGGTAAGCGCGTGCTTATTCGTGAAGACCTAAACGTTCCAGTAAAAGACGGTAAAGTAACCAGTTATGCGCGTATTCGTGCATCGTTACCAACCATTAAATTAGCCTTAGAAAAAGGCGCAAAAGTAATGGTTATGTCGCATTTAGGTCGCCCTACAGAAGGTGAATACGATGAAGCATTCTCAATGCTACCGGTTGTTAACTATTTAAATGACGTATTAGAGCAAACTGTTCGCTTAGAAAAAGATTACCTTGACGGTGTTGACGTTCAAGACAACGAAGTGGTTGTGTTTGAAAACGTACGCTTCAACAAAGGCGAGAAAAAAGACGACGAAGCGTTAGCTAAAAAATTAGCTGCACTGTGTGATGTGTATGTAATGGATGCATTTGGTACTGCGCACCGTGCACAAGCATCTACTCACGGTGTTGGTTTATTCGCAGATGTTGCCTGTGCAGGTCCTTTACTTGCAGCAGAGCTAGATGCACTTGGTAAAGCACTAGATAACCCAGCGCGCCCACTTGTAGCTATTGTAGGTGGTTCAAAAGTATCAACTAAATTGACTGTACTTGAGTCGCTTTCAAGTGTTGTTGATCAGTTAGTATGTGGTGGTGGTATTGCAAATACCTTTATCGCAGCAGCGGGTAATAACGTAGGTAAATCACTTTATGAAGCTGATTTAATTGATGAAGCAAACAAGCTAACTAACGCAGCAAAAGCAGCGGGTGGTGATATTCCAGTACCAACTGACGTAGTGGTTGGTAAAGAGTTCTCAGAAACTGCTGTAGCAACATTAAAGTCAGTTGCAGATGTTGATTCAGACGACATG
This sequence comes from Pseudoalteromonas sp. MMG024, assembly GCF_021654175.1. Lineage (NCBI taxonomy): Bacteria > Pseudomonadati > Pseudomonadota > Gammaproteobacteria > Alteromonadales > Pseudoalteromonadaceae > Pseudoalteromonas > Pseudoalteromonas sp. MMG024. The sequence continues at coordinate 178,206 of NZ_JAKFZO010000011.1, forward strand.
ATTTTTGATATCGGTCCTGATTCAGCAGCGGCGCTTGCCGAGATTATCAAAAATGCAGGTACGGTTGTATGGAACGGCCCTGTAGGTGTATTTGAATTTGATCAATTTGGTGAAGGTACCAAAGCACTTGCACATGCGATTGCAGAGTCAAATGCATTCTCAATTGCTGGTGGCGGTGACACTCTTGCAGCAATTGATAAATACGAAGTAGCAGACAAAATTTCATACATTTCAACAGGTGGTGGTGCATTCTTAGAATTCTTAGAAGGCAAGCAGTTACCAGCTGTAGCAATGTTAGAAGCGCGCGCGAAATAATTTGTGCACGCTATACTTAGATTTATGTAACAGAATCTAAGTAACTGAATAAAAAGCCAAGTAAGCATAATCTCTCTCAAAACCTGTGGTTACTTGGCAATAAACAAATCTATCCGTTCAAACTCGATGGCGTTAGGTGCCATCAAAAATTGGAGAAAGCAAAATGGCTTTAATCAGTATGCGTCAGCTATTAGACCATGCGGCAGAAAATGGTTATGGTGTTCCAGCGTTTAATGTGAATAACCAAGAGCAAATGCGTGCAATTATGGAAGCAGCAGACAAGACAAACAGTCCTGTTATCGTTCAAGGTTCAGCAGGTGCGCGTGCATACGCCGGTGCGCCGTTTATCCGCCATATGATTTTAGCGGCAATTGAAGAATGGCCACACATTCCAGTAGTTATGCACCAAGATCACGGTACATCACCAGCGGTTTGCCAACGCTCAATCCAATTAGGCTTTTCATCAGTCATGATGGACGGCTCACTACTTGAAGATGGTAAAACGCCTTCAAGCTACGAGTACAACGTTGATGTAACACGTCGTACAGTTGAAATGGCGCACGCATGCGGGGTTTCAGTTGAGGGCGAGTTAGGTGTACTTGGTTCATTAGAAACGGGTGAAGCAGGTGAAGAAGACGGTATTGGTGCAGAAGGTAAGCTAACTGAAGACCAACTATTAACTGATCCAGAAGAAGCAGCTGACTTCGTTAAGAAAACAGGTGTTGATGCACTTGCGATTGCGTGTGGTACTTCACACGGTGCGTATAAGTTTACACGTCCACCAACAGGTGACATTCTTGCAATTAACCGCATCAAAGAAATCCACGCGCGTATTCCAAATACTCACTTAGTAATGCACGGTTCGTCATCAGTACCACAAGAGTGGCTAGCTGTGATCAACGAGTTTGGCGGTGAGATCCCTGAAACTTACGGTGTGCCAGTTGAGCAGATCGTTGAAGGTATTAAGCACGGTGTACGTAAAGTAAATATCGATACTGACTTACGTTTAGCATCAACAGGTGCAATTCGTCGTCACCTTGCACATAACCCTGCAAACTTCGACCCGCGTAAGTTCTTAGCGGAAGCAACGAAAGCAATGACTGAAATCTGTGTTGCGCGTTACGAAGCGTTTGGTACAGCTGGTCAAGCAGCTAAAATCAAACCTATTTCACTTGATGCGATGCATGAAAAATACCTTGCTGGTGAGTTAAACCAACAAGTTAAATAACATCAAGTTATACAACTTCCTTTAACAAGCAAAGCGTTTATATGACTCATATAAACGCTTTTTTTGTGTCGAACGTTCGGGTGTTAAGCGTGAATAATTTAAATCCATGTTATTGAATTAACCTTCATTCACCCTATCAAAATAGTGCTGTAACAGGCCTCTCTTATAACATTTACTTTAAAGCGCTTACTTTGTATATAAGTGGTTTGTGAGCTGACTTATTTCGGCAAAAATTAATGTAATTGATATTACGTCTGGGATTATGATCATTTAGGGTTGTGGGATCAAATTCTTACTAACACGATCGCATTTGGATTAACTGGGATCACGATCCTACCAACTAAAGTGCTTATTTAGGGCTGATCAGATTAAAAACCATGGCTAACTTATTGAAATTCGATCTATTTCTGAGGTGATCTTAGTAAGTTTTTGATCTCAGGCAGTCATATCATGGTAGATCTTAGTATAAAGATGATCCTATTGGTAAAATATTGATCTGCGATAATTGCCATACCCGCTAAATGTACTAAAGTAATTATTAAATAAGAAAATCTGTTTGATCTTAAGTGTATAATAATTATAGCGTAATGCTTTAGTTGAACTCTGCTTTGAGGAAATTACCATGATTAAAAAACTCTTGCTGGCAAGTGGTATAGGTTTAGTGCTTCTTCCGTTAGATGCATTTGCTGAAACAGATGCCCAAGTGTATGGGCGTGCCCACCTAGGTTTACGCTACGTTGATATTGATAATCAAGAGAGTGAAACCGAAGTCGATTCATATTCGTCTCGTTTTGGTATTAAAGCAAAGCACGGTATTTCAGATGATCTTAGTGTTTTAACCAAGCTTGAGTGGGAAGTGAATATTTCAGAGCAAGATGGCGCAAATGGCAGTGATGATAATATTAAATCACGGGATCAATACTTAGGTCTAAAAAGTAAAACTTTTGGTCAGATCCTGATCGGTCGAAAAGACACGGCGCTGAAAAAGTCGCAAAACAAGCTTGATATGATGAATGACTTTGTTGGTGATATTAAACACCTTGCCACCGGCGAAAACCGTTTGGGCGATATGGTAAATTATCAATCACCCAAGTTTGGTCAATTACAGTTTGAACTAACTTATATAGCGGAAGAAAACAGCAAACAAAGTGATGGGGCAGGGGTGTCGGCTGCTATCGGTTATGGTGATAAAGCACTTAAGAAAACGCCGTTTTATGTTGCATATGCGCATGATGAAGATGTTGCCGGCTACAATATAGATCGCGTATCAGCACAAGGTAAACTCGGCGATTTTACAATTAACGGTATGTACCAAAATAGTGAAAAAGTGTCGTCGGGCGATGATGGTGATACTTTCGTTGTAAGTGCTTCTTATAAAATCGAAAATTATAAAATTTTAGTACAGTACCAAGATGATGAAACAGGCTTTGGTAAATTAAAAGACAGTGGCTCGGCCAGTTCAGTAGGTGTTGAGCGAAAATTAGGTAAGCAGGCAAAGGCTTATATTTGGTACACCCAGCGTGATCTGGACAATAGCGATGATGAAGGACATTTGGCCGTTACCTTACGTTATGATTTTTAAATGATATAAAAACGTGACAATTTAGTTAATTTTATAAGCCCCTTTTAGGGGCTTTTTAGTTTAATTTTAAAGCCCTATTTTTATTTTATCTTATTGAGTTTAAACTGTTCTATATGATTGTGTAAGTTAGATTAAAGTAACACTACAAATAGACAACAGTTTATTTATGATCTTTTTATGTTTATATTCATAAAAGTGTCACACTTTACTTTGATAATGAAGTCAGTTGATAACTTAGAGATTTAATTCATGTCGCGTAAGATACTAGTGGTTGATGACGAAGCACCAATTCGTGAAATGTTGGTATTCGTACTTGAACAAAATGGATTTCAGGCTATCGAAGCCCAAGATTATGATTCTGCAATGGATGCGCTAGTTGAGCCTTATCCAGATATGATTCTACTGGACTGGATGCTGCCTGGCACAAGTGGTGTTCAAATCGCTAAAAAAATTAAAAATAGTGATTACACCCGCCATATCCCAATTATTATGCTAACCGCTCGTGGTGAAGAAGAAGACAAGATCAAAGGCCTAGAAGTAGGTGCTGATGACTATGTCACTAAACCGTTTTCACCAAAAGAGTTAATGGCACGCATTAAAGCGGTATTCCGTCGTGTATCACCTACATCGCTCGAAGAAGCAATTGAAGTACATGGGTTACGCCTAGATCCTATTTCGCATCGTGTAACGTCTGCGGGTAACGAATTAGATATGGGACCAACTGAATTTAAATTACTTCATTTTTTTATGACGCACCCAGAACGTGTTTACAGCCGTGAACAACTGCTTGATAATGTTTGGGGTACAAATGTTTATGTAGAAGATCGTACGGTTGATGTACATATTCGTCGTCTACGTAAAGCGATTGCGCCTATGGGTCATGATAAATTAGTACAAACCGTACGTGGTGCAGGTTATCGTTTTTCGAGCAAAATTTAATTTCTAAGAGAAGTCTATGCTGCGAATTGTGAGTAAGCGGGAATTAGTTAAACGCCTTTTTGTTTACTTTATTCCGCTTACGTTAATAGGAGTCCTGTTAGGGGCTCCTTTTTTACTTTTATGGCTAGGTACATTTTCACTATTAGTGTGGAATTATCGTCAGCTATTTAGATTAAGCGATTGGCTTACAGAACAACGCAAATATTACCCACCAGAGGGTGAGGGTGTTTGGGAGCAGGTATTTGAAGGCATTTATCGTCTGCAACAGCGCAATCGTAGAAAACGCAACGAACTTGCTGATGTTATTCGTCGTTTTCGTGAAGGTGCCGAAGCCGTTCCAGATGGCGTATTAGTATTGCAAGATGATCTGGCGATCGTTTGGTGTAACAAAGAATCGATCGCTTTATTAGGATTACAGTGGCCGCTCGATCATGGTCAGCGACTTGATAACCTAATTCGTCGTCCAGACTTTATTAAATACATGCGCGCTAAAGAATACCTTGAGCCATTAGAGTTGCAGTCACCGATTGATCCACACAGTGTGTTAGAAGTGAGGGTAACGCCTTATGCAACATCACAACTAATGATGGTGGTGCGCGATGTGACGTTAATCAAACAACTTGAAGAAATGCGCCGTGACTTTATTGCCAATGTGTCGCATGAGTTGCGCACGCCGTTAACAGTAATGTCGGGCTATCTCGAAATGTTTGATCCAGATATGGCACCGCCACCTTCAATGTGGGGTAAAGCGCAACAAACTATGCTGGATCAATGTAAACGCATGGCAAGCTTAGTAGAGCAATTACTTGCACTGGCACGCATCGAAAATTCTGATAAACCAGACTTCGAGGAAGAGGTAGATGTAGCTGATATGCTCACCGCGATTTACCGCGAGGCCGAACAATTAAACCAAGAGAAACAACACACAATTGTGCTGGATATGGACGAGTCATTAAATTTAATTGGCAAAGAGCAAGAGCTGCGCAGCGCCTTTTCAAATTTGGTATTTAATGCCGTTCGCTACACCCCAGCTTATGGGGAAATAAACATTAGTTGGCACAAAACTGATAGTGGCGCTGAGTTCCGTGTAGTAGACAACGGCGACGGTATTGCTGGTGAACATATTCATCGGTTGACTGAACGCTTCTACCGTGTTGATCAGGCACGTTCTCGCGATACTGGTGGCTCGGGTTTAGGTTTGGCGATCACTAAACATGTGTTAAGTCGTCATGATTCTCACTTAAATATTTCATCAAAATTGGGCGAAGGTTCAATATTTAGTTTTTCGTTTTCTAACGATCGTATAAAAAACAAAGTGTTAGAAGTTGAGGCTGAATAAATTAGTGTGTTAATAAATTTGTCATATTTTAGTCATTTTAATGTAATGTAAAAGGCTAAAAATAGTCGCATCATCAAAACGGGATAATCAATTGGAGTTACCCAATGAAACTTAAAAACTTAGTGGCTACTATGGGCCTAACTGTTACAGCAATGCTTGCTGGTAACGCGATTGCAGTAGATAACAAATTAGCAGATTATGAAAAAACAACAGGTATTTCTGGTAATTTCTCGTCTACAGGCTCAGACACATTAGCAAACATGATGACCTTTTGGGCAGAAGAATATAAGCGCCAGTACCCTAACGTAAATATTCAAATTCAAGCTGCTGGTTCATCAACTGCGCCACCGGCACTAACTGAAGGTACATCAAACTTCGGTCCAATGAGCCGTAAGATGAAGTCGAAAGAAATCGAAGCGTTTGAAAAGAAATTCGGTTATAAACCAACTAAAGTACGTGTTGCTATCGATGCACTAGCGGTATTTGTGCACAAAGATAACCCAGTTAAAGGCTTAACAATTAAAGAAGTGGATTCTGTATTCTCATCAACACGTAAGTGTGGTGCAGATAAAGAAGCGACACGTTGGAGCGATATTGGCTTAGAAGGTTCTTGGGCTGGTAAAGACATCCAATTATACGGTCGTAACTCAGTGTCTGGTACTTATGGTTACTTCAAGAAAAAAGCACTGTGTAAAGGTGACTTCAAAAACAACGTAAATGAGCAACCAGGTTCTGCATCAGTAGTACAGTCAATCTCATCTTCATTAAATGCGATTGGTTACTCAGGTATTGGTTATAAAACATCAGGTGTTCGTACAGTTCCACTTGCTAAGAAAGGTACTAACTACGTTGATGCAACGTTAGAAAACGTAGCAACTGGTAAATACCCGCTATCTCGTTTCCTATACGTTTACGTGAACAAGCACCCTAACAAGCCACTTTCACCAATCGAAGCTGAGTTCCTTAAGATGGTACTTTCTAAAGATGGTCAAAAAATCGTTGAAAAAGACGGTTACGTACCACTTTCTTCAGGTATGGCTAACAAAGAACTTAAGAAGCTAGGTCTTCTATAAGCTAACCGCTTAAGTCATAAGAAAAGCGGCTAAATAGCTAACACTGTTCAGTTAAGCATTTGATCGGTTGACTGATCCTGAGATCAAGTGAAAATACCCTCAAGCAATTTGTTTGAGGGTATTTTTTATGTTGGAACACTGGCTTATCGATGTGGATGATTTCGCTTCCCCA
>NZ_JAKFZO010000012.1:0-156725 GCF_021654175.1 Pseudoalteromonas sp. MMG024
TGCTAATTAGCACGCCTTTTTCTATTCTAACTATTATTCTTGGTTAAGCTGTTTCTGCGCGTACTCAAACTTAAGTTTAAATTCGGTTACTTTTGCTTCAAGCTCTTCCACACGGTCCGTTAAACCAATGTTTTCGCTACGTATTGACTCATAAGCACCACGTGCTTGTTGAGTATCTTTTTCAATACGGCTTAGCAAGCTTGAGTTACGACCTTGTTCACGGTTAAGCGCAGTGTCTTGCGCTTCTAACTGACGGCGTAACTGCGAAATCAAATCTTGGTCATCTTGCTTCGCGTTTTCAATCAGTGTGAGTTTTTCCATTAACTCTTGGTTTTTAGATGTTTCTTCAGAAAGTGCATCTGCTTGCGCTTTCACTTTTTCTTTAAGCGCGCTTGCTTCTTGGCTCAAGTCTTTCTTCAAATCGTTGAAGCGACCTTCACTTTCTTGACTGATTTGCGTTAACTTCTCAGACAGTTCACTAACTTGCTCTTTGTGCTGTTCAATATCAGATGAAAGCAGTTTGTTTTGCTCTTCAAGTTTACCAACAACCTCAGATTGCTCTTTCACTTGGCTTTCAAGTTCTGCTTTATCTTTCTCGTATTGTTGTAGCGATTTTTCTTTGTCTTCTAACATCGAGCGCAATGTTTCACTGTCTTTATTCGCTTCTTGCGACAGTGATTGGTGCTTCTCATGTACTGAATCAAGCTCGCCGCTTACGTCATCAAGCTGTTGCTTTAACTTCTCGATAACTTCGTCTTTACCGGTTGATTCTTGCTTTAGTAGCTCAATTTCATCAGTAAATACTTTTTTCACTTCAACCAGCTTTTGATCTTGGCTCTGATGCTCTGTTCTGCGCTCATCAATCAGCTGTTTAAGCTTATTAGACTGTGCTTCGTTTTGTTCTTTTTGTTTGTGAAGCTGCGACTCTGCCAGTTCAAGGCTTTCTGTAAGCTCGGCAATTTTGCCACTTAGCTCACCTTGTTGCTGCTCTGATTGAGAACTTAATTCGTCACTTACTTTTTCAAGCTCAGCTTCTTTCGCTGCAATCGCCTCTTCTAGCGATTCGTTATCCAACTCTAATTGATTTGCTTTCTTTTTAAATTCGGCAAGTTGCGCTTCAAGCTGTTGAATGTGTTCATCTTCATCATTTTGATGTTGAACCATTGCCGCTTGATGGCCTTTTTCTAGCGCCTGTTGACTCGCGCTCAGTAAAAGAGTTTGCAATATCGGCGCGATATTCGTCGTAAAGGTTTGACTTAATTCAGAAATATACGGATGTTCGAACTCAATTGCGTCAGCAACCTGCTGCTCGATACTTTCTTGACTTGCATTCACTTTTTCTGCTGCAAGATTAAACACATCACTAGGCGATAAACTGTTTAAAGCACTCAGCACTTCATTTAACTGCTTGCTCTTATTTTCACCCATGTATCCCCCTTTGAGCTTTTTATTATTATTGCTCTAATGTAATCCAATTTACGTATAAAGTTTCTTTGTTATCATTCGTTGTTATGAATAATAAAAATCAAAGATAAGTGTAGACAATAAAATCTGGCACTGCTTACTATAGCGATGAGATTTAATCGTGTTATTTTTGCGCTTTAGTCTAGCCTACAATATAGTCGGATGGAATAACCTAGTTGTAAAATAAAGAAAATAAGTATTTTTTACTAAAAAAGAAATTATTAAAACGGTATGACAATTGAACTAAACTTAACCACCCCAGCGCTGCTTTTTCCAGCAATATCATTGCTTTTACTAGCATATACCAACCGTTTTTTGGTACTTGCACAGCTTATTAGGCAACTAAATTCACGTGAAAATGGCAATGAAATTCGCGCTATGGTGAAGGCGCAAATTTCCAACCTTCGCGACCGCCTAAATTTGATTCGCCGCATGCAGTTTTTTGGTGTACTTTCTTTTTTGCTTTGTACCGCAGCAATGTTCGCTGTATTTCTCACACAAAACTTGCTGGGTACAGGCTTATTTGGTTTAAGCTTAGCGTGTTTGCTGTACTCTTTGGTGTTGTCACTTTACGAAATACATATCTCTTGTCAGGCTATCGAAATCGAACTCAATAATATCGAAAGTAAACCTGTTATTGATAATGACGACAGCGCCATATAACAGCCCTAGCCTCACAACGCGAGGTAATATTTGTGACATTAAATATTTCACTACTCTAGTTTTTTGCTTCTATACTTTTAAACAAGGTTTATAAATTAGAGCAGCGACTGTGGCGGACTTTCTATTTGCCGACGAGCAAATTGATGACATAGCAAAAGCGTCAAACGACGAGAGTTGGAATATTTTGGTAGTTGATGATGAAGAAGATATTCATCAGGTCACCAAGCTAGTTCTAAACGGCTTTACATTTGAAGATAAGCGGCTAATTTTCCACCACGCATACACTGCTGCTGAAGCAATGCAAATGCTTAAAGGGTTGCCTGAAGTTGCCGTAGCGTTAGTGGATGTAGTGATGGAAACTAGCCACGCTGGTTTGGATCTCATTCGTTACATTCGCGAAGACGCTGATAATCACGATATTCGCCTGATTTTACGTACCGGACAACCAGGTGAAGCCCCCGAAGAGTCAGTGATTCGTGATTACGATATTAACGATTACAAAAATAAAACCGAACTCACTGCAATAAAACTCAAAACATTGTTGTACTCTGCCCTTCGCTCTTATCGTGATATTTGCATTATTGAACAACATAAATTGGGACTTGAAAACATCATTAATGCTTCAGCTAAATTCTTAGAGTGTGAAACAGTTAACGAATTTGCATCTTCGATCCTAGAGCATGTTTCAGGTGTAATTGGCCACAGCAATAAAGAGATTTACTGTGCCGCAGCAATCAACTCGCAAACTGATAATGCAACAGACTTTAAACTACTAGCTTGCTCTGGTGCTGATAACACAAAGCAAGACGTACCAAGCGAAATTGGCAATTTATTTGAGCAAGCACACAATACGAAGTCATCGTTTAAAACACCGCAGGAATATGTTGGTTATTTCCCAACAAAAGGCGGCTTAGAGACTATGCTGTATGTCAGTAAGTCATCAGATTTAAACGCTTCAGACCATCAACTGTTAGAGTTTTTTGCCCATAACATTGCCCTTGCATACGACAACTTACGGCTGCGTGAACTCATTAGAGAATCGCAAAAAGAGCTCTCTTATATTCTTGGGGAAGCCGTTGAAAAACGCAGTAAAGAAACCGGTAGCCACGTAAAACGTGTGGCCCATTATAGTTATTTGCTTGCAATTAAATACGGTTTAACCCCGTATCAGGCAGAAATTATCAAACTGGCTTCACCGCTACACGATATTGGTAAAATCTCCATCCCTGATCATATTCTCAATAAACCCGGCAAGCATGACGCCCAAGAATGGGAAATCATGCAATCACACGCTGAGATTGGCTATGACATACTTAAAAACTCAACTAATGAAATTTTAAAACAGGGTGCGACGATAGCGTACGAACATCATGAACGCTGGGACGGCAAGGGTTATCCGCAACAACTCGCAGGTGAAGATATTGATATTTCAGGACGTATTACAGCCCTTGCAGATGTGTTTGATGCGCTTGGCAGCGAACGCTGCTACAAACCCGCTTGGCCGCTCGATAAAATACTTACATTGTTAAAAGACGAAAAAGGTAAGCAGTTTGATCCAAAACTAATTGAGATTTTTATTGATAACCTTGATGAATTTTTAGCAATTAGAGATCAATTCCCCGATTAAGAAAAACAGTTAGCCGTTTTATTTACTTTTTCGTTTTAACTTTACGGTAGCGACTATTCCTAATGACGCGTTAACCAATATTAAAAATACGCCTGTAAACTGAATAAAAAACACAACAAACTAAAGTAGTATTTTACTAAGTCCAAAGCCTTGCTCTAATGTGTAACTTTTAACTTTGTTATCATTCATTTACGTAGAATGATAACTCTAATAATAAATTACACTTTAGCAATGGTATTTGTACCCTAATTATGTTCTCATTAGCAACAATAACGGATTTTAGTTTACAGGAGTAATCATGCGTATAGAGCAATTTGAACAATTTATTGCACTTGCCCATCATCAACATTTTCGCAAAGCTGCAGAGGTGTGTAACTTAAGCACATCAGCCCTTACCCGCAGCATCCAAACGCTTGAATTAGATCTTGCTTGCAATTTATTAACACGTTCGACACGCTCGGTTAAGCTAACCGCCGCGGGCGAAGTATTTTTACAGTACTGCCAACAAGCGCTCGATAATCATGCATTACTTAAACAAAAATTAAGTAAATTTACCGAAGTCAAAAACGACAAAATAGTGATTGGTTATAGCCCAGAAGCCATTGGCCTAGTGCCACAGGCGTGTGGCAAATTTATGCAACAATTCCCGAACATTTCAATTGAAATGCAACTACAAGATACCAATACGCTATTGCAGAATATTCGAAATGGTCAACTTGATTTAGCAATTAATGCGCCTATCACAACAAGCTCAGGTGAAATGTTTAGCCTGCCAGAACAAGTGGTGATGTTCTGCCATAAAGAGCACCCTATTTTACAAAGTTCACCGGTTCAGTTATCACAGATAACCAAACTACCTATGTTGGCGACAGTAAGTACTAATCAAGCACTTGGTAAATTAATTAATCAGGCAGCAACTAATCTTAACAAACAAGATTCCTTGCGATTAGGTACGTTTGAGCAAGTGGTTAATAAATTAAGCGACCGTAATCACATCGCACTCACTACGCTCGATTTAATGCAGCAAGTAACGAACAATGAAGAACTTGTAAATTTAAGCGAAATGATTGAGCAATCTGAAAAACTCAACTTAGAGCTGCAAATTGCAAAAACGAATCTAACGGCACCTAATATTTCTGAGCTTTTAAACTTTATTACTTTAGAAGCAGGTGCTCGCCCTGAAATTGAACTTGCAAAAGCAACTTTCTAACTGACTAAATGTTCTTTAAAATAACGCCAATTTTTATAGTTGGCGTTATTTATGAACTGCTCACCCGAGACCTTTTTACACCTCGACAACCTGCTCGATAATATAGCGGAAAACGGCTATTGCATTATCGAAAATGCAATTCCTGCAGAGTTAATAACTCAATTACAACAGCAATGTGAAGCGCAAGAAGCACAATTTCAACACGCTAAAATTGGACGCCATCAGGATTTACAGCAAGCAAGCGCTATTCGTAGCGATAAAACAAAATGGTTTAATGGTGAAACAGCTGCCGAAACGAGTTACCTAGCCCTTATGGAGCAAATTAGAGTAGCAATCAATCAAAGCTTCTACCTTGGCCTATTTGATTACGAATGCCATTTTGCGATTTATCAGCAAGGTGACTTTTACAAAAAACATTTAGATGCGTTTAAAGGTAAATCAAACCGTGTATTTACCACAGTTTGCTATTTAAATACCCCCCCCCAAGGCGGCGAGTTGTTAATTTACCCTGAAAAAGGCAAAGAACTACTCGCTAAAGTAGCACCTAAGGCTGGTACGTTAATTTGCTTTGAAAGTGAACGTTTTCCGCACGAGGTATTAGCAGCAAGTAGCACACGCTACTCTATTGCTGGTTGGTTTAGAAAGAATAACTCAAGTGCAAACTTTGTTGACCCTAACCAATAAAGCTTGCAGCTATGCCCATAAATACAAATAGCCCAACGTAGTTATTGTTTAAGAACGCCCAAAAGCAGGCATCGCGGTCGCGGTGCTTAATTTTTACTTGCTGATGAGCCAACAAAAATGCTGATAGCAGCACACCAACGTCAAATGGCCATGGCAAATTGCGATTGAATCCAATAAATACTAAGGTAAGTAAAAAAGCGATTTGCAGTATAAATACCGCGGCTTTATCGAAACGACCAAACAAAATGGCGGTAGATTTAACCCCAATTTTCACATCATCATCGCGGTCCACCATGCCGTACATAGTATCGTATGCCACGGTCCAAACGAGGTTAGAAAAATACAGCCACCACGCTTCCTCAGGTACTTCACCAAGCACAGCCATATACGCCATTGGAATCGACCAACTAAATGCAGCGCCGAGCACGACTTGAGGCAAATGGGTATAGCGCTTCATAAAGGGATAACAAAATGCTAATGCTAACGCCCCAAGCGACAGTAATACGGTTTGCCAATTTAAAAATAGCACCAAGATAAATGCTATTAAAATCAGTAAAGTAAAAAGTTGTATTGCCTCTGCTGGTGTTGCTTTACCGGATGCCAATGGGCGCATATGAGTGCGTTTAACCAAACCGTCCACTTTACGATCAGCAAAGTCATTTATTACACAGCCAGCGCTGCGCATAACAAATACACCAGCGCTAAAAACAAGCAAAATCGTTAAATCTGGCACACCAGAACTCGCTAGCCATAGTGCCCAGTATGTGGGCCATAACAAAAGCAAAGTACCGATTGGTTTATCAGTGCGCATTAACGCTTTATAGGCATCACGATTTTGCCATGTTAGCTGGATCATGGTTATTCAAATGCTCCTGGTAAAAAGGCTTCACACACCATCAGTTTTAGGTCTGCTAAATGAAATACACTGCGACGAGCTGCAACATCAGCGATTTCAAGCGACAAGTCTTGTAATAACGAGTGCAGTTGTGCACTGCCCGAAAACTGGGTGATCATTAAATCTTCCCGCACTAAGTTAGGGTGCTGAAAAATAAACTCTCCGAGCGGGCGCTCCCCCAAATTTAAAAACATGCTGTTGTCAGTTAATTGCTCAAGCGGGATCCAGCTTTGCGCATACACCCGTGGTTTTTCATCACCATATAAAATAACTTCGCGGCATAACGCAGTTTGCTGATCAGCACCTAACACATTGGCTTGCTGTGCGCTGAGCGTAATGTGCTTTTCGCTTAGCACGCGCACACTAAATTGCGAAAACGTTTGCTTCAACTTAGCAGTAAGCGAACCGGTTTCTAACAACCACTCACTCTGCACACTATTTAGCTGGGTAAAATTTTGATGCCACTGCGCCGAAATATCTAAAGGGAAAGTTACCACAATAACCTGCTGCGAAAAAAAATCGCACCATTTTAGCACTGGATAACAGTGAGCTAAATGGTAAATTAAATTTTCAATTAAATTACGTTTAAGTGACTAGTAAAAAGCCCATAATCAAGTATTATTATTGTTAAGTTACTATGGGAAAAACAAGGTGTTAGTCACGCAATGCGTAGCCTATCGATATTTCTAATTACACTTTTTTTATCACTATCAACGCCTAAGGCCGATGCTGCGTCTAACTTTGGTTATTTTGGCTTTGAGCCAGATATCATTACAAACTACATTGCGACGTCAAATAAAAAATTAGGTTACGTTAGAGTAACGGTTGAACTAATGATTAAAGATATGGGCAATTTAGAAGTGGTTGAACACCACTCACCTTTACTACGCGACGCGATTGTTGAAATTATTAGCAAAGAGCAAGAAGAACACGTTAAATCATTAACTGGCCGTGAGGAAATTCGCAAACGTTGCAGCGAGCGAATAAAAGAGTTACTAAAAGAAGAAACAGGGCAAGAAGTTGTGCACGATGTGCTATTTACTAAGTATCTGTATTACTAGATAGAAAACAAAAAAAGCAAAGTTAATTAACTTTGCTTTTTTTATGACTACTCGCAGCTAACACGCCAAGCACAGCACCGGCGATCAATCCGCCTAAATGTGCCCAATTCGCCATATTGATAAACAACACGTCAGCAAAACCAAGTACCAGCCACACCAACATAAAGCCAACAATGGACGGGCTAACAGCTAATTTGCTATTGCCAGTAATATAACCATACAGCCAACAAAAGCCCAATAAACCATAAACCACACCAGACAGGCCGCCAAAGTTAGCATTCACCAACCCAAACTGAAGCCAGTTACTGGCAAGTGCAGTAACAATAAATACCAATACTAAAAAGCGTTTACCTAATTGTTGCGCTATTTTATCGCCAAGGTACATCCACCACATCAAATTAAAAATTAAATGCATTGCTGAAAAATGCATAATAGTGGGCGCAAGCCAAGTATGTGGTGCATTAGGGGCAAACTGAAGGTATGGAAACAACCACTCAAAACCGCCTAAAACAAACGCCCCATATACCAAAATCGATAACAATGACACGCTTTGGATAAGTAGTGAAAGCTTTAAAAATCGCGGTACCAAATTAAGTGAGCTGCCGCCATAACTTAGCCCACTATTGGTTGAACCAACCTGCCAAGATGCCTCAAGATACTTTGCTTGGTTAGGGTTGGCTTGAAATTGCGTCAATTCTTTTTCAGCAACTTCAAACTGACTATCTGACACCAGCAATACAACGGTTTCACTGTTAATCGGCTTTGATTCACAGTGAATATTAATGCTATTAAGGTAATCACAAAAACCTTGTGCAGCCCTTACATTACTTAGCGTAGTAAGTTGCTTCACAATGATTACGCACCTGATTCAACATTATCGGCTTGCTCGCTGCCCCACGCAGCAAAGCCACCGTCCATGCTGTAAACATCTTCAAAACCCTGCTCAACCAGATAATTCGCAGCACTTTGTGAACTAATACCGTGATAACACACAACAACTATTGGTTGCTCATAATCTTTTTCATTTAAAAATTGTGCCAAATTCTCATTCGACAAGCGCTCAGATCCAGGAATACGTGCTGAGCTGAAACTATTTGGATCACGAATATCGGCAATAACAACATTGTCATTTGTAAGAAGTGCTGCTGTTTGCGACACTGAAATATGTTTGTATGACATATATACCTCAATAAAAAAGGGAGCAAATGCTCCCTTTATAATATCATCAAGCGATAGCTTAATCCCAATTTAAAATAACTTTGCCTGACTGGCCTGAAATCATGGTATCAAAGCCTTGTTGGAAGTCATCAATGTGGAATTCGTGAGTAATAATTGGTGATAAATCTAAGCCAGATTGAATCAAACTTGCCATTTTGTACCAAGTTTCAAACATTTCACGGCCATAGATACCTTTAATAATTAACCCTTTAAAAATAACCTGATTCCAGTCAACCGCCATATCTGATGGTGGAATACCTAGCATGGCAATTTTACCACCATGGTTCATGTTGTTTAGCATGCTATTAAACGCGCTCGGTACACCTGACATTTCAAGGCCAATATCAAAGCCTTCTGTCATGCCAAGCTCATTCATCACATCTTCTAATTTCTCGTTCGCCACGTTTACGGCGCGTGTTGCACCCATTTTACGTGCAAGGTCTAAACGGTATTCGTTTACATCCGTAATTACCACATGACGGGCACCAACATGTTTAGCTACCGCTGCAGCCATAATGCCAATAGGACCTGCACCTGTGATCAGTACATCTTCACCGACTAAATCAAAAGACAATGCCGTGTGAACAGCATTACCAAATGGGTCAAAAATTGATGCTAATTCATCTGGGATGTTGTCAGGAATTTTAAACGCATTGTATGCAGGAATAACTAAGTATTCGGCAAATGCACCTTCGCGGTTTACACCTACACCTGTCGTGTTTCGACATAAGTGAACACGGCCTGCACGACAGTTACGACAGTGACCACAGGTAATATGGCCTTCACCTGATACGCGGTCACCCACTTTAAAACCACGTACTTCTTGGCCCATATCCACTACTTCGCCAACGTATTCGTGACCCACAACCATAGGTACTGGAATGGTATTTTGTGACCATTCGTCCCATTTGTAGATATGTACATCGGTACCGCAAATCGCTGTTTTACGGATTTTAATTAATAAGTCATTGTGGCCAACTTCCGGTTTAGCCGTTTCTGTCATCCAGATCCCTGGTTCAGCTTTAAGTTTTGATAATGCTTTCATCTTTTTACTCACAAAAAAGGCCTGTTATCTAACAGGCCAATATCAAATTAAATAATACCTAATTCTTTACCAATACGGGTAAATGCAGCAATTGCTTTATCTAGTTGCTCACGGGTATGCGCAGCAGAAATCTGTGTACGAATACGCGCTTGCCCTTTTGGTACTACAGGGAATGAGAAACCTGTTACGTAAATACCTTCAGCCAGTAATTTATCAGCCATTTCAGCTGCTAATTTAGCATCGCCTAACATTACTGGAATAATTGCGTGATCTTTACCGGCGCAAGTAAAGCCAACCGCTTCCATTTGCTCACGGAAGTACGCCGCATTTTGCCAAAGCGTATCGCGCAGCTCTTTACCATCTGCAAGCATATCAAGTACTTTGATTGATGCTGTAACGATTGAAGGCGCTAAAGAATTTGAGAATAAGTAAGGACGAGAACGCTGACGTAACCATTCTACAATTTCAGCTTTACCTGACGTATAACCGCCCGATGCACCACCTAGCGCTTTACCTAATGTACCCGTGATAATATCTACACGATCCATTACATTACAATACTCAGGTGTACCACGACCGTTTTCGCCAACAAAACCCACTGCGTGAGAATCATCAACCATTACCAGTGCATCGTATTTGTCAGCCAAATCACATAACGCTTCTAAGTTACAAATAACGCCATCCATTGAGAACACGCCATCTGTAGCAATTAGTTTGGTTTTAACACCCGCTTCATCGGCAGCAATTAATTGCTGCTCTAAATCAGCCATGTCGTTATTGGCATAACGGAAGCGTTTTGCTTTACATAAGCGCACACCATCAATAATTGATGCATGGTTTAACGAGTCTGAAATAATCGCATCTTCTGGGCCTAAAATTGTTTCAAAAAGGCCTGCATTAGCATCGAAGCAAGATGAATAAAGAATGGTATCTTCAGTTTGTAAGAAATTACTGATTTTTGCTTCTAACGTTTTATGAATGTCTTGCGTACCACAAATAAAGCGTACTGATGCTACACCAAAACCGTGGTCATCTAATCCAGCTTTTGCCGCATTAATTAACTCTGGGTGATTTGCTAAACCTAAGTAGTTATTTGCACAAAAGTTGATTACCGAGTCGCCAGATGCAACTTCAATTTCAGCTTGTTGTTGTGACGTGATTACACGTTCACTTTTGTATAATCCATCTTCTTTTACTTGTTCAATCTGTTGTTTAAGCTGATCAAAAAATGCAGATGCTCTCATCCAAAGTCTCCAATGCCTAATAGAACGGGTTGCTCGCACGTTTTCCACAAATACGTTAAAAACGGCGAATGCTAAGCCTTAAAATTGTAGCTTATATTTAAAGGGGTAATTGTAAAAGGTTAGGTTGATAAATGCACTTAATACTAGTAAATGCGATTAGAAAAGTAGATAAAACTAAAACCAAACAAAAATACAGTTTAATAAACTGCATTTTAAATAGTTCACTAATTAATCCTAGGTGTTTTCACTAAACTTTTCACTGGCACAATTCAGCGATTGCCACACGTCATCAGCTAACGTGATAGTTTGCGCGTCAAACGATTGTCCAGACTGAACAAGAATCTTCTTACTAAACCCTGCCGCCTTTGCCGCTAACATGTCTGAGCCTTTATCACCAAACATAATGCATTTTGATGGGTCCAGCCCGAGTTCTTTCACACCTTGCAACAGCATGCCTGGCTTTGGTTTTCTGCAATCACATTGCTGTTTATAGTGTGCAACACCTTTAGTTGGGTGATGCGGGCAAAAGTAGACTTTGCTGATTTCCACATTACGTTGTTTAAACTGCGTCACCATCCAATCTGTAAGCGTATGAAAATCTTGTTCGGTATAGTAACCGCGCCCAATACCTGACTGATTCGTTACAATCACAATTTTGTAACCCGCGGCCTGAAATAACTGACACGCTTCAAATACACCAGCAATAAATTCAAAATCATCAATTTTATAAACATAGGCGTGATCAACGTTAACAACACCATCTCTATCGAGAAAAACAGCTTTATCACTCATTACAATGCCTTTTCGTTTACAACACGGTCAAACATCTCTTTAACGCTGTCTACGCTAATTCGTTGCATTAGATCTTTGCCTTTCACACGTGTACCCCATGGCAATTGGGTTGCTGTTTTGCCAGTTTGCTTTTTTAAGTTTTGATGATAAACCTCAACCACATAATCTTGGTATAAGTAAGGGCCGGTACGTGCCGGATTCGAATGTGCATATAGCCCAATCACCGGTGTGCCCATAGTCACCGCCATATGTGCAGGGCCAGTATCTGGCGCAATAACCAGGGAGGCATTTTCTAACACACATAACAATTGTTTTAAGTTTGTTTTGCCAACAAGGTTAAGTGCTTTTGATTTCATCGCATTTTCAATTTGCTTTGCAAGTGTAACCTCGAGTTCTGTAGGGCCACCTGTTATAACAACACTAAATCCTTGCTGCACCGCATAATCAGCTATATCGGCATAACGCTCCGGTAACCAGTTGCGCTCAGCTTTACTTGCAGCAGGCGAAAGCACCAATACTTTATCGCCAAATGGCGATAAAGTTTCTTCAGCAAAGTCTCTGTCTTCTTGGGTTACTGGCATCTGCCACGATGGTTCATAATGCGGCACACCAATAGCTTTTGCGAAACCACGAAAACCCTCGAGTACATGGGCTTCTTTTTCAGCCGCAATACGGTGGTTAGTAAATAAAAAGTGCCCTTCCTTAGCGCGCTGCCAATCAAATCCAACTTTTACTTTTGCAGGAATGACACGCGCCGCTAGATTGGCACGCAGCGCAACTTGCATATGTAATAACACATCAAACTTACGCCCTTTAAAATGTTCTTTAAGTGAGTGATAAGCCGCTTTGCCTTGTTTTTTATCAAAAACAACCAGCTCAACTCCCGGTAAATCAGCTAATAACATCCCCTCTATTTTTCCAACAACCCATGTAATTTTAGCGTTTGGATAATGACGTTGAATTGCCTGCACCGTAGAAACGGCATGACATACATCACCGATTGCTGAAAGACGTAAAATACAAATATCGTTGAACGGCCCTTGTAAGCTCACAATTTACCTAAAAACATATAAATAGATGCGTGCAGTTTAACGTAAATTAAAACTTGGTATAATCCCTTTTTGCACGCAATTACTATTTAGTTTAAATCGCCATGCTGTCATTTCAAAAACACGGTTCAGCCACCATCATTACCCCTAGCAACTTGGAGGACACGTTCGATCCTAATTTATTTGATGTTGAGTATTTAAGCCGTAATGATTTGATTAGCGACAAAAAACGAGGTCGTGCAACAACTTACTTTTTTGATTGTGGTAACACAACGGGTGTACTTCGCCATTACTGGCGTGGCGGCTTAATTGGTAAGCTATTATCCGACCAATACCTGTATTTAGGCTTTGAAAAAACAAGAACATACCAAGAATTCAAGTTATTAGTAGAGCTTGAAGGTATTGGCCTACCCGTACCTAAACCCATTGCGGCTAAGGTTGTAAAATCGGGGGTAATCTATCGTGGAGATATCATTACTGAGGCACTACCACACTCGCAAAGCCTGCTCGATATCCTAAAAACCCGATCAATAAGTCAAAAAGAGCTTACTGACTGTGCAAAAACAATTGCCGATTTTCATAATCACGGCGTTAATCATGCCGACCTTAATATCAATAATATTTTAATTAGTGATGGACGCGTTTTCTTAATTGATTTTGACCGTGGCACTCGCACCGCATTCAATCCACAAGAAGCACAAAGTAATATTACACGCCTAAAGCGCTCATTTGATAAAGAAGCTAATCGCAACGCACAATTTTATTGGCAAGAAAACGATTGGCAGGTATTTATTGAGGTGTATAACAGCGCACTAAAAACTGCTTAGTGCGCCAATAAAGAGGTGGTTACTAGCTATCGCTTTGGATTTTATGAATAACGTTCGATGTTGAGCAGCCATTTACAAATTCCAGCACCTCAACTTGACCACCGCTTGCAAGTACAAAATCAGCGCCTGCAATTTCCGACACTTTATAATCGCCGCCTTTCACCAGCACATCTGGTTTTACAAGCTCAATCAGCTTAGCAGGGGTATCATTTTCAGCTTCAGAACCAAACGGGATCACCCAATCTACCGATGCTAACGCACTGATCACGGTGGCACGCTCATCAAGTGGATTAATAGGTCGCGTTGGCCCTTTTAAACGGCTAATCGACTCGTCATTATTTAAACCCACTACTAACTTATCACCACGCGCTTTAGCTTGTGCTAAATAGCGCACATGCCCTGCGTGTAAAATATCAAAACAGCCATTGGTAAAGACAATTTTTTCACCGCGCTGACGCGCAAGCTCAATATGATGCAGTACTTCTTGCGCTGGCGCTTGGTACTGCTCACCGGTGTCACGTAAATATTGCGTTAGTTTAGCGCTTAGCTCTTCTGGCGATACTGTAGCTGCACCCAATTTTGCAACTACTAAGCCTGCTGCAATATTTGCGATTTCAACGGCTTGCGCTGCTGGCATGCCTGTACTTAACATTACCGCCAATGTTGCGATTACCGTATCACCGGCACCCGTTACATCTGACACTTCTAATACTTGCGCTGCAAAATCGTGTTTTTCATTCGGCGTAATTAATGACATTCCTTGCTCTGAACGCGTTAGTAACATGCTACCTAAACCACACTCAGCAATAATATCGCGTGCACTTTGCGTGATTGTTGCTTCATCACCGACAACACCACCAGCCGCTTTAAACTCTGTAAGATTTGGCGTAATAAAATCCGCGCCGCGGTAATCTGCCAGTTGTTTTGATTTCGGGTCAACTAATACCGTTTTGCCCGCACCTTTTGCAACGGCAATCATATCAGCAATAAAATGCAGTGAGCCTTTGTTGTAGTCAGAAAATACCACCAGATCAAAATCGTTAATCAGGGTTTTAAGCTGCTCAAGCAATAGCTGTGAATGGGTTTCGCTAAAACGCTCTTCAAGATCTAAGCGCACGACTTGTTGGTGACGGCTAATCACACGCATTTTTGCGATTGTTGGCGCCTCTGACTGACGAATAAGCTGAGAATCAATATTCTCTGACTTTAGTAACGCCTCAAGACTGTGTCCGTTATCGTCATCGCCGATAATGCCAAGCAAACTTACCTTGCCATCCAGATGTGCGATATTTTTTGCAACGTTTGCCGCACCACCAGCTTTGTCTTCAAGACCACTGACTTTTACTACTGGCACCGGTGCCTCAGGTGAAATACGCCCAGTATCTCCATGCCAGTAACGGTCTAGCATGACATCGCCAACAACTAAAATTTTGCTGTTTGATAACTGATTAAAATACGATAAATCCATAATCAACACTTAACTCTTTTCGGCAACTAGCATATCAACTGCTTCACACAACCAATGACCAATAAACATATGTGCTTCTTGAATACGTGCAGTTTCATCGTTGGCAATAATAATTGGTAAACGTGCGATGTCTTTTACCTTGCCGCCATCACGACCGGTTAATGCCACCGTGTAGGCACCAATTTTGTTTGCTGCTTCTAGTGCGAGATTAATATTGGCACTAGTGCCAGACGTCGTTAAACCAATCACTAAGTCTTCTGGTTTGCAAAGTGCCTGAACTTGGCGTTCAAATACTGTATCAAAGTGATAGTCATTAGCATGCGCGGTTAAAATTGACGTATCCGTTGTAAGTGCAATGGATGCTAAAGGACCGCGTTCATTCTTATAACGCACTACAAACTCAGCGGCTAAATGTTGCGAGTCAGCTGCACTGCCGCCATTACCAAACCAAATTACTTTGCCGCCTTTATCTAAGGTTTCTTGGCAAGCTTGTAACAGTAATAGTGATTGTTGTTGGTATTGCTCCATAATAGCAAACACTTTGCGGTGACGTTCTAAGCTTGCTAAGTATGAGTTTGTAATCGCTTCCATAGGTCTTTGTTTATTGCATCTATAAATAGTTAACTTCATTTTATAACGAATCGTCTTAAAATGGCGAGGCTTGTTAACCAATCTTAACAAATGGCTTTGTTAAACTTTTAAGAATCTTTAAATTTACTACCCTTGCAGCAGGGTTGTTTGTTACAATTCCGGTTCATGCGCAGGGAGATTTAAGTGCATCAAAGCAAGCATTCAACCACAACTCAAATACAAGTTCCTGAACTGACTCTCAAAAAAGGCAGTAAAGTACTGTACATGACTCACCTTGCATTAGGTGATTATGTCTATCAGGGCGCGTTTCTAAAAGCCTTATCAAAGCAGTACCCAGATGTGCAAATTGACGTGTGGATTGATGATTGTCGCAACAAGAAAAAATCTTGGCATTCAGGTAGAAACTCTACTTTGCAGCAGTGGTTAGCAAAAGAAAACCACCTAAATACCATATACCCCATTGCCAGTAGTAACGAGCACAGAGAACAATTAATCGCTGATGCAAAAAATCAGCAGTATGATTTTATTGTATTTGTTGCCACTACACGCGCACCGGCCTATTTAAAAGTGGCACAGGCAATCAACGCAAACGCCACCATAGTTGGCACCGAGCCTAAAAACCTTTTGTCGCGTTTGTTTTATCGCAACCAGTACAAATCATTACGTACTACAATTGCACTGTCTGAATTAGCTACCAGCCAACACATTAGTGATTTTTATAACCATATTTTTTCTCGCCTGTTTGCTGTATCGCTTGATGAACAACAGCGCTCTCGCGAAATTTTGGTCACAAACTCACTGGGTGAACAAGGCAAACAACAAATTAACGCATGGCGTAACTCTAAGAACTTAAGTAATGGGCCAACCATTTTCATTAATCATATTTCGACTAATGAAAAGCGTGACTGGCAACTATCACAATTAGCTGAATTAACAGCAAAACTAACTGAAAAGTCACCTAATACACTGTTTGTGTTAAACGCGCCGCCGCATAAATTTGATGAAGTTTCTAACTGGTGTGCACAGCAAACAAACATTGCTGTAGAAGCATTTTCAGCAACTAAGGATTTCTTTGAGCTGCCGAGTGTAATGCAAGCCTGCGACTTAGTAATTTCTGTTGAAACTGCGATTATGCATATCGCAAGCAGCTTATCACTGCCACAAATCGCATTGATTAGAGAGTCGGCATCTAGCTGGCGCCCGCTTAAGGCTAATTCAGTGCTTGAGGGGAAAAAGCGAGTTGATAATATTGCCGCTTCGGAAGTCGTGATTGCTGCTGAGAATATTCTTAAGTTGGCTTAGGGTCTGCCCACCTTTGCTGTTCTATTTTTGTTCTCTTTGAGCGTGCTTTTATCGCGGCGCTCGATGTGTGGCCTAGCAATCTAAGCGAATATCGAGCAAAGCTTCCGCGTCCTGCTCACGCCCCTTACCCACATCCATATAGGCAACAATGAGAAAAATACGCTCAAAAGAACCGTTCGGCAACGCTTGATTGGGTTTTCTACTGTGTTATCGGCTGACTCACATAGAATAACTATGCCACGCAGCCTCTGCCTTGTATAAAACCCAATCAAGCTGCTGCAAAAACGAACTTAAAAGGTCAACAGCCCCTAGGAACTCTAGGCCATAATCCATGGTTACCAAAACATGGTTACAGATAAATAACCATAACTTTCATCGTAAACGTTTTTCCCACCCATTAAACTGGTTTCAACTCGGTATTCACCCACTTTACGACTATTAAGCACTGATAACGAATATGCGCGCTGATAATCGTCGCTGTCGTTATTTTGCGTGCTTAGCTTAAACTGCCAAGAGCTCAATACCGATTCAAAATAGTCATAATTTATGGTGTGTACATCAGCCGGTACACCATCGCCGAAATTACGATTATCAGCGGCAAAGTGACCAAATGTGAAGCCTTCATTAGTATTACCATTTTTATACAAGTGGTGAACATACCAAAGTGTATTCCACTTGTTATATTCATATCTTAATGAAGAGTTGTTAGTTAATTTTGGTAAGTACGTACCAAATGAAATGGTTTGATTACCAAATTTAAAATTGCTGCCATGCAAGGTATCCTCAGCACCATATTCTGCGTAAATTTCAATTGGTGTTACCCAATCAAAATAAACACTCGAGGTAAACGAGATCATTTGGTCACCAAATTCATCGTCTGTGCTCAAGTCATTATCAGCATTGTCGTTACCTGATGGGTCAAAAAATGCTTTAAAGATATCACTGATATCCGTCTCACGCGGACCACCACCAAACTGCATCACACGGTTAAAACCTATTTTCCAGCCGTGTAGCGGTTCTATTGAACCATGCATACCAACAAGTTCAGGGCTACCGTCGTGCCATTCACCTTGATACTGAATACCCTCTTTTACTTCATCGAGTTCGGTATAAAACAATTCAAAATCAAGGTTCCACCAGTTATTAAGCGGCTCAACCGTGCCTAGTGAAATACTCATTGGCATTTGTGCGTTATTCGACATAATTTGCGCCGAATTTTTAAATGGTGAATACCAGTGATCTCTGTAACCAATATCTAGTTGCAGGTTAGCTGCAGCCATGCTCAGTGTCGAATTATAAGCAACTAAGTCTTGGCCTTTAACGCGATAATCTACGCCTATTTGTGCCAACATAAAGTCATTAGGTCGCCAAATACCTTCGAAAAAACCTTGCGCATATTCATCGGTTGTTAAACCGCGCTGATTAGCAATCGGCATTGTATCACCGCTACTTGCTGTAGTTCGTAAACCATAACGGCTGATTTTGTCTTCACCACGATAACGTTTCAGCTCGCCTACTAAGTAACGATACAATCTACTGTCTTTTTGCTTTAGTTTCCTAAGTGCAAGGTCGACTTCACTTAACGCATATGGCTTATGCATAGGCGTACCACGGGTAAGTACAAACATGCGATCAAGTTGGCTTTCTAAGTGGGCGTCTATGCCCAAAGGCAAATATACAGTAGGTTTTGCAGCACTTTCTGTTGCAACAAATGCCCCTGCAATAATAAGTAAATTACTGAGTTTCATAGGCGAAGTCGTTAAAGAATTATCCGTTCATGATAACAAAACGCCATCACATAGCGCAGCAAAAATTGTATAAATATGTTATAACTCGCCGCTCTATCTCGTGAGGTCGATATGGCACGCATAATTTACAGTTTTGTTTTATATCTTTTATCACCGCTGATATTTTTGCACTTGTGGTTACGCGGAAAAAAAGCGCCTGAATATCGTAAGCGTTGGGCTGAACGTCTTGGTTTTTATGATGATAATTTAAAACCAAACAGTCTAGTGATTCACTGCGCGTCTGTCGGTGAGTTAATGGCCGCAAGTAAATTAATTAACACATTAAACCAGACTCACCTTGTCACTATAACCTGCAATACACCTACGGGCTTAGCGGAAATAAAAAAGCAATTTAAAGACAGCGTGCAACATGTGTATTTGCCACTCGATTTTCCTGGCGCTGTTTCACGTTTTATAAAACAATTAAAACCAAAAGCCGTTGTTATTTTAGAAACTGAGCTTTGGCCAAATTTGATTATTAAAGCAAGTAAACATGGCATACCTGTGTGTGTTATTAATGCGCGTTTATCGGAAAAATCGCAAAAAGGCTATCAGCGCATAAAGCCTTTAAGCAAACAAATTATGCATAACATTGGCTTGCTAGCAGCGCATAATAAAGACGATGCAGCACGTTTTTTAGCACTCGGGTTAAACCCCAAAAATGCGCATGTGACTGGCTCGATTAAGTTTGATATTACGCTAAATAATGAAATAACAAACAACGTAGCAAAGTTTCAATCTGAGCTTACAACACATGATTTTATTTGGGTTGCAGGTTCAACTCACCCTAACGAACATGAACAGGTTATTGCTGCACATTTATCACTGTTAGAAAAACAGCCAAACGCCCTACTGATTATTGCCCCGCGCCATCCTGAGCAATTTGCCAAAGTAGCAGCCTATTTAGCACAACAAAATATTAGTTTTAGCCAACGCAGTAAAGCGCCACACAATGGGCAAGCAGTACTACTCGCAGATACCATGGGTGAAATGCTTACACTGTTTGGGGCCGCAAACAGTGCTTTTATTGGCGGTAGTTTAATTGAGCGCGGCGGTCATAATCCACTTGAGGCTGCGGCATTTGGTATTCCAATTATTACCGGGCCAAGCTACACCAACTTTTTACATGTCTACCCGCAATTACTAGACAGTAATGCCTGCTTGTGTGTTGATGATGCCGATGCACTTTGTAACAGCCTGCTTTCAATTGCAAACGACCCTAGTAAACAAAAAGAATTGGGGGACAATGCTTTGGCTATATTGAATGCTAACAGTGGCGCGGTTAAACGCACAATAACGCTTATCGAAAACGAGATTTCTCATGACATTATCACCGATTGAACAAACTAAAAACTGGGTTAGCCGCGTTATTGTTGGATATAACTTTTGCCCTTTTGCCAAAAAAGAAGTGGTAAACAATACAATTAACTATGTAGATAGCAAAACAAAGTCGCATGAAGATGCGGTAATTGAAATGCTCTCATTAATACAAGAAATGCGTGAAAACGACGATATTGAAACCTGCTTGCATATTTTTAGCGAAGGCTTTCAAAACTTTGACGATTTTTTAGATTTGGTTGATTTAGCCAATGCAATGTTGGTATCAAGCGGTTATGAAGGTTTTATTCAAATCGCCAATTTCCACCCTGACTATGTATTTGCCGATAGTGATGAGCTAGATGCAGCTAACTACACCAACCGCGCACCTTATCCAACATTACATTTAATAAGAGAAGCGTCAATGGCGAGGGTACTTGATATTCACCCTGATCCGGAAGGTATTCCAGAGACGAACATTAATCTTGCGCGAGAAAAAGGTATCGCGTTTTGGCAGCAACTGTTAACGCACTGCCAAAAAGACCGTTAAGCAACCGCCTGTTCAACGTCAAGTTGCTTATTAATGTATTCTTGTTGTAACTTTTTTAGCTGATCTAAGCCTGCGCCTTTGGCGTAAGGCTTAAACAGTAATATCACTTTAACAATACCACCAAAGATATCCTGTTTTGACAAGCAACCATTCTCACTATGCGCTTTCACATATGGCGTCCAAAAACTCACGGTTAGTTTCACCATATGTGCAAGCTCAGTGATATCGCTGTCATCAATCTCAATAACTTCGGCGTATTTTAGCCCTGCAATTACCGCCGATACTTGTTCTAAAAGTTGTGCTTGCTGCTCTAAATATTGCGCTTTAAGCTCATTATCGCGGCTTAAAATATCGGTTAAGTTGTTATAAAAGAAGTTAAAACGCCACATTAATTCAACCAATGAATCAAGATAGCCCGCGAGCTGTGCCATCACATCTTGGTTTTTATCCATTGGGATAAAATTATCTTTTAGGTGATTTTTATAAAGGCTAAAGATATTGCGTAAAATATCTTCTTTATTCTTGAAGTGATAATACAAGTTACCTGGGCTAATGCCCATTTCTGATGCGATATGGTTGGTTGTTATCGCACGCTCTCCATGCTGGTTAAACAAAGCAATGCTTGTTTGAATTATCTTATCCTTGGTACTCATAATTATCCTATTATGCCTAACGTTAATACGGCGCAGTATAAACAATCTAGTGTTGAATACCAATTGGCAAAATGTCTCGTTTGGCGATTGGTATTCCAATTAAAGCTTGATAAAATGCCAGCATCATCACTAAGTTACCAATACCATGAAAGTAAAAGCGATTTATCCTGGAACCTTTGATCCAATCACTAATGGCCATACAGATTTAGTTGCGCGCGCCGCTAAAATGTTCGACGAAGTAATTTTAGCCGTTGCACATAATCCAAATAAAAAGCCGTTTTTTGAATTAGAACAACGTGTTGAAATCGCTAAGTCTATTTTGTCACACCTTGATAACGTGACAGTAATTGGTTTTTCTGGCTTACTTGCTGATTTAGCGAGAGAGCAAAATTCACACGTATTAGTACGTGGTTTACGTGCTGTATCGGATTTTGAATTTGAATTTCAATTAGCCAATATGAATCGCCGACTCAATAAAGAGCTTGAAACAGTGTTTTTAACACCTGCTGAGAAAAACTCATTTATTTCATCAAGCCTAGTAAAAGAAGTGGCCATTCATGGTGGTGATGTTCATGAATTTGTAGACCCAATTGTCGTAAACGCCCTTAAGGAAAAGTTGGCAAAATGAAGTTAAGCCATATTGCTGCATCATGTAGTTTAGTTTTTGCAGCAAACGTTTTTGCTGAGCCTTGGGTTGGCACCGATGACCCGTTTTTACGCGCAGCGATTGAGCAATTAGTAAGTGAAGGCGCGATTAAGCGCCCAGTTAATAGCTATCCGCTTATGTGGCAAGGTATTGCGCAAGATTTATCAATGATCAATCGCAATAAGCTATCTGATGATGGTATTTTCGCACTTCGTAAAGTACAACATGCACTTAAAGCCGCAAAATCAGGCTCTTATTCATCAGTTAAAGTAAGTGGTAACAGTGAGCCAAGCAACTTACAAAGTTTTGGTGAACGCAATAAGCATAAAGGTAACATTCAAGGCACCTCTGTACTAATGGGTGACAGAGTGACTGCAAAAGTATCTATTGGCTATAGCAAAGATGCCACCAGCCAAAAGGAACTCAACTATGACGGTTCTTATTTGGCGGTGTTATACGGCAATTGGAGCGTCAGTGTTGAGCAAATTAATAAATGGTTTGGACCAAGTAACGATAACGCGTTGTTACTCTCAAACAACGCCGACCCAATTCCGGGGCTGCGCCTTAGCCGTTTAAATACCGATTACTATGGACCGAGTTTTCTTTCATTTATTGGTCCGTGGAATTTTTCAGCCTTTGTTGGTCAAGATAAGTACCTCAAAAACGATAACAAAGACACCCTATTTTGGGCTATGCGCTTTTCATCAACCCCGATTACGGGTTTAGAGGTAGGCGTAAACCAAACTGCGCAATTTGATAGTCCAGATACAGATCATGGCTTTGGTGCGCTATCAGATGTCATACTGACCAAGAATAAGCTCGATAACAATGGTATTAATGAATATAACCAATTAACCAGCATTGATGTTAAATACAGTACACGACTGTTTAATCAGTCTATTGCACTTTACGGTGAATATGCTGGTACCAACGAGCTAAGCTTTTTACCTGAAGACACCATGTACACCTTAGGTGCTGAACACTTTTTTGGTGGCCAAGATTTCTTAGTTAAAAGCTATATTGAATACTCAGATACGATTTCAAACTGTCGTTATATTGCGACCTTGAGCCATTGCCAATATCAGCCCCCATATTATGAGCAAGGGTACGCGCACTTAGGTGAAAATATCGCGGCAAGTATCGGTCAGAATGTTAAAGGCTTGAGTTTATCAAGCAGCTACCAAACTACAAATGGCTATGCTGGATTTGTAAAACTACGTCATATGGATTTTGAAAAACTTGATACAAAGCGCTTGCAACTAGAGGTGGGTTTTCAGCAAGGGTTATTTGACGGTTTGCTAAAGCTAAAAGCAACAACTTGGCGCGATAAGTTTGCTAATAATTCGGATACAGAATTCGCACTAAGTGGCAGTTGGGAATATCGTTTTTAATTAAGCGTGTAATACAATATGTGCGCACTGTTCAGTGCGTGCCTCATGTTTAGCTTCTGATTTAAGAGCTCTTGAGTACGCATAACGTGCCAATCTGATTAGGCCTAACCAATCACGACCAATAATTAATGTAATAATCATTGCATAATCAACCGCATTCACCGTAAAGCTGTAAATAGACCACAACAACCATGGCTCTCTATTGCCCAGTAAGTTCATATCAATAAACATAGCTAAAAACAAAATTGCATTTACGATTAAACCAAAAAAAATATAAATTGAAGCTGGTTTTAAAATGAGATTTAGACGACGTTTAAACAGAAGAGGAAAAAGAACAACAAGTAACGTGAGCAGATCATAAATAAACCACGTAAAGTAAATCTCAGTACCTGAGCTGAGATCGTGGAATAAGTCGCTGAAATAATATGACGCAAACATAATGGCACTAACCCAGACTAAGTAGTTATCTGTTTTAGCAGAAACAGTACGCATAAATATATTAAACAAAAATGCCATTAGGAACCCCCAAACAACAAGTGTTCCCATAGTTAGTGCCAGGTTAGTCGTCCAAATCATTTAATCTTTACGTTTTGATAATACCGCCACCGCGATTTAAGTTTGCGTGTGGATCAGTTTTAATAATACCACCACCACGATTTAAATCAGCGTACGAATCCGTCTTGATAATGCCGCCACTACGATTTAAATCTGTGTATGAGTCTGTTTTAATGATACCGCCGCCACGATTTAAATTTGCGTAAGAATCAGTTTTAATGATACCACCGCCACGATTTAAATCTGCTTGTGAATCAGTTTTAATAATGCCACCACCGCGATTTAAATTTTCTTGTGGGTCAGTTTTAATGATACCGCCGCCACGATTCAAATCTGCTTGCGAGTCAGTTTTGATTATACCACCGCCACGCTTTAAATTTGCATAAGAGTCGGTTTTAATTATACCGCCACCGCGCTGCAAATCAGTAGATAAAGTCACCTTATCATTTTGTAGGGTGTTTTGTGAACCCTCTGATTTAACTGCAGTTGACTGACTGTTTTGCGTTTGAGCATATTGTGTAGCATTTAAGCTATTGGTACCGTTAATTTGCATTTTTCAATTCCTAATAAACTAATTTTTAAAGATACCCCTAAGCATTATTTTTTAATTATTTATACTGCTATATACCTAGGGCCTTTAATTGTCATTTTTCTGACAACTAAACATCAGGTGCTCAAATTTAGCAATTAGCGATCCATAAATGCGAATTACTCGCAATATACGAATAAAGGGTTAAATTTAATTTACTGTTTTATATAGCAATAAAATCAAATTGAATAACAACTGGAATTTAAATAGCACCATCTCTATTGAGTAAAGTACAAAAAGTGTTAAACGTAAAAAAGCACAACAGCATAGCTGTTGTGTTTTTAATGGCGATTAAATTTGAAATGGATTTAGGCTACATTGCGACAATCGATACGCAACGAATTGGGCCGTGCAATTAAATAGTCCATCGCAACCTCATCACAATTATCTTTTCTGAGGCACAACTCACAATCTTTCATTACCTTTTCAGGTAATTGAGACTTATGGCTATCAGCAAAACCTAACTTGCTAAAGAAACCAGGCACACGAGTCAGCACAATAATACGCCCTAGCGCCAACTTACCACCTTTTTCAATTAGGTGATTTACCAACGCTCGCCCCTGCCCTTTAACATTCGATTCAGGATTAACTCCTAACGAACGAATTTCAGCAAGGCCTGTATCGTAAATATATAGCGATGCACAACCTGTCACTTTGCCATTCACTTCTGTAACAGCAAATTCATTGATACTGTGGATCATATCGCTTTTTGCACGCGGTAAGTTTTCGCCTTCACGCGCCCAATATTGGATAAGTTCAGCAATTGCTTCCACATCGTTTAGCGTGGCATCTCTTACCGAAAATTCAGCGTTTTTTTTTGCGTTACTAATGGCAAATTGAACTTGCGTCGGCGATGTACCACCAAGTGCTAAACGCGCATCTAAACACGCTTGTAGTTCAAGCACTGGGTAAACATCATCGTTGATTACATCGCAAACGGCTTTAAACTGCGATAGTGATAAATCTTCAAGGTTTTTGCCCTCTGAAATTGCCACTTGTACCAGTTCACCAACAATGTGATGACCTTCACGGAATGGAATACCTTTGGCAACTAAGTAATCTGCAAGTTCAGTAGCATTAGCATGACCGCCTTGTGCCGCGGCTTTGGTTTTATCCGCATTAACCTTAACACCTTTAATGCAAGCTTCAGCCATATGAATACAGGCAAGCCAAGTTGGCATTGCATCAAAAAGCCCTTCTTTGTCCTCTTGCATATCTTTATTATACGCAAGCGGCAGTGCTTTTAAGGTCATCATCATGGCACTAAAGGCGCCAAATACACGGCCAGTTTTACCGCGAATAAGTTCTAGCGCATCTGGGTTTTTCTTTTGCGGCATCAGGCTTGAGCCAGACGTCACACTGTCTGTCAGTTCAATAAAGCCAGCTTCACCCGAATTATAGAAGATCATATCTTCTGCAAGACGTGATAAGTGCATCATTGAAATTGACGCACAACTTAACAGCTCTACCACAAAATCACGGTCCGACACGGCATCAAGGCTATTTCGGCTTGCTCTATCAAAACCTAAATTGGCAGCCAGTTGTTCACGGTCGATGGTATAGGCAGTGCCTGCCAGCGCACCGGAACCTAGCGGACATACATTAATGCGGCTAAGCGCACTTTCTAAACGCGCTTCATCACGTTCCAGCATTTCAAAATACGCCATACACCAATGACTAAACAACACAGGTTGCGCACGTTGTAGGTGAGTATATCCAGGTAGCACGGTACCAAACTCTTTTTCCGCAAGGGTGACTAAGGCATTTTTTAATGACGCTATGGCCGCAAGTAATTGCTTCGCAGTTTTTCGGCTCCACAAGCGAAAATCAGTAGCTACTTGGTCATTTCGGCTACGACCTGTATGTAACTTTTTACCAAGATCGCCCACTTTTTCAATTAGCTTTGCCTCTACATACGAGTGAATATCCTCATCCCCAGCCGTTGCAATTGCATTTGGGTTTTGCTGAACTTCATGTAAAAGTTCGTTTAAACCTGCTACTAATTTTTGATGTTCGTCCGCTGTTAACACATCAACTTGTTGTAACGCACCAGCCCAAGCCACAGAACCAATAATGTCTTCTTCTGCCATTTGATAATCAAATGGCAGTGAGTCATTAAATTGCTTAAATGCGTGATCTGGTCCCGAAGAAAAACGTCCGCCCCACAGTGCCATAACTCTATCCTCTCACTAATTCTCGGCAAGATTACTTGTTATTCATTGCAGAAATTCTACTGCTTAATGAAAATAGACGAATAAAGCCTTCTGCATGTGATTGGTCGTACACATCATCTTCACCAAACGTTGCAAAGTCTTCACTATATAATGAGTTTTCAGATTGCTTTTGAACCGCAGTAACTTGACCTTTATAAAGCTTTAATACCACTTCGCCGGTTGCAAGAGTCGAAAACGCTTCTGCTGCAGCTAAAATTGAATCTTTTAGTGGCGTAAACCAACGACCGTCATAAACAAGGTGCGAGAACTCATTCGCTAAAGTGTCTTTCCATTTACGGCTGGTTTTATCAAGCACTAACTCATCAATCGCTTGAAGTGCCGCCATAATTACAGTGCCTCCAGGTGTTTCATAACAACCACGCGATTTCATACCTACCAAACGGTTTTCAACGATATCAACACGGCCAATACCATGGGGCGCTGCAACTTCGTTTAGCGTAGTAAGCACTTGCAGCGGTGACATTTGCTCACCATTTACCGCAACTACTTCACCATTTTTAACACTAAGCTGAACAAGTTGTGACTCATTTGGCGCTTGCTCTGGCGAATTTGTCCATGTCCATACTTGATCGCTCGGTTGGCACCACGGATCTTCAAGCTCACCACCTTCGTGTGAGATGTGCCACGCGTTTGCGTCACGACTGTAAATTTTAGTCGCCGACGCCGAACATGGAATATTACGCTCAGCAAGGTAATCAAGTAATGATTCACGGCTTGATAAATCCCATTCACGCCAAGGCGCTATTACTTTTAAATCAGGGGCAAGGGCTGCGAAACAACTCTCAAAACGCACTTGGTCATTACCTTTACCAGTACAACCATGAGAAAGTGCATCAGCGCCTACTTTGCGCGCAACTTCAACTTGTGCTTTAGCAATAATAGGACGCGCCATTGACGTACCTAGTAAGTAAGTACCTTCGTAAATTGCGCCAGTTTTAAGTGTTGGGTAAATATAATCGGCAACTAGCTCGTCTTTTAAATCAACGATATGACACTCAGATGCACCCGATGCAATTGCTTTTGCTTCTACGCCTTCTAACTCTTCAGCGCCTTGGCCTACATCGGCAACGAATGCCACTACTTCACAGTTATAGTTTTCTTTTAACCATGGCACGATAGCCGATGTATCAAGACCACCTGAGTATGCTAGTACAACTTTTTTAATAGAACTCATGTTACCGATTCCTTACACAAAATTTGGGTTTAATAAACTTACAAGCAGAGCATTTTGCGCATGCATACGATTTTCAGCTTGTTGTATTATGAATGATTTTTCACCGTCCATTACCTCAGAGGTAATCTCAAATTCACGGTGCGCTGGTTGACAATGAAGCACACTTGATGCGCCTGTCATATCAAGCAGTTTTTGATTAATTTGGTACGGCATGTACTTTTCTTTTACCAGCTCTAATGGTGTGTTATCGCCCATTGATACCCAAGTATCGGCATAGAGTGCATTCGACCCAACTGCAGCTTCTACACGGTCACTTACCGAGACCGATGCACCATTTTGTGCTGCGATTGCTTCAGCTTGTTTTACAATTTGTGCATCAGGTGATGCGCCTTTAGGGCATACCGCAACAAAGTCAGTACCTAAGCTTGCTGCTAACAGCATCAGTGAGTGCGTAACATTGTTACCTTCACCTAAATAGGCCAATTTTAGTTGGCTTACGTCGCCGTAAATTTCAGTCAATGTCAAAAAGTCAGCGAGTGCTTGGCATGGGTGATATAAATCACACAAACTATTTACAACCGGCACAGACGAAAATTCGCTAAGCGTAGTTAATGTGCTATGCGCCATTACACGCGCCACAATGCCATCCGCCCAGGTCGAAATATTCAGGGCAAAATCTTTTACCGATTCACGCTGCCCCATAGCACCGTTTTGCTGGTCAAGGTAAACCGCATGACCACCGAGTTTGTTAATGCCGATATCAAACGACAGTCGAGTACGTAAACTTGGTTTTTCAAATAACGTAACAACCGATTTTCCTTTCAGCGCATCGGCAAAATCCATTGGGTTATTTTTAATTTGTAATGCTAAGTTAAGTAATTTTAAGTTGGCTTCTTTGTTTAGCTCTAAGCCCGTAATGAATTGTTGAGTCATTGTTTTTCCTATGGCGTAATCTTGGTTCCCACATGCTCACCATTGAGCAATGCGATTAAGTTATCTGGCTTTTGCCAGCTCGAGATATACACGCCACGTCGTAAATGTTGAGCAGCTTGCAAGCTGGTATTTACTTTTACCTGCATGCCGCCTTTAATGACTCCCTCTGCGATTAATGTGCTGATATCAGCACTTGATAACTGATGTAATGGATTAAGCTTGTGATCTAATACAGCTTCTACATCTGTCATAAAAATAAGTTCCGCATCAAGCAATTGAGCGATACTAGCTGCTGCTTCATCGGCGTTTACGTTGTACCAATTGCCTTCTAAGTCAAAACCAATTGAGCTCACGATCGGAAAACATCCTGCATTTAGCAGCGATTTAAGAATACTGGCATCGTTTTCAATGCAGGTACCGACTTGGCCAAGGGCTTTTAGCTTTTGTTCACTAACAAGACCTGCTTCATAAAGACTTAAACCAACAGGCTTAAAACCATTACTAATTGCCGCGCCCATTAATTGCTTATTTGCACAGCCCGCAAGCGCACCAACAATGTAAGGCATTTGTTCACGCGGACTAATACGCAGGCCAAGGTGCTTTGACGTAACAAAGCCCGCATCGCTTAACCAGCCATCTACTAATGAGCCACCGCCATGAACTAGAATAAATTTGTCTTCAGGCTTTTGATGCAGCACATCAATTAACGCTTTTGCAGCGTCAATATTATTTAATACCGCGCCACCTAGCTTAATTACCCAATTAGCCATGATTCACTCCTTGAAAGCCCGTATGTGCCGGCAAACCTAAAGTTAAATTAATACATTGCAGTGCTTGGCCTGACGCGCCTTTAAGTAAATTATCAATCGCAGAAATAACTATGAGTTGGTCACCCTGTAACTGCCAACCAATATCAACAAACGGCGTGTTCTCAACACCTTTAATTGATGGAATAACATCGCCAAGTAAGCGAATTAAAGGCTCATCAGCAAGCACCTGATATGACTCAGCTATTTGCTTTGCAGTCGTGCCTGGTTTTACTTTGACATAGATAGTTTCAAGAATACCGCGCTTAAAATTACCTAAATGCGGTGTGAACAACACCTTGTGGTCAAGGTATTTTTCAATTTCAGGACCATGTCTATGATTAAATAAACCGTAAGGTTTTAAGCTCACTTCGCAAAAATGCGTTGCCACATTGGTTTTACGCCCAGCGCCAGTAACACCAGAAACCGCATTGATAATCACAGTATCATCAGTAAGTAAGCCAGCTTGTTTTAATGGTTTGAGGGCATTTAGCGCAGCGGTTGGGTAACAACCAGGTACTGCTACTAACTGTGCATTTTTGATTTGATCTTTTTGCCATTCAACAAGACCATAAACAGCTTGTTCTAATAGCTCAGGGCTAGTGTGTTTAAAGCCATAATAGGTTTCATAGTCATCATTTGATGACAGGCGAAAGCCTCCAGATAAATCAAATACTTTTTTGCCCATTGCTAAAAACTGAGGTGCAAGTTCGACACTGACTGAATGTTCAGTGCATAGGCAAATGGCATCGGCATTTTGTTCGATTACTGAAAACGCCTCACTATTTAACGGCGCTAATTCACCTGCAACAATGCCATTTAGTTCGGGGTAAAGACTAGCAAGCGATTTACCTTTATCTAGGCTATTTTCAGACACATACATACCCACTAACTTTAGTGAGTTATGTAGAGAGATTAATTTGGCAAGCTCAGCACCTGAGTAACCGCTTGCACCAACGATAACGATATTCATATTTTTTCCAAAAAACTATTAAGGGTATAAAGACAAGTTTTCAAAAAGTGTTATCGTCGTAAAATTGAGTTCTGCATGCTGTTAGTCTCGGTACTAATTATTTCAAAATAATGAATTGAAATGCAGAATAAACCAATGTAAATTTATATTCAACTTTTTTGCATAATTATTTATTAAATATTTTGAGGTAATCATGTCGCAATTACACTTTCTTGATATGTACGGTGCACTTATTGCCACACCGTCGATTAGCGCAACGGTGCCATCACTCGACATGAGTAACCGCGAAGTCATCAATTTATTGGCAAGTTGGTGTGAGTCACTAGGCTTTGCAGTCGAAATTACAGAACTTGACAACAATCCCGGAAAATACAATCTAGCGGCAAAGCTAGGTACGGGTGAAGGCGGTTTAATGCTGGCAGGACATACGGACACAGTGCCATTTGACGATAGTCGTTGGCAGTTCGACCCGTTCAAATTAAGCGAACAAGACAACAAGTTTTATGGCTTAGGCAGTATCGATATGAAAGGATTTTTTGCTTTTGTTTTAAATGCATTACAAGAAATAGATAACGATACTGGACTAACTAATCTAAAACAGCCTATTACAATTTTAGCGACCGCAGATGAAGAAACCACAATGGCTGGCGCAATTGAAATCGCCAAACAGAATAAACTAAAGCCAGCTCGTTGTATTATAGGTGAACCTACCGACATGGTGCCTGTTTATACTCATAAAGGACATATGTCGACGGCTATTCGTGTAACAGGTAAAGCAGGTCATAGCTCTGATCCTGATGCGGGTTTAAACGCGATAGAAGTAATGCAGCTTGTAATTAGCCAGCTATTAAAACTAAAAGAAGACATTAAGAATAAATATTCATTATCAGATTTTAAAATCCCCTACCCGACTTTAAACCTTGGACACATTCATGGTGGTGACAATGCCAACCGCATTTGTGGATGTTGTGAGCTACATATTGATATGCGCCCAATTCCCGGCATTAGTATTCCAGAACTTCAAGCAATGCTGTTGCAGGCGGTAGCACCGATAAATGGCCAATATCCAAACGCGGTGGCGGTACATGATTTACACGAACCTATTCCTGCGTTTTCAGGCAGCACCGATAGCAGTTTAGTAAAGCTCGCTGAAAAACTGTCTGGCGAAAAAGCGCAAGCAGTAAACTATTGTACCGAAGCGCCTTTTTTACAACAACTCGGTTGTGAAACAATCGTAATGGGTCCAGGCTCAATACAACAAGCCCACCAACCCGATGAATTTTTAGCGATGGAAAAAATAAAACCAAGCCAAGAGATGATTAAGCAGCTTATCGTCGCATCCTGTTTCTAAAGCCCCTCGCCTTGCTCATGCAGCTTAATAAAGGCGTTAAAGATCAGCTCATCAATATCACAAAATGGTGAGCTGTCGATGACACCCGTTATCAACTCAATAGGGCTATCATGCTGCACGTCAAAATCAACGTCGTTCATTTGCGTAATCAAACTATCAAGTAGCTCTTGCGTATTATGTTTGTCCGCATTACTTACTAGCGCAACAAATCCATTTTCATCGTAATGCGCAATTATATCAGTCGCTCTAAATGTGGTTTTATAAAGATCAGCTGTCATATTTAAAATAGTTATATACTTCTGTCGATCATGACGATAACTAAGCAGCCCTTTCATAAACAAATACACTACCGAAACTTTAAGATTTAACTTTTGGCACACCTTTAAACTAATCGGCGCTAATAACTTAAAACCGGCTTTGTTTGATAACCCTGTTACAGGGTCAGTGGTATTTGGTAATTTATTTACTAATTCAAGTTCAACAAGCACCGCAAGCTCTTTTAACAAGGTAATATCGTCGGTATTAAAACTACGTGGTTTGCTATCAATAATGCACAAGGTACCCAAACGGCATCCATTTTCATGCTCAAGAGGGATCCCCGCATAAAAGCGAATATTTGGCTCGCCCTGTACCAACGGGTTATCTGCAAAACGTTCATCCGCTAAAGTATCTGTTACAACCAATGCTTGCTCACTCAAAATTGCATGGCCGCAAAAGGAAATATCTCGCGGTGTTTCACTTGCCGTTAAACCAACACAAGACTTAAACCACTGCCGCTCTTTATCAACTAACGATACTAATGCGATAGGTACGTTAAACATTTTTGCGGCAATTTGCGTGACTCTATCGAGCCTTTGCTCAGACGGTGTGTCGAGCACATTTAAGCTTTGTAAGGTTTTAATTCTTGTATTTTCATTGGCTGGTAAATCGGGGGTTAGCATAGTGAACTCTCATATTACATTACACACAGTATAGGCAACATTGAATTAAATGCGGTGTTCGCGAACAGCTAATTGAAACATTTACTTTTAGTACGCTCGTGCTATTATCACATAAATAATAGCACGAGCGTACTTTTATGAGTAAAGGTCAAGAAACAAAACAGCAGATCCTCGCAACGGCGTTAAAAATTGCTACACAGTCAAGCTTAGACAATCTCACTATTGGCGGCCTTGCAGTTGCCACAGGCATGTCAAAATCGGGCTTGTTTTCGCATTTCAAATCAAAAGAAACGCTGCAATTAAATGTACTAACATTCGCCAATGAACTTTTTCAAAGCACGGTTATACAGCCAATCAACCGCGAGCTTGATCCTCTTGCTCAATTACTTAGCTTGTGTGAGAACTGGCTAGATTGGTATGAAAACCAAGCAAAGACCTGCATTTTTATCTCCGCGGCAGTGGAGTTTGATGACCAACCAGGCGCTATACACGACCAAGTTAAGCAAGATCTAGCAAATTGGCTTGGCTATTTAACTCACAAAGTTAAGCAAGTGATAAGTGCGGGGCAATTCAAACAAGATGTAAGCGCAGAACAATTTGTGTTTGAACTCTACGCACTTTATTTGGGCAGCCAAAGCATGTCGTGGCTAGGTGTTGAAGACGCTGAGCATAGCCGTTTTAAAACAGCCCTAAACCAATTAATTGAGCGCCACCGCGCAGAGGAATCTGTATGAGCAGTAAAATCTATTTTTCATCATCGGCAAAAAGAAAGCCGCTTGCCTACTATCTGATTAAAGCGGCATCGACTACCGCGCTTAAAATTGCTCCAAAGTTTGCCTTTAATCAAACGAGAAAATTACTGTTAACACCGGTAAAAAACCGCAAAAGAACAACATTGTCAGCCCAGTTTACGCAACAAAAACTAGCAACCGAGCACGGTGACTTACACCTTACCTCAATTGGTGAAGGTCCTGCTGTGGTTTTTACCCATGGCTGGTCTGGTAGTAGCCGCCAATTTTTACCACTTATGGAGAAAGTAGCAGCAAGTGGATTTAAAGCGATGGCATTTGATCATTACGGTCATGGTGAAAGCGATGGTAAGTTTGCCAATTTACCGCTTTTTATCAAAGGGCTAAAATCGATAATGGCAAGCATTGAGCAGCCCAAAGCAATTGTCAGTCATTCTATGGGAACAATTGCAGCGCTTAATGTGAGTAAAGATGTACCCCATTTTTTAATCGCGCCTACCTTTGGCTTTTACGATTCTTTTGAACAACGTATTTTAAATACGGGCATTCACCAACACTTATTTAGTGGCGTGCTAAAAAGTGTTGAAGATGAACACGATATGCGTTTTGGTGAGATTTTGCCTGAACTACACGTTGCAGGTCACGCCCATCCTATTCATATTATTCACGATCAAAAAGACCGATTTGCTAAGTTTGAATTAACCAATCAACAAGCAAGTCAGCACAGCCATATCAATTTAAAAGCTGTTAATAAACTTGGTCACGGTCGCATTATAAATTCTGAAGAAACTTGGCAGTTTATGAAGCAAAGTTTATTCGCTTAGCGCAATGAGCGTACCTTCAATAGAACGTACATACGCCAAGTTTTTACCTTCCATTTCATGCGGTGCAGAAAGTGGTTCTGCGCCTGCATCTACCGCTTTTGCAAATGCTAAATTAATGTCATCAACCTTTAAGACTAATTCAAAACCAAGTGCCGGTTGTTTTGGCTGCGCGCGAATATAACTCTGCTTAAAGTGAGATTGCGCTAAGGGATGCGCCGCGAAGGCAATACACGCACCTTGGAAGTCCAGCTCGCCATATTGCCCGTCTTCATCGAGCTGAGCCGTGCTGACGGCAAATGCTTGGAAGTAGAAATCTAACGTTTCTTCAACATTATCAACGTAGATAACCGTTTTTAAGTAATCCATTTATGACATGATGGTTAATTATTCTTATTGTCTAATTATTAGCACATAACTGCTGGTAATTGCAGCTATTTCCATCATCACATACGAAAAAAGCACCTATTCGGTGCTTTTTTCAACAAATCTAAAATTAAGGCTTTTTGCTATACATTTTAGAAATACGTTTGCGCTGTCGCTGCTGCGACAAGGTCATCTTATTAGTGCGACCTGCATACGGGTTATCACCTTCTCTAAATTCAATCTTGATTGGCGTACCCATAACCTTAAGCGCTTTGCGATAATAGTTCATCATATAACGCTTGTACGAATCAGGTAAGTCTTTAACTTGGTTACCGTGAATAACGATAATTGGCGGGTTGTATCCCCCTGCGTGCGCGTATTTTAACTTAACACGACGACCACGTACTAACGGCGGCTGGTGATCAGCTTGTGCCATGTCCATAATACGGCGTAACATTGCAGTGCTGATACGTTTTGTTGCCGATTCATAGGCTTCATCTACTGATTCAAATAAATGACCAACACCAGTACCGTGCAGC
The DNA here is from genome assembly GCF_021654175.1 of Pseudoalteromonas sp. MMG024. Lineage (NCBI taxonomy): Bacteria > Pseudomonadati > Pseudomonadota > Gammaproteobacteria > Alteromonadales > Pseudoalteromonadaceae > Pseudoalteromonas > Pseudoalteromonas sp. MMG024. The sequence goes on from NZ_JAKFZO010000012.1 coordinate 35,516, forward strand.
GCCGAGATAAAGTGAATACGCGCAAAATCAATAAAACCTAAACGACGATCAAGCTCTGATTTAATGCGATCTTTTACATCCGTATCCAAGCCATCCCACTTATTTACCGCAATCACTAATGAACGACCCGCATTAAGCGTATAGCCTAATAAGCTTAAGTCTTGATCACTAATACCTTCACGTGCATCAATTACCAGTAACACAACGTTTGCATCTTCAATCGCTTTCAGTGTTTTAATTACTGAGAACTTTTCAACAACGTCAGATACTTTTTTACGTTTACGCACACCTGCTGTGTCAATCAGTACGTACTCTTTCTCATTGCGTGTCATTGGAATATACACAGAGTCACGAGTGGTCCCTGGCATATCGTAAACAATAACGCGCTCTTCACCTAAAATACGGTTTGTAAGAGTCGATTTACCCACATTAGGACGACCAATGATCGCAAGTTTAACCGGTTTGTCTGGGCGCTCACCGTCAACGTCTTCACCTTCGTTTTCATCATCGTAAAGTGAATCAACTAAGTCATCTTCAAACTCTTCCGGATTTGCTTCACGATACGCTTCAGCATATTCAGCAATGACTGGCTGTAGTGCCGTATCAAGTAACGATGTAATACCACGACCATGAGCTGCAGCGATTTGATATACTTCGCCAAGTGCGAGTTGGTAAAACTCAGCACAGTTTGAATCCGCATCAATACCATCAATCTTGTTGGCAACAACAAATACTTTCTTTTGCTGTTTACGTAAGTGATCTGCAATGCCAATATCAGATGCGGTTAAGCCCGCTCTAGCATCAACTAAAAACATTACAATATCAGCCTCTTCAATCGCTAACAGCGATTGCTCAGCCATTTCAGATTCAATGCCCTGCTCAGACCCGTCGATACCGCCAGTATCCACTAAAATGAACTCGTAATCTTCATAACTCGCCTGACCATATTTACGATCGCGTGTCAGACCTGGAAAGTCTGCCACAAGTGCATCACGCGTTCGCGTCAAGCGATTAAACAATGTTGATTTCCCAACATTAGGACGGCCCACAAGGGCAATCACAGGAAGCATATTCAACCTCTTAAATAAACAACAAAAGGCTTCGTCCAGAGCAAGCCGTAACGAAGCCTTTAATTTACCAAGTCACACTTGGCAATAAATATTAATTCGCTAGTGGTAAGTTAACTAGACTCACTTCACCATCACGTGTGATAACAATTAGTTTATCGCCCGCTGTAATTGGCTCGATATAGAAACCTGAACTATCGAATTCACTGCGCGATACAAGATCGCCGGTTTCTTTATCTAACCAGTGTAGGTTACCTTCTTGGTCACCCGTTACTAGATAGTTGCCAAATACTGTTGGACCCGTCAAAAACCAACCATTTAAAGCTGGTTGACTCCAACGTTCAATACCTGAGCTTGCATCTAAAGCATAGATAGAACCTTGGCTATCTACCAAATAGATATTGCGACCATCAACGGTAAAATCGCGGTAGCCACTGTATTCACGCTTCCAAAGTACATTACCTGAACGAATATCAACAGCCACTAAGTTGCCGTTATACGCCAGTGAATAAACCGTTGAGCCCTGTACAACTGGCTGCGTATCTACATCCGCCAAACGTTCAAACTCTGATGCACCTTGTGGAATTGCAACGTCAGCTTGCCACGCTAAAAAGCCGTTTTCTGCGATAACTACTGACAGCTTACCGTTCTCTTCACCAAAGATAACGCCGCCGTTTGCTGATTGCGGAGAGCTAATGCCACGTAACGTAAGTGCTGGCACTTCATGCTCATACACCCAACGCTGTTCACCTTCATCTGGATGTAGTGCAACTAACTTACCTGAACCTAAATTCACATAAATTAAGCCATCGCCTGCAGCAGGTGCTGAAAGTGCTTCGCCTGGCACTTGTTTGCGCCAAGCAAGTTCACCGGTTTCACGATCAAGCGCAATCACTTCACCGCGTTCTGTACCAACAAAAATTTTACCGTACGCTTCGCTTAAACCACCCGATAGCTTAGCACTATCATCATCTTCCCATGGCCAAAACGCAGGGTTTTTACGCACATCGCTGTGCCAAAGTTCTTTGCCACTGTTAATGTCAATTGCTTTGATTTCACCACGACGTGACGCAACAAATACTGTGTCTTTGTAAACCACTGGCGAAAGACGCGAAAAGTAATGTTCAACACCAGAACCGACACTAGTTTGCCATACGCTATCAGCTTCAAACTGATTAACGATTTCAGGCAGTGTTAACTCGTCTTCTTCATCATCACTTGATGAACATCCAGTTAAGCCAAGTGTTAACAGCAGCAAGGTTGCTAAGGTAATTTTTTTCATAAATCACCTACAGCGTCTGAGCAACAGCTAGATTATCCAATTTAACTTGAAGAAGCTGATTTTGCGTTTCACCTGCCGCATCAAGTGCTGCTTGGTATGCTAAACGTGCATTGTCTTTATCGTCTTTAGCAAGATAGATGTCGCCTTTAAGCTCTTCTACTTGTGCTTTGAAAGCTTCTGGCAATGTTGTGTTTAGTTTTGCAAGTGCCGCGTCAAAGTTTCCTTCTGCAAGCTCAATACGTGCAATACGTGTTGTAGCAATGGCTTTCAACTCAGCTTTTGGTGCATTGATTACAATCCACTCTAGCTTTTCTTTTGCTGCACTGAAGTCTTTTGCATCAACTGCTTCACGCGCGCTTACAAACGCCGCTAATACAGCATAGCTAGAATCTTTATACTCAGTTAAAAATGCGTCTGACTTTGCAAGTACGTCAGAGTTATCTTGGCCTGCCGTCGAGATTAATTGCGTGTAGGCATCCGACGCTGCTTCAGCGCTATCAATTTGTGATTGGTTATATGCTTTCCAGCCATATAAACCACCTAAACCTAGCACTACACCGGCAATCAGAGATGTGCCATTTTCACGGAAAAATCGTTTTATTGCTTCTGCTTGTTGTTCTTCTGTTGAATAAACTTCCATTCTAACCTCTTATACCAAGCCTGTTAGCAACTCGGCTGCTTGATCTAAATTTAGTGTTTGTTGTTCTTGATGCTCGCGTAAGTGTTTTACAGTTACTTGGTTATTTTCAAGTTCACTGTCACCGATAATCAGTGCGTATACAGCATCGCTTTTATCTGCGCGTTTTAATTGTTTCTTAAAGTTACCGCCACCGGCATGCACTGTAATGCGTATTCCTGGTACTTTTTCACGTAACTTCTCGGCAATAACAGGTGCTTGAATGCTTGCTGCATCACCCATTGCCGCAATATAAACATCACTGGTGCGACGAATTTCGCCAACACAGTTAAGCTCTTGCAACATCAGCACTAAACGTTCCATGCCCATTGCAAAACCCACTGCAGGTGTCGCTTTACCGCCTAGTTGTTCAACTAAGCCATCGTAACGACCGCCAGCGCACACTGTACCCTGTGCACCTAAACTTTCAGTAACCCATTCAAATACAGTGCGGTTGTAGTAATCTAAACCACGTACCAGTTTTTCATTAACCTGATATTCGATGCCTGCAGCATCTAAACGTTCACATAAATTTGCAAAATGCTGTTGTGACTCTTGGTCTAAGTGTTCAGATAGCTTTGGTGCATCAACTAAAACTGCTTGCACGTCTGGGTTTTTACTGTCGAGTACACGTAATGGATTTGAGTGCATACGACGTTTTGAGTCTTCGTCTAATGCATCAATATTTTGCTCAAGGTAAGCAACAAGTGCATCACGATATTGCGCACGCGCTTCATTTGAACCAAGTGAGTTAAGCTCTAATCGAACGTGGTCACTAATACCAAATGCTTTCCATAAACGTGCAGTCAAAATAATTACTTCTGCATCGATGTCCGCAGTTTCAAAGCCAAAAACTTCTAAGCCAAATTGGTGAAACTGACGGTAGCGACCTTTTTGAGGTCTTTCGTGGCGGAACATTGGGCCCATATACCAAAGGCGCTGTTCTTGATTATACAGTAAACCATTTTGGTTACCTGCACGCACACATACTGCTGTGCCTTCAGGGCGTAATGTTAGGCTGTCACCATTGCGATCTTCAAAGGTGTACATTTCCTTTTCAACGATATCGGTAACTTCACCAATTGAGCGTTTAAACAAATCAGTTGATTCAACAATTGGAAAACGAATTTCCTGATAACCATACGATGCAACTGTTTCGCGTAAAATGCTTTCAACTTTTTGCCATACCTGAGTATCACCCGGTACACAATCATTCATGCCGCGAACTGCTTGGATTTGTTTTGCCACGCTGCTTTTACCCTATTGCTAATTAAATGCATGGGGCGAATATCGCCCCAGAAAAAAGAAGATTGTCAATTATACTCAACGAGACTACTTACTCAACTAACTTAACGTCTATTTGTTGTTCAGTGTCTTTTTTTGCGATGTAATCACGAATTTGCGTTTCTAGTTGGTCAACAATTTGCGTATTATCAATGCGCGTTTTTTGACGCTCACCGTTGATATATAAACCAGAGCGCTTATTCGCACCCGCTAAACCTAAATCGCTCACCAGTGCTTCGCCCGGACCATTTACCACACAGCCAATAACCGAAACAGTCACGGGTTCAATAACGTCTTCTAAACGCTCTTCGAGCTGATTCATCGTGCTTACTACATCAAATTCTTGACGTGAACAGCTTGGGCAGGCAATAAAATTAATGCCGCGAGAGCGAATACGCAAAGATTTTAAGATATCAAAACCTACTTTGATTTCTTGTACTGGGTCGGCTGCAAGTGAGACACGTAACGTATCACCAATGCCCTCGGCTAGTAACATGCCTAAACCAACCGCAGATTTAACTGAGCCCGCTCTAAAACCACCGGCCTCGGTAATACCTAAATGCAGCGGCTGTTCAATTTCTTTCGCAAGCAATCGATACGCACCAACCGCCAAAAATACATCTGACGCTTTTACCGATACTTTAAAGTTATCGAAATTAAGACGCTTTAAAATATTTACATGACGCATCGCTGATTCAAGCAATGCTTCAGGTGTTGGCTCACCGTATTTTTCTTGGATATCGCGCTCTAGCGACCCACCATTCACGCCAATGCGAATAGGAATATTCTTTTCGCGTGCAGCATCAACAACCGCTTGAATACGCTCTTCACTGCCGATATTACCTGGGTTAATACGCAAACAATCAGCACCATATTCAGCAACTTTTAACGCAATGCGGTAATCGAAGTGAATGTCCGCAACCAGCGGAATATCAACTTGCTGTTTAATTTCTTTAAATGCTTCAGCCGCGTCCATTGTTGGCACAGAAACACGTACAATATCCGCACCTGCTGCTTGAATTGCATTGATTTGCGCAACCGTAGCCGCGACATCAGTCGTTTCTGTATTGGTCATTGACTGCACGGCAATCGGTGCGCCATCGCCAATTGGCACATTACCTACATAAATGCGTTTTGATTTGCGGCGTTTTATCGGAGATTCTGAAAACATACTTATTACTCACTCAACGGCAGGCTAAATTTGGCGAGTCGATTAGTAGGGAAATGTGACATATCAACTAACTCACCATTAAACTCAACATCAACAATATAGTGCTTGCCCAGCACCACATTAAATGGCGCTTTGCCATCCAATGTCATGACATAGCCTTTTTTCTTAACACCAAATGCGACACGCTCGCCATCGGCATCAAAAATCTCGACCCAGCTATCATCTTTAAACGTCATGACAATAGTACTGACGTTTTTCTTAGTATCGCTTTTCTTTTCAACCACCGCCGGTTTAGCTACTTCTGGCTGCTCAACTGGCGTGGTTTCAGGTTCTTGACTGCTTATTTGCTGAGGTTCGTCATCACTTAATTGTGATATTTCAGCAAGGTTTATTTGATTTGTTGCTTTACGCTCAGTTACAACCGGTACAGTACTATTTTCTTGACTCGGCGTTTCAACCACCGTTTTGCTTGTCTCAGCTTCCGTTGGCGCTGGTTCGCGGTTTTGCCACCAGATAAACAGCGATGAACCAAGTATTAGGGCAATAATTGCGTAACTAAAAAGCATTAATCGGTTATCTTTTGCTTCGCGTTCCGTGCGTCTTGAAAAGCTTTGCATTCGCTTTTCGGTTTCTTCCCTTTGGTGCCTAAACTGCGACATTAGTTGCGCTTCGTTTAGGTTAAATTCGCGACAGTAACTACGAATATGGCCTTTTACAAAAGTGACGGGCCCTAACTGGCTGTAATCGTCACATTCAATGGCTGAAATTTGTTTTGCTGTTAACTTTAACTTATGTGCCATTTCATCAATTGAAACAGCGTGTTGCTCGCGAGCAGTTGCTAACTGCTCACCTAAACCTGTTATTGGTTCTTGAGCTAATACTTCTTCAGTCATAGTGCGTAAGTTTTAGGATTTACTAACAAGATTTTTTTACCTGGGCTTAATGTTGCCGATTCTTGAATCTCGTTCCACTCAGCAAGCGACTTCATGCGTAAATTGTACTTCACAGAAATACTAAATAAGGTGTCGCCATCTTTAACTAGGTGGTAAATATTCGGGTTGTTAAGATAAATTTTTGTGCCAGCAAAAACCGGATCGTTTTCGGTTAAGCCATTCCATTCAAGTAACTTCGCTAATTTAACATTGTATTTAACCGATACCGAGAACAGATTCTCACCGCCTTTCATAACGTGATAAGGTGTTTCAACCAGCTTATTAAGTGGAATACGTTGTGTAACCGGCGCTTGTTGCTGTGCTTTAGCTTGCGCTACAACCACTTCATTTTTCGCAACTTGTGTAGTTGGCTTAGCAACTTCCACTTTTACTTGTGCTTCAATCTCGGCTTTACTTGGTGTGACTTCCGCTTGCTCTGGTTGCGCTTTACGTTTAACCACTTTTACTTGTGGCTTGGCAACAACCGATTTACCATCTGGGTTAAGCTCTTTTTTAAGCTTGCTTAACTCATTTTTGCGGTATTTTTCACGTAGACGCTCAAACTCACTGTCAGATGTTTTCTTAAGTTTGATCTGTTGCGCTTCAATTGAATTACTGTAGGTTTGCTGTAGCGTTAATGCCAATGTATTGGCTTTTTCGATATGGCCCATACGGTTTTCAATTAAGTACGACAACATTAACGAGCGTGAAGAAATACGGCCTGATTTTTCATAACGATTCATAAATGTTTGTGCACGATGTAAATCGCTTTTGGCATAATAAATCGCAGATAAGTTAACCAGTGACGAGCCACGCGACGGGCTGTGTTTTACTGAAGCTTCAAGGTATTCTTCCGCCTCATCAAACTCGTTATTTTCAATCGCACATAACGCTAAATTTTCATAACTTTGCGAAACGCGCAGATAGCTTGGAATTTCGATTGCACGCAAAATATATTCCGACGCTTCATCGTACTCACCTAAACCACATAAAAACACGCCATAGTTATTTAGCGTATTTGGATCATCCGGGGCAATATCAATCGCGCGTAAGTAAGACTCTTTAGCAAGTTCATTTTCACCCACTTGCTGATAATAATACGCAGTAGTGTAATGAACTTCAGGTAATTTAGGCGCAAATTTAGCGGCGCGCTCTAAATTATATTTTGCTTGTGTGCTATCGCCAGAAGCTAAGTATTTTAATGCTAATGAAATGCGTGTTCTTGCAGCCTCATCGTTATCAATTCGATTTTCGACAACTGGCTTATCACTTCCAACATAAACACTTTCGGTTACACATCCTGTTGTTGCTAATAGCGCAACACCTACTAATATTGAACGACGCATAGTTATACTCATTTTCTGACAATTATCCCAATTCTACCCGAATTAGCCTCGGGATCATCTTATTTTTTCTAGATCCTTTACGGGTTTACCGTATTGACACTAATTTTGTTATCGTCGAGTTGCTTTTTCTTCATTACACGCTTAGTACGATCCACAACATCACCCACTAACTGACCACATGCGGCATCGATATCATCACCACGTGTACGGCGTACAATACAAGTTAAACCAGCTGCTTGTAACACTTTAGAGAAACGGTCAATACGACTGTTACTTGAACGGCCGTATTCGTTGCCCGGGAACGGGTTAAATGGAATCAAGTTAATTTTTGATGGCGTGCCTTTTAACACTTTAACTAGCTCGTGTGCATGATCAGTGCTGTCATTCACACCTTGCAGCATAACGTACTCAATAGTGATGTCTTTGTTTGCTTTAGAGCCGTCAATATAGCGACGACACGCAGCTAAGAACTCTTCAATTGGGTACTTCTTGTTGATTGGTACAAGTACGTCACGCAATTCATTATTCGGCGCGTGAAGTGAAATAGCTAATGCAACGTCAATTTTTTCTTTTAAGATATCCAGTGCAGGAACAACGCCTGAGGTACTTAAAGTAACGCGACGCTTAGATAAACCAAATGCCCAATCATCCATCATCAGTTCCATCGCTGGAACAACATTGTTGAGGTTAAGTAATGGCTCACCCATGCCCATCATTACCACGTTGGTAACTGGTCGCTTAGTTGAATCGCCATGTAAACCAATATCTTTTGCAACACGCCAAACTTGGCCAATGATTTCAGATACTTTTAGATTACGGTTAAAGCCCTGTTGCGCTGTTGAACAGAAAGTACACTCAAGTGCACAACCAACTTGTGATGAAACACATAATGTTGCACGGTCTTTTTCAGGAATCCACACTGTTTCAACTTCTTGACCACCTTCAAGCACTAATGCGTACTTAATTGTACCATCTGAAGCCACTTGCTTAACTGAAATTTCAGGCGCTTTAATTTCGCACTCTGCGTGTAGTTTGGCTTTTAGCTTTTTATTAATATTCGACATTTCATCAAAGTTATCAATGCCGAAATGGTACATCCATTTCATTACCTGATCGCCACGGAACGGCTTTTCACCCCATGAAACAAATAACTCTCGCATTCCTTCACGGGTTAAATCTAATAAATTAATTTTCTTTTCCGCAGCACTCATAACTCAGACCCTAGTACGTAATACAACTTTATATTAGCTGATATATCAACTTTGCTTTACTTTTACATTTGCGCAACCGGCGTATTAAACCAAGTACCGTAAATTTAAAGCAAAGTTGACACTGTGACTAAAACAGACTGTTTTAGTTCAAAATGACAAGAAAAGGGCTAAAGAGCCCTTTTCTACTGCATTAACCTAAGCTAATGCATGTTTGTCTACGTCGTTAAAATTAACGAGTACGTGGACAGATTTCTTCGTCAGAGAAGAAGTATGCGATTTCGCGAGCAGCTGATTCTACAGCGTCTGAACCGTGTACTGCGTTCTCGTCGATGCTGTCTGCATAGTCAGCACGTAAAGTACCAGCTAGTGCTTCAGCAGGGTTAGTAGCACCCATGATTTCACGGTTTTTAAGTACTGCGTTCTCACCTTCAAGAACAGTAACCATTACTGGACCAGATGTCATGAACTCAACTAAAGCACCGAAGAAAGGACGCTCGCTGTGCTCAGCGTAGAAACCTTCAGCTTTTTCTTTTGAAAGGTGAACCATTTTAGCTGCAACGATTTTAAGACCAGCAGTTTCGAAACGGTTGTAGATAGCACCGATGTGGTTTTTAGCAACTGCATCAGGTTTTACGATAGAAAAAGTACGCTCTAAAGCCATCTTTTATGCTCCATAAATAATTAATGATTTTAACGGCCGCGAATTATACGCATATTTGTGTGAAAATCCTATTAAAACCGAAAATAATCTGATTACTTTTCCAACAAAGTAAGAAAAATATACAAACATAATCACCTCAACACTAATTCAATACAGCGAAACAAAACACCTTGGCTAATTTGATCTATATCAAAACTCTCTATTTGTCTGTGCGTTAGAATTGCCCGCTTTTTTAATCATGCAACTGGCCAGCACCCAGTTCGATGTATGAGGACACGTCAATGAACACACCTTTTGTACCTGAATTACTGTCGCCTGCAGGTAGCTTAAAGAACATGCGTTATGCCTTTGCCTATGGCTCTGATGCGGTATATGCCGGTCAACCTCGCTATAGTTTACGCGTGCGTAATAATGAATTTGACCTTGATAACTTAGCGCTCGGGATCAATGAAGCACACGATTTAGGTAAAAAGCTTTATGTGGTATCAAATATTGCGCCGCATAATGCCAAAGTTAATACCTATTTACGTGATATTGAACCAGTTATTGAAATGGGCCCCGATGCATTAATCATGTCAGATCCCGGTTTAATTATGCTGGTACGCGAAAAATGGCCTGATATGCCTATTCACCTTTCTGTTCAAGCTAATGCTGTGAACTTTGCAACGGTAAAATTTTGGGCCCAGCAAGGGGTTGAGCGTGTTATTTTATCGCGTGAGTTATCACTTGAAGAAATTGGCCAAATTCGTGAGTTATGCCCCGAAACCGAGTTAGAGGTATTTGTTCACGGTGCACTATGCATGGCGTATTCTGGTCGTTGTTTACTTTCAGGATACATCAATAAGCGCGATCCAAATCAAGGTACCTGCACCAATGCATGTCGTTGGGAATACGATGTAAAGCCGGGTAAAGAAACCGAAACCGGTGATGTTGTTCACAAAATTGATCCAAGCTCAGTGATCCCAACGCTAGGCCAAGGCGCTCCAACAAGTGAAGTATTCATGTTGGAAGAACAAGGCCGCCCTGGCGAATACATGCCTGCTTTTGAAGATGAACATGGCACTTACATTATGAACTCGAAAGATTTACGTGCAGTGCAATACGTAGATCAACTGACTAAAATGGGTGTTCACAGCTTAAAAATTGAAGGCCGAACTAAGTCGTTTTATTACGTTGCGCGTACCGCACAAGTTTACCGTAAAGCAATTGACGACGCTGCTGCCGGTAGGCCATTTGACCCTAACTTAATGCGCACCTTAGAAAACCTTGCGCACCGTGGTTACACCGAGGGCTTTTTAAAGCGCCATGTGCACCAAGAATACCAAAACTATGAATATGGCCACTCAGTGTCAGACAAGCAGCAATTTGTTGGTGAAGTTTTAGGTCGTCACAACAACGGTTTGGTTGAAATTGATGTTAAGAATAAGTTCTGTACTGGCCATTCAATGGAACTTATGACGCCACAAGGCAATATTCAGTTTACCTTAGATCATATGGAAAATAAGAAAGGTGAACGCATTGATGATGCTAAAGGTTCAGGCCATATTGTAAAAATTCCATTACCGGAAGATATTGAACTTGATAAAGCGATTCTATTAAGAAATTTAGATTCAGACCAAGATACGCGTAACCCTTTTAAAAAGGCCTAGTATCATGGCATTGATAATAAATTCGAAGTGTATCAATTGTGATATGTGCGACCCTGAGTGCCCTAATCAGGCAATTTACATGAGTGATAAAATTTATCAAATTGATCCTGAAAAATGCACCGAGTGTGTTGGACATTACGACCAACCGACTTGTGTCAGCGTTTGTCCGATTGACTGTATTAAAAAAGACCCACAGCATGTTGAGTCTCTTGATGAGTTAGCCGAGAAGTTTATTCGCCTAACATCAAACTAATAACGGCGATTACCGATACTTTAAAAAGAAAAAACCGAGCATATTTGCTCGGTTTTTTATTATTTTTAATGTGCTAATTAGATTCAACTGGTTCTAACTGCAGCTTACTGGCAATTAATACCGCTTGTGTGCGGTTGTAAACACCCAGTTTTCTGAATATTGCTGTGATATGTGCTTTCACTGTAGCTTCTGAAATATTCAATTCGTACGCAATTTGCTTGTTTAACAAGCCTTCGTGTAAATAGCTTAGCACTTTGTATTGTTGCGGTGTGAGTGACGCAATTTGCTGCGCAAGCTCTGCATCTTGTTCAATCACTTCTTCAACTTTATCAGCCATTGATTCTGGCAACCAGGTTTCACCATCTAGAATCTCTTCGATTGCAGCGGCAATTTGTGCTGAAGATGACGATTTTGGAATAAAACCAAGGGCACCATAACTCATTACTTTTGAAACGATTTGAATGTCTTCGGTGCCAGAAACAACGGCAATCGGTAAATCGGGGTAATCTTCACGAATACGAATTAGACCGTATAAATCGCCGCTACCGGGCATGTGTAGGTCTAGTAATAATAAATCGAGCTCTTGTTGTTGTTCTAGTACTTGCAGCGTTGTATCAAAGCTCTCAGATTCAAATATCTCTAAATCATCGAAACTGCCATTTAAAGCCCCTTTAAGTGCTTCGCGAAACAAAGGGTGATCATCCGCTATCAAAAACTTGCTCATATATGACTCCTAATAAAAAGGCTGTTATCCCTGATAACAGCCTTAATGTTACTGTGAGTTTAATTGATTCACAAACCTTTTAGCGGTTTAGGCGGTTTTCAATTAGCTCCTCTACAACACTTGGATCGGCAAGTGTTGATGTATCACCTAGCTGTTGGTATTCATTTGCAGCGATCTTACGCAAAATACGGCGCATAATCTTACCTGAGCGTGTTTTTGGCAAACCTGGTGACCATTGGATCATATCTGGTGTTGCTATTGGACTAAGCTCTTTACGAACCCAATTGCGTACCTCTTTGGTTAATTCGTCGCTTACTGCTATGCCATCATTAGGCGTAATGTAAACGTAAATACCTTGGCCTTTAATATCATGTGGGAAGCCAACAACCGCCGCTTCAGCAACCGCTTCGTGTGCTACTAACGCGCTTTCAATCTCAGCTGTACCTAAACGGTGACCTGAAACATTTAGTACGTCATCTACGCGGCCTGTGATCCAGTAGTAACCATCTTCATCACGACGACAACCATCACCTGTAAAGTAAACGCCCGGGTACGCTGAGAAATAAGTTTGCTCAAAGCGTTCATGATCACCGTAAACAGTACGCGCTTGTGACGGCCAGCTATCAAGAATAACTAGGTTACCATCTGTTGCACCTTGTAATGTTTCACCCTCGGCATCGAATAGCGCCGGCAAAATACCAAAGAATGGACGTGTTGCTGAGCCTGGTTTTAAATCTGTTGCACCTGGTAGTGGTGTAATCATCATACCGCCAGTTTCAGTTTGCCACCATGTATCAACGATTGGACAACTGCTGTTACCGATATTTTCATAATACCAAGCCCATGCTTCTGGGTTAATTGGCTCACCTACTGAACCTAAAATACGCAGTGATTCACGTGTAGAAGAAGCTGTTGGCTCATCGCCTTTCGCCATTAATGCACGAATAGCTGTTGGTGCGGTATATAGAATAGTAACGTTATGCTTATCAACCACTTCACCCATACGACCTGATGATGGATAGGTTGGTACACCTTCAAATACAACCTGAGTACAACCATTCGCCAGTGGCCCATAGGCAATGTAACTGTGACCGGTGATCCAGCCCACATCTGCGCTACACCAGAAAACGTCATCTTCTTGCAAATCAAAAACATATTGATGCGTAAGCGATGTATAAACTAAGTAACCTGCCGTGCTATGCACAACGCCTTTAGGTTGACCTGTTGAACCTGAGGTATAAAGAATAAATAACGGGTCTTCAGCATCCATTACTTCTGGTTCGCAGTTTGTTGCTTGGTCAGCAACTAAATCATGCCACCAAACGTCTACATCAGTCCATGCAACATCGCCACCTGTAAGTTGGTGCACAACAACGTGTTCAACACTTGTAACGCCAGCTTGCGTTAATGCTTCATCAACGTTTGCTTTTAATGGAACGGCATTACCACCGCGACGACCTTGGTCAGATGTGATAACCACTTTCGCACCAGAATCTTGAATACGGTCTGCAATTGCTGAAGGAGAAAAGCCACCAAACACAACTGAATGCACTGCACCAATACGAGCACACGCTTGCATTGCATAAATTGCTTGTGGCGTCATAGGCATATAAATCGCAACGCGATCGCCCTTTTGCACGCCTAGCTTACGTAAACCATTTGCTAGCTTACACACTTCATCATGAAGTTGCTGATAAGTAATATTTTCAGAATGCTCAGGGTTATCACCTTCCCAAATGAGCGCAACTTTATCGGCTTTGTCTTTTAAGTGACGGTCAATACAGTTATAAGACACATTCAGTTGACCATCTTCATACCAACGGATATCAACATGGCCTTTATCAAATGAGGTATTTTTAACTTTGGTATACGGCTTAATCCAGTCTAGTCGCTTACCTTGCTCACCCCAAAATGCTTTAGGGTCGTCAATCGACCATTGATATAGTTCGTTATATTTTGCTTCGTCAATTAACGCTGCTTCTTTAACAGACGCTGGTACTGGGTAAATTTCTTGTGACATGAGTGCCCCTTTTTTAACTTTGTTGCTAGTCGCCTAAATGCAACCTAGACCAATACCTTCAAGCATTACTCAGCTAGGTGGTATAAAGAATTAGACCTTAGTAGCATCTTAATTTAAATATAGAGAGTACTTAATCAAGATCATCTTTTTAACAACTTCAATTATTGCTGCTATCTCAATTACTTTTATTATTCATAATATTAAATTTTTATTTTGCGATTTATCGCTATCTACGATTATATTTTTTAACGAATTATTCACAAATACAACTAGTTTCATGGGTTTTAATGGAATAAGCACACTGTTTAAGCCCGTTTAGCTATACCTTAGTCGTATAGACCAATGGGTAATTGAGCAAAATCTGAACATAGCCAACAGTGAAGATGTTAACTTAATCGGGATACAGTTATGAAAAACAATAAACTAACAACAACAGCGCTCAGCGTTTTAGCAGTATTGTTCGGTACTTCAGCCCAAGCGGGTGTATTAGAGTCTACAGATGTAAAATATGGTGGTTATGTAAAGCTTGATGCAATGTGGAGTGATTGGTCTGCTGGTACGGTAGGCGGTAACAGCATTGGTCGTGATTTTTATGTACCAAGTACCACTCCCGTGGGTGGTGATGCAGATACAGATCCTGTATTTGATATGCATGCACGTCAATCACGTTTTAACTTGGCAACATCAACTAAATTAGACAACGGCAAATCAATTAATACCAAAATTGAGCTCGATTTTATTGCATCGCCAGGTGGTAATGAGCGTGTATCAAATTCTTATGCGCCGCGTATTCGTCAAGCATTTGTAACGTACAATGGCTTCTTGTTTGGTCAAGCGTGGTCAAACTTCCAAAACGTTAGCGCATTACCAGAAACACTTGATTTCGTCGGTCCTGCTGAAGGTACTGTGTTCGTGCGTCAGGCGATGATTAAGTACACTTCAGGCGGCTTTTCTGTATCGGCAGAAAATCCTGAAAGCACTATTACCACAGCAGGTGGTGTGCGCAACGAAACCGACGACTCTAGCCTACCAGATATCACAGCTCGTTATACCTTTAAAGGCGATTGGGGTCACTTCACTGTTGCGGGTCTTGCAAGACAACTTACTTATAAAGCAGGTGGTGCAGATGCATCAACATCATCATTTGGTGTGAGCGCATCAGGTCGCGTTAACTTTGGTAAGAATAATTTAAAATACATGGTCACAGCAGGTAGTGGTTTAGGGCGTTACGTTGGTTTAAACGTCGCACATGGTGCAGTGCTTGATGGCAATGATTTAGATGCAATTGACTCAGTTTCGGGCTTTGTTGGTTATCAACACCACTGGAATGAAAAGTTACGTTCAACTTTCCTCGCTTCATATTTTAGTGCTGATAATAACCAAAACTTGTTAAATATCACTGGCGACCCAACAAAAACATCAATGAGTTACAGTGCAAACTTGCTTTATTCTCCTGAGAAAAAACTTACTTTTGGTGTTGAATACAAAGTAGGCGAGCGCGAAACTGAAAGTGGTGTTGATGGCGATATCAACCGCTTACAGCTTTCAGCTAAGTATGCTTTCTAAAGCCTACTTGCGAACTTTATAACTTAGATTGCTTCCTAAGTTGTTGTCAGTAATAAGCGACCAATTGGTCGCTTATTTTTTGCTAATTAACAGTCATTTCCTGCTTGGGGAAAACGACACAGTATTTTTCAATACAGTTAATTCAGTGTTTGCTTCGCTAAAAAAACACCTAATAAGTAAAGTTGATACTACCTTTGACCTTCACCAAAAAAATAAATTAGCGAAAAGTTATATGAAGTGTCGTTGTTACTGTATTTACTATTAAAGAAACGTTTAGCGTCTAACTGAAGAGCAAAATTGTTGTTAATTTGGTAATGCATACCTAGACCGGCATTTAACGCAAATGTACTGTCACCATCATCTTCATTATTCTTTGCATACAACATTTCACCAGCGCCTGCGCTAACAAACGGGCGAAAGCTACTATCGCTGTTAAAGTAATAGTTTGCACCCACATTAAATTGTTCAAATGTTTGATCACCTGAACCAACTTCTCGCGGTAGTTGACCTTTTAAATAATCAAGCTTCATAGAGAATCGCGGTGAAAAATACAGACCTAAATTCCAGCCATTGGCAACATCTTGCTCTAAACCCCAATGCTCACCTGGATTTAAACTGCCGTAATTTAGACCAAAGCCTATTACGCCAATATCGACTGGGTCTTTTTTACTAATATAGTTTTTTTGATAAGTAGGCGCTTGCTGCGCCTTACCTGAACCAAGTTGATAGTGCACATTAAGTTGTACTTGATCTTCATACTCACCCGTTGGTAGTTGCATTTTCGCAAAGTTAATACCACCGGTACCTGCTTTAACCACTTCCATATCAAACAGGTTGTTAATGCCCTTACCCGCAGCATCAATTGGATCAAGTAAAAATAGCGACACATCACCTAAGGTTTTCGAGCCCCACACTTCTCCGCCGGTGCTACGAATTTCCATTTCTGTTTGGTATGCCCATTCGCCGTAAGCCCAACCTAATACCGGTGTAATCACTAAATCTTGCATTGACGGTATTTCAGCAAACCCTTCAATACCGTATTCCCAATAAAATGTGCTCATAGTGAATGCGTATAAAAACGAATCCCACTGGCGATAGCCTGACTTACGTGCAACTTGGTAATAAACACCACCAAAATACGGGTGTCCTATCCAGTTTAGCCACCAAACATCGCGATCCCATGTAGGACCTTCTTTTACATTGTCAGTCCACTTAGAAAATACGCCGTTTTCCTTATCCCATTTCGAGATATCTTCTGGCAACATTAAAATCAAACCAGCAACACCAAAACCATATGCCATTACCGATTGGGTTTGCGACCATAAACGTTCGCGATCTTGGCCGTGATTATCTGAGAATAAGTTTATTTGATAAGGTGACTGATAAAAGTCATCGGGAATATCTTTTAGATTCCAATCGCTATTACTCGGTAAATTATAGGTTTTAACTTCAACCGACGTAATGTCATCTTTAAGCTGGGTATTTAACTGTTTTTGCTCTTCCGGGTTAGCAAAAAGAGGTTGAGTCATCACTGATGAAAACAGTGCTAACTTAATCATACGATTGAGCATTTTCATAGACTGTGTGTGCGTCCGTTCTTAGGTAAGCTGCAAAAAGGCGGCTATTTTAGCTGCTTTTGTAATTTAAGACACTTAATGTTAGCAAAAAATTGTAAACATCAATGCAAAAAGGCCACATTAGTGGCCTTTTTCGTCATTTAGCTTATTTTATACTTCAGCGTCATCCGCAGCTAAACTTTGCGTTTCACCTTCTTCAGGTTTAATTGTCGCTTGTAGCAATAACATTTCACGTAGTTTCTGCTCAATTTCATTGGCAATTTCCACATTCTCTTTTAAGAACTTAATAGAGTTTGCTTTACCTTGACCAATTTTGCTGCCTTTGTAGCTAAACCATGCACCCGCTTTATCAACTAGATTATGCTTAACACCTAAGTCGATTAGCTCACCCTCTTTCGAGATACCTTGGCCATACATGATAATGAATTCAGCTTGTTTAAACGGCGGTGCAACTTTGTTCTTAACAATCTTAACGCGTGTTTCATTACCAACTATTTCATCGCCTTCTTTCACCGAACCGGTACGACGAATATCAATACGTACTGATGAATAGAATTTAAGTGCGTTACCACCCGTTGTAGTTTCTGGGTTACCAAACATAACACCAATTTTCATACGGATTTGGTTAATGAAAATACACAGTGTATTTGAGCGTTTGATATTCGCAGTTAATTTACGCAATGCTTGCGACATTAGACGAGCTTGAAGACCAACGTGAGTATCGCCCATATCACCTTCAATTTCCGCCTTAGGTGTTAGTGCAGCTACAGAGTCAACAATCACTACATCAACAGCGCCTGAGCGTACTAGCATATCGCAGATTTCTAACGCTTGCTCACCAGTATCTGGCTGAGAAACTAATAACTCGTCAACATTTACACCTAGCTTTTCAGCATAAACTGGGTCGAGTGCGTGTTCAGCATCAACGAAAGCACATGTTTTGCCTTCTTTTTGCGCTGCCGCAATGACCTGTAGTGTTAATGTTGTTTTACCTGAAGATTCTGGACCATAAATCTCAACGATACGACCTGTTGGTAAACCACCTATACCAAGTGCAATATCAATACCCAGTGAACCTGTTGAAATAGCTTCAACATCAAGCGCTTGGCTATCGCCTAATTTCATAATTGAGCCTTTGCCAAATTGGCGTTCAATTTGTGATAGCGCAGCTGTTAGGGCTTTTTGTTTATTATCGTCCATTTGACTCTCCGAATCTGTGTTATGCAGCAAAGTATACTGTATAGATTACCAGTATCAAGTGTTTTTTATTAATTAATTAATTCAATTACTTTTTTCAAGGAATATTCAATTACTTGCAATCTAACTTCGCTACGACCGCCTGCGAACAAACAGTGTTCAACTGATAGTTTATCCAGTACTTTTACCGCAATCCATACAGTACCAACTGGTTTATCTTTTGTGCCACCTCCTGGGCCTGCAATGCCAGAAACAGCAATAGCAACGTCGGCGTTAGTTGCATTTATTGCCCCATCTACCATCTGCTCGATAGTTTCTTTACTTACTGCACCAAATTGTTCAAGTATTTCCTGCTTAACCCCAAGTAACTCATGCTTAGCATCATTACTGTAAGTGACAAAACAACGATCAATATATGCAGAACTTCCCGCAGTATCAGTTAACGCATAACTAATGCCACCACCAGTACACGATTCAGCAGTAGTGATCCAAAGCTTTTTATTCGTTAAACTAGCACCTAACTTTGCCGCTAGCTCAGAAATATGAGCAGGTAATATCATTTTTACACCTTTTACATAACAACTATTAGTCAATTATGCCGTTAGATTTATATTCAGACCATACTATCAGCCAACAAACGCCAATGATGCAGCAATACTTAAAAATTAAGGCTGAACATCGGGATATATTAGTCTTCTATCGCATGGGTGACTTTTACGAATTGTTTTTTGATGATGCCAAACGTGCCGCAGAATTACTCGATATTTCGCAAACTCATCGCGGCAAAGCCGGAGGCGATCCTATACCAATGGCAGGGGTCCCTTATCATGCAGTTGAAAACTACCTAGCGCGCCTAGTGCAAATGGGCGAATCTGTTGCCATATGTGAGCAAGTTGGCGACCCTGCCACCAGCAAAGGGCCAGTAGAGCGCAAAGTTGTGCGCATTATTACGCCGGGTACCATTTCTGATGAAGCCTTATTAAAAGAGCGCCAAGACAACTTGTTATGTGCGGTATCGCATAATGATAAAGGTGCATACGGCATTGCTTATTTGGATATCAACTCAGGTCGTTTTCGCATTTTACAAGTCGATACCGACGAATCGCTGAATTCAAGCTTGCAACGCATTTCACCCGCTGAACTACTCTACCCTGAAACCCTTGAAAATTTAGCGCTGATTGAACAGTGTAATGGCCTGCGTCGTCGCCCTATTTGGGAGTTCGATTTAGACAGCGCCAAAACAGCGCTTAACAAGCAGTTTGGTACCAAAGATCTTGTTGGTTTTGGCGTTGAAAACGCACATTTAGCATTACAAGCTGCTGGCTGTTTAATGCAATATGTAAAAGACACTCAGCGCACTGCACTGCCGCACCTTAATGCGATTGGTCTGGAGCAAAATGAGCAAAATGTCATTCTGGATGCGGCAACCCGTAAAAATTTAGAGCTGACCGTCAATTTATCGGGCGGGTTTGACAATACCTTGGCGCAAGTACTTGATAAAACGGCAACGCCTATGGGCTCTCGTTTACTTAAACGTCGCCTACATAGTCCAATTCGTGACCAACAAGAGCTTAATAACCGCCTTGATGCACTCGGTGAAATCCACGACTTAGCAATTAATTTTGAACTACACGATACACTCAAACAAGTCGGTGACTTAGAGCGTATTATTGCGCGCTTGGCATTGCGTTCAGCAAGACCACGTGATTTATCGCGTTTACGTTTAGCGCTGCAAACACTGCACCCTATTCACGATTTATTAAATGATGCAAATAGCACGCGCTTAAAACAAATCAAGCACGCCACACCGATTTTAACTGAACTTCAAGAGCTACTTGAACACGCTATTATCGACAACCCTCCGGTACTAATTCGCGATGGTGGTGTTATTGCCCAAGGCTATAACGCCGAACTCGACCAGTGGCGCAACCTTAGCAAAGGTGCAACCGATATTCTTGAGCAAATGGAAATTCGCGAACGCGAGCGCACTGGCATTGCAACCTTAAAAATTAGCTACAACAAGGTGCATGGCTATTACATAGAAGTCAGTAAGGCCAACGCTAACCTTGTACCGGCAGATTACGTACGCCGTCAAACACTAAAAAATAACGAACGCTATATTATTCCTGAACTGAAAGAGCACGAAGACAAAGTTCTTAACAGCCAATCCAATGCATTGGCACTTGAAAAGCGTCTGTATGAAGAATTGTTCGATATTATTTCGCCGCAAATTGACGTACTGCAAAAAATGGCTGCCGCGCTCAGTGAATTGGATGTCATTAATAATCTTGCTGAACGCGCTGAGTCCCTCGATTATATTAGACCCAACCTTAGTGAAGACAACTGCATCGATATTAAAGGCGGCCGTCACCCTGTGGTTGAGTTTGTTATGCAACAACCATTTATTGCCAACCCAACTTACCTTGATGATAAGCGTAAAATGTTAATTATTACCGGGCCAAATATGGGTGGTAAATCAACCTATATGCGTCAAACTGCGTTAATCGTCTTAATGGCACATATTGGTTGTTATATTCCAGCGCAATCTGCGAGCATAGGCATTACCGACCGTATTTTTACACGTATTGGCGCGAGCGATGATCTTGCATCAGGTCGCTCAACTTTCATGGTAGAAATGACTGAAACCGCCAACATTCTTAACAATGCTACCGAGAACTCACTGGTATTAATGGATGAAATTGGCCGCGGTACCAGTACTTATGATGGTCTATCACTGGCGTGGGCAACAGCCGAATATTTAGCGAAGAATATTGCTGCTAAAACACTGTTTGCAACTCACTACTTTGAACTAACTGAGCTTGTTGACCAGCTGGAAATTTTAGCCAATGTGCACCTAGATGCAATTGAATACCAAGATACTATTGCGTTTAAACACACCGTATTAGATGGCGCAGCAAGTAAAAGCTTTGGCTTACAAGTAGCGGGCCTTGCAGGTGTGCCAAAAGCGGTAATCAACCGAGCAAAACAAAAGCTTTCATTGTTGGAGCAGCATCAAAGTGTCAGTGAAATGCCGCTTAACAACGCGGCAGATATGCAAATATCACAACAGGCAAGTTTATTTGATACGCCTAACCCTGTGGTTGAAACCTTAGACACTATTGACCCGAATGATTTGACCCCGCGTCAAGCACTTGATTTAGTATTTAAACTGAAACAACTGGCAAAAAGTAACTAACTCGCGTCTGCGCTAGCTAGTTTTTAGCTAACCTGAACTCGGGTCACTACCTCTAATTTAGAGCAGAGCTTGTCCTTTTTCTGACAAGCTCACTTTAACCCCATGATAGAACTCTATTTCTTGGTGTAATAAACTGTCTTGCGTCGATATATTCAAATACTCTCGCATTTCTTCAATCTGACACCAAAAACTTAAATCCCCCATAAACGGGACTTCTTCCAAATCTTGATTCGCACCGAATAACTGCGCTAACGACAAAGTTTGTCCGTTTAAACAATCAAAAATCTGCCATTGTGTGCGGTTTAAACCGATATCATCAGGTTGCTCTTGTAAGAAGCGTTGAACCGAAGTTTTAAGATTAGTCCAGTGTTTGAAATCGAGCGCTAAACAACCTTCTAACGCAGCTAAATCGGTTGTCAGTGCTTGCCATACCCTAGTTGCTAATTCAAAAAATGGCTCACTTGGACTAAAGCGGGTTTTATAATACTGTGCAACTTGGCTTGCCTCTAATTCCCGCGGAGGTAAATGATCAGATAATAAAACCACGAACAGATTACATGTGGTGTTAAATTTCGCCCGATACCAAGCAATAAACTGTAAACCAATCAAACTATCAAACAGCTCTGGCGTTAACCACAAAGTGACTTCATCGCTGTCTTCTATGGCATTTAATTTATCGTTACGCGCCTCAAACTTGGCCCGTACGTCTTTGAGCGGTAAACAAAAATAGTCTGCTAAAAATGCGGCGCGATAATCGCTCATCGCAGGCAGTGAAACTTCAGCGCTAATAGGGCCATGATGCAGCACATCTTGCCACGCAATAAATTGCCCCTGAATGCCAATGCGCTTTAAAAATAGGTTTGCACTGTCGCCATTAGTAATATGATACATAAACTAACCTCATCGACTGATAGCTGTTTGTTCTAATCCACTAAATAATATTCAACACTCGAAACCACGCGCACACGTTTAATATGTGGTGAGTTAGAGTCGCGGTCTGAAATACTAAATTGCCCTTGGCGCGCAGATTTAATTTTACCTAAGGTGGATTTTGAATCGGTGGCAA
This sequence comes from Pseudoalteromonas sp. MMG024, assembly GCF_021654175.1. Taxonomy (NCBI): domain Bacteria; kingdom Pseudomonadati; phylum Pseudomonadota; class Gammaproteobacteria; order Alteromonadales; family Pseudoalteromonadaceae; genus Pseudoalteromonas; species Pseudoalteromonas sp. MMG024. The sequence continues at coordinate 58,394 of NZ_JAKFZO010000012.1, forward strand.
ATTTTTCAGCAACTTCGCGTGCTTTTTCTGTTGCTTGTTGGATCATCTCCGGCTTGATGTCATTTAAGCCAGTAAAAATGTACTGTACTTTAGCGTCGTAGCGATCGCTTGAAATGGCAATGCCTTGTTTTGCAAGTTGCGTCACTTTAGTTAATGCATGGCGCACTTTTTCTGGCTCGTGACTATAAACCGTAATGCTCGACATCACAAAATAACGCATTTGGCCTTTTTCTAATTGCGCGTAAGGCTGCGCTAGTTTGTCTGCAACATTAGGCGGCGATACTGAAATTTCTTCGTCGCTAAAACCATGTAATGCTAAAAATGCACGTACTGCTTGGTTTTTAGCCTCTAGCTCATCGATCAACTTTGTTAAGTCGTTACCCGCAAGTGAATAATTAATCGGCCAAATAACGGTGTTTGCCATCACTTCTTTTTCTGCCAATCCTTTTACCGCCACACTGCGGTCGAGGGTTTTAAACTCTACGACGCCTTGTTTTAACAACAAGCTGGCAACAATAATTGCCAGTGCAAAGATAATCGTACTGGTTAGCGATTGTTTATTCATGGTTATCTACCCTATGTTTATCCTTGCCAAAGTATTCAGGCGTTTGCGTTGACAGTACTTTAAGCGGCTGCGATGACGTTACCTTAACACCATGTGGTGTATTTTCATCAATCTTTACAAAATCGCCTTTTTTAATTGTGAAGGTTTTATCACCGAGCTGCATTTGCCCTTCACCATCGACAATATAAACCATTTCACTGTGCTCTTTATGAATATGCAGTGGTACTGACTTTTTAACATAGATCAGAAATTGGCTTGCATCTTGGTTGCTAGTTAGCGGCACAACTTTTACGTTGTCTAAATCACTTGGTGCAACCATTTGCTCAAGATTGATAGGTTCTGCGCTAATAGCAGCGCTCAGCAGCAGTAGAGTCATATTTATTAGTCCATATTTATGCCCTGTTGAGCATAACAAGACCCTGTTTTATATCAAGTATCTAACAACATTATTGCTTTATACTTGTAAACGAATTTTATAAGATAGCAACAACTCAACTGTGGTGAAACGCTATGACGGTAAAAAGGATAAGTCAATTTTTCAACCCTAAATCAGTGGCAGTTATTGGTGCGTCAAACCGTACCAATCGCGCGGGTTACGTGGTGATGCGCAACTTGTTGCAAGGCGGTTTTAATGGCCCGATTATGCCAGTAACGCCAAAATATAAGGCCGTTCATGGCGTACTTGCTTACCCAACAATAGACGCTCTGCCACAAGTGCCCAATTTAGCCGTTATTTGCACCAGTAAAGACCGTTGCTGCCAAATCGTTGAACAGCTCGGTAACAAAGGCTGCAAAAATGCCGTCATTATCGCATCAGGTATTGATAAAGATTTAAAGCACGCACTTATCGAAACTGCGCGCAAAGCTAATGTAAATATACTCGGGCCAAATAGCCTTGGATTATTAATCCCGCGTATCGGACTTAACGCAAGTTTCTCCCATATGGTCGCTAAGCCCGGAAAAATAGCTTTCGTATCGCAATCTGCCGCAGTTTGCTCAACAATTCTCGACTGGGCACAAACAAAAGACATCGGTTTTTCATATTTTGTCTCGGTGGGCGATTGTGGCGATATTGATTTTGATGAATTGGTCGATTTTTTAGGGCGTGATGCCAATACCCAAGCAATCTTGCTGTATATCGACAATATTGAACATACCCGTCAATTTATTTCCGCTGCGCGAGCCGCTGCTTTCAGTAAACCCGTCATCGCAATAAAAACCGGAAAAACCGCCGCAGGCGCAGATGCCGCTATGGCGCACACCGGTGGCAACCAAGGCTCCGATGCGGTGTATGATGCGATGTTCCAGCGTGCAGGTATGCTGCGCGTAAATGACTTACGCGAGCTGTTTGCCGCAACACAAACCTTAGCACTGCACCCCAAACTCTTAAAGCAAGAAGCCCTGACCATTTTAACCAATGGCGGCGGACCAGGTGTAATGTCTGTAGATACCTTGATCCAAAGCTCAGGCAAACTTGCTGAACTTTCAAAAGAAACCATTACTAAATTAAATCAGGTATTGCCTCAGCACACCTCGTTCGCTAACCCTGTTGATATTTACGGCGATTCTGATCCATGGCGCTATCAAAAGGCGGTCGAAATTCTAGTGCAAGCACCTGAAGTTGATAATTTACTCATTTTACATAGCCCATCAGCATTAGCTACTAGCAAGGAGTTTGCTAAGATTATTGCAGAAACGGTAAACAAAGTGCCGAAAATGCAGCGCCCGTATGTAATGACCAACTTTATGGGTGAAACGGCAGCCTATGAAGCGCGCAAAGTTTGCCAAGCAGCGGGCATTCCCACTTACCGCACACCCGAAGGTGCAGTAGCGGCTTACATGCACTTAATTCAGTATCGCCGTAACCAAAAGCACTTAACGCAAACACCAGAATCCCTATTAGATTCAGATAATATTCACACTGAACAAGCTGGCAAACTAATAAGCGGCTACTTGAAAGAGAAGCGACACTACCTACCGACTCATGATGCAGCAGCACTGCTTGAGTGCTATCAGATTAACTGCATTGCAACTGAGTATGCTTTTACACCTAGCGAAGCGCGCGAGCTAGCCGAGAGCATTGGCTTTCCGGTTGCGCTTAAATTAGTAAGCCCTAACATTCCATCTAAGTCTGATGTTGGTGGTGTCGTATTAAACTTAAACGATGGCGTTGAAGTTGAGCAAACAGCATTTAATATGCTACTGCGAATTAATGAAACTTACCCAGATGCCAAAATTGATGGTTTTGCGCTACAAAAAATGGCAACCCGTGCTGGCGGTCAAGAGCTGCGCATAGCAGTTAAAACAGATGCTAATTTTGGCCCAGTTATTTTACTCGGCGAAGCCGGTACAGCTCTTAACTTTGACCTCGCAGCGGTTGCTCTGCCACCGCTAAATATGAATCTAGCCAAGTACTTAATTGCTGCAGCAAGCGATAAAGGGTTTATCAAAGAAAAGCATTTACCAACCAAAATCGACAAGTACACTCTGTGCGCTATGCTTACTCGCGTATCACAAATGGTGGTTGAAAATCCCGACATAAAATCACTTGAGCTTAACCCAGTACTGGCTTTACAAGGTAAATTTTTAGTACTCGATGCGGCTATTGAACTAGAAAAATACCAAGCATCAAGTCGCGCAAAACGCTTAGCAATAAAACCTTATCCAAAAGAGCTTGAGCAAAGTATTACCCTTAAAGATGGATCAGCTGCGATATTAAGACCAATTCGTCCAGAAGATGAAGAAGCGCATCGAGAGTTTGATAATCAGCTAACCAAAGAAGATAGATACAAACGTTTCTTTGGTGAAATGCCACAATTTAGCCATGAGCAATTAGCTAAAATGACGCAAATTGATTACGACCGCGAAATGGCGTTTATCGTTACGCAACGACACGACGATAAATGGCAAACACTTGGTGTGTCGCGTGTTTTAATGGACCCTGATAACCTTGTTGCCGAGTTTGCCGTAGTTGTGCGCTCCGACCTAAAAGGGCTTGGGCTTGGTCGTATTCTAATGCAATCGGTGATTAATCATTGTAAACGCCAAAATGTGCAAAAAATTGAAGGTCTTACCTTACCTGAAAACGGTGGCATGATTGGCTTGTCGGAAAAACTAGGCTTTAAAGTCACGCGTGATTTCGAAGAAGGTACGGTTATTATGACAATGCCACTTAACTAAGAGGTCGATGTGAATCAATTACGACTGAGTATTGCACAAGTATTGGAAAGTTCTGGCGAAGGACTAAAACTTGGTAGGTTTATCGATGCGTTGTTGATAATTCTGATTATCGGCAATGTTGTTGCGATTGTACTCGAGTCGGTTGAAGAGGTCGCTGCAAGCTACAAACACCTTTTTTTAGCAATTGAAATATTCTCTGTCGCGATTTTTACTATCGAATACCTGCTACGGTTATGGGTTTGTGTTGATAAAGAACATTATCGCGACTTACCTATTCCCAACTGGCGAAAACGCATTCGTTATTTGCGTTCTCCTTTAGCGATTATCGACTTAATGGCAATTTTGCCAACATACTTGATGCTGTTCGTCAGCTTTGATTTGCGCTTCTTACGTGTATTTAGACTATTACGTGTTTTTAAGCTGACTCGCTATTCGCGTGCTATGCAATTATTGTTGCAAAGTATTCGAGAAGAAAAAGGTCCATTGCTTGCCGCATTTTTTATTATGAGTGTGGCGCTTATCACCGCATCGTGTGGTATCTACTTAATTGAACATGACGAACAGCCGGATAAGTTTGGCTCCATTCCCGATGCCATGTGGTGGGCAATGGCAACACTCACCACGGTTGGTTATGGTGATGTTGTGCCAATTACCCCGCTTGGCCGCTTTTTTGGTGGGGTGATAACTGTGCTAAGTATGGGGATGGTGGCAATCCCAACTGGTTTACTGGCATCGAGCTTTTCAGATCAATTAAGACGCCGTAGGGTGCAATTCGCGCAGTACGTTGCATTATGCTCGCGCGATGGTGATATTTGCGAAAAAGACCAAATACAAATTGAAGAAATGCGTATTGAACTAGGCTTAAGTAAAAAAGAAGCCGAGCGTGCCATTAAGCGTAAAATGAATGAAATAAAACACATTAATTATTGCGCTAACTGTGGCCATAAAATCCCTTAGCATTTAACGCTTAAGCAACGACTTAACTTGTGACGCATCAAGCGGTGAGTAAAAGTAATAACCTTGCACATACTCACACCCTTCTGCTTGCAAGAACAGCAGCTGATCCTTACTTTCAACTCCTTCAGCAATACACACTTTGCCTAAGCTTTTTGCAAGCGTTAAGGTTGAGCGAATAATCGCTTCATCGTCTGCTTCATCGCCAATATTTCGAACGAAGCCACCATCAATTTTAATCACATCCACCGGAAAACGTTTTAAGTAAGCCAGCGATGAGTAGCCGGTGCCAAAATCATCAAGATAAATGCGACAACCTGCATTTTTTAGCTTATCCATGGCCGCTTTTGCACTATCAAAATCAGCCATAAGTACAGATTCGGTAATCTCAAGTGCCACCATCTGACACGGCACTTCATACGTGTTGCACAGTGCAATAATTTGCTCTGCCAAATCCAGGTGATGGAAATCTTTCGCCGATAGGTTAATCGATACATAAAAGTCGATATCGATCTCGCACCAGTGTTGCATGTCTTGTACTGCGCGTGTTAACGATGCCATTGTCATTTCAGTAATGAGACCGGTATTTTCGGCAATGGCGATAAAACGCGATGGACTAACTGCTTCACCATTGTGCTGCCAGCGCATTAAGGTTTCAAAGCCAACCACCTTGCCTGTATTAACATCAATAATCGGCTGATATTGATTCGACAGTTCATTTTCACTATGTGCTTGCTTAAGCCTTGACTCTAAACGAAGCAATCGTTGTACTTTTTTATTCATTTCTTGTTGGAAAAACAAAAAGCACTCGCCACCGCGTTTTTTAGCGTGATACATCGCAATATCGGCGGCTTTAATCAAATTAATTGCGGTTGTTTCGTCATCTGGAAATATGGCAACACCAATGCTGGCAGTAATTCTCACGGTTTCGCCCGCCAGTGCAAATGGCTCTTTTAGCGCCGCAATTAATCGCTGACACAAGGCTATAACGTCTTCTTTGCTATTAATATTCTCAAGCAATACAGTAAATTCATCGCTATTTAATCGCGCCGCGGTCGCCTTGCCGTCAATGACCTGTTTTATGCGTTCGGCTATTTCCACCAACAATTTATCACCATCATGATGACCAAATGAGTCATTCACTTTCTTAAACTGGTCAAGATCGATAAATAACACTGCCAATAACTGCTCGCTGTTTTTGTTTAGACTAATGGCATGAGCCACTCGATCAATAAATAAGCTGCGATTAGGTAACTTGGTTAGTTTGTCGTAATTTGCCAGTAAATACAGCGCTTGCTCAGCTTCTTTTTGACTACTGATATCGGTGATCACCACAATATAGTTATCAACCTCACCGTTTTCAGCCGCAATCGCAGTGGCTTTTATCAAGCAATTATATTTTGTGCCATCAGGGCTGGTGATGGTTTCTTCCGATTGATAATGTTCACCTACGTTTAGCTTACCAAGCGCCCTCAAATAATAAGTGCGCCTTTTAGCACTTAGGCCAAGTGATAGCTTGCGCGCTGAGTCTTGTTTAAGGTCAAAATGATGGCTGTCGCGCAATGCTTTATTTATCGCAAGAATATTAAACTCGCGGTCCATCACAAATACCCAATCGCGAGTATGCTCAAATGCGGCGCTAAATAAACGGGCACTGTTTTCAAAGTCACGCTCGCGCGTAAAGTTGGTGTAGGTTCCCGAAACGCGCTGCGGCACATCTTCATCCCACTCAATAACACGACCCACATCTTTGTACCAACGCCAATGGCCTTGGCTATGACGTACTCGGTAGGCAAGTTCAAATTCACCTTTATCGGTGCTGACAAACTCTAACCATTCAATGCGATAACGGGCTCTATCGTCGGGATGAATTTTTGCTAAGTATTCATCCAGTGATACTTCGCTTTTATCAAAACCTAGTTCATCGACTAGACGTGGCTGATAACTGTGTCCGAGGCCGCTTTGCCATTCCCACACCCCTGATTGACTGCTTTGTAGCGCCATTTTTAAACGCGTGGCGTTTTCACTACTTTGTTTATGTGCAGCTAGCAAGCGCGTTTGATAGCGATGGCGACGCAACATCCACACCGACACAATACTTGTCAATAATATAAAGTAAATGGCGAATGCCGCGGGAGAGCGCCAAGGTGGGTAATTTACCTGAATCGTAAAACTCTTAAAATCGGTATAACTGCCGTTTAACGGGTCTCTGGCACGTACGTAAAAAGTGTGTTTTCCCGGTGAAATTCGTGCAAACGCAACTTTGTTATTACTCGTTCTAACTAATGCAGAATCATCTAAACGGTATTCATATTCAACGCGTTCCTGATACTTAAATAACATCGCAGAAAAACCAATTTCTAAACCGATATCATCGTAATCAAGCTCAAGTAAGTTTTGCTGAATAATCGACTCAGCTTCAAGTGTGCGCGACATTAGGGTAATTGAGGTAATATTCACCCGCTCTGATATGTGTTCATTCGCGTCATTGCGCTCGGGGAAAAAGCTGGTCACCCCTTTAATTGAGCCAAATACAATGCGACCATCAGAGTAAGTTATTTTTGCCGCCGAGTTAAACTCATTAACCGCAATGCCATCATCCACTGTGAACTGCCTAAAGTGTTGGGTATTTGGGTCAAAGCGCCAAATACCACTGTGGCTCGCCATCCAGATCATGCCTCGCTGATCTTTGGTTAGGCTATAAAACAACGATCCGCGGGTATCAACCCTGTCTTCGATTTTGTATTTTTCTTCAAATGTGGTGCTATCTAAACCAACTAACCCGTAGCCATAATAAGATAGCCAAAGAATGCCGTTGTTATCGATCACATAAGACGCAAGCGACAAATACTCCACTTCATCGGGGACTGGCGCGGTATAACGATACGCTACGGTGTTGTCCGGCATCAGTTGATATAACGTTTTATTGTGATAAAACAGCGGTAACTTGCTGTCATCTAGCGGCGGTAAAAAATACCCTGCAAATGTATCACCAATCACTTTTACGCCGGGGTGAATTTGCGTTAGTTTTTCTGTTACTACATTGTATTTAAAGTAGCCATAGCGAAAGCTCTTAAAATACATATCACCTGCGTTGTTAAAATGCCCTATCACAATCTGCTTGCTAAACATATCCTTGTACTTTTCAAAAGGCATTTCAACCGCTGAAATTGTTAACGTTTCCAAGTCAAAGGTAAATAATCCTCGCGTGCTTACCAGCCATAACTTGTCGTTAAAACTAAACATTTTATATACATGGAATTCATGGTTTAAGCGGTCAGCTAAGTAACCTTCTAGATAAGTTTGGCTTTGGTAAGAATAGGGATTGAAACGCGTAATACCGTCACTGGTTGCTAACCAAATATCTTTATTATGCTCAACAATGCTCCAAATATTGTTATGGGATAAACCACCATACAAAGTATCGCGGTTATAGTTTTGAAATGAGTAATTGTTATTCGAGACAAAATACGCACCGTCGGTTTTGCTCGCAAGCCACATTGAACCGTCATCTGAAAGCAGCATATCAACAATGCTATTGTCGCTTAACTTAAAATCGGAATTATCGAGTTCTGTGCTTTTTATTAGCTGATCATCATCGGCAAAGTAATTATAAACACCTTCATTGGTGGCAAGCTTTAATCCCGATTTAAACGGCATGATTTTCCATATGTTTAAATCTGAAATACGCAGTTCGCTACTCAGCTTATCTATTTCACCAGCTACCAAGCGTTCGATATGATCAAGTTCAACCGTGTGCAAACCTTGCACGGTGCCAAGCCAAAGCTGAGAACCCGAGATATGAAATGACTTTGTATTATATTGATCGTGATGCGCTGCGGGTTCATTTAAAAATTCTAGTTTAACGATTTTTTCAGTGCGCGTATCCATCACAAAGGCACCTTCCGATGTGCCTATTATTAAAAAGTGTTTGTAATATTTAAGTGCTCTAACATACGCGTATTTAAAGTCTCCAGGGATTTTAAACACACTTTTCACTTCGCCAGTTTCACTGTTTAACAGCGCCAAGTCATGAACACGCCCCAACCAGTAAAAATTAGGTTGATGGGTTTCTAACATCACGACTGGAGAGTGGGTTCGGTCATTTTTAAAATCAAGCACGCGCTCTAGTTTATAGGTATCCGTTTTATATCGATACAAGCCAGAGTAGGTAGTGGAAATCCAAATATCGTTTTGTTTGTCTTCGTAGAGGAAATCAATCGATTTATCGCGCAGTTGGCCTTCTGCACCTGTCATAGTCGATAGTTGATAACCATCGTAACGGTTTACGCCTGCTTCGGTTCCAACCCATAAGTAACCATTTTTATCAACTAATAAGCCCGTTACATAGGACTGCGCTAACCCTTCATTTGGCGAGAAACGACGTACGTTTGCCTTACTGTTTGCCAGCGCATTTATTGATACAGCACACAACAAAATTGCCAGTACGCAGTATCGCCAAATCATTATGCACAATCCTTGTTGGCTATCATACAGACGATTTGACGCCCTTGATTTTGATAAGCGCTAAAAAACGGAGCCAATTCAGCTGGTGCGGCATGTTCGGTAAATCCGCAGCTTTGATACCAGCTAACTAAATGATTGTACGCAAAAGTGAAAAATGGTTTTCGATAATCCAAAGCGATTGTTTTAATTAGTCTTGATGCCAGTTTTTGACCGCGAAAGCATGGTGCTGTAAATACGCCAGATAATAAAAACTGTCCGTCTTTTAAGCTTAATTTTGCAGCTGCCACAATTTGATTTTCAGCTTTGATAACCCATACCCTATCATGGCTTTTAGCACGCCCTCTTACTTTAAAGTTTTGATAGAACTTATTAACCAAAGGATACATAACTGGGTCTAATTGCTGGCACGTAAATGAACTCACATCATTGTCGCTAAATAGCGTTCAAAACGTTGTTTTAGCTCACCTTGCTCTGATTGTGGACGCTGTAAAATAGATGAATAAATTTGATCGCGCGTTGCTTTGCCACGCTTAACTTTAAACGCCCAAAACGACGCCTCGTAATCGAGTTGAATTAAATACTTTTCTTGACGAGGTAAGTTACACAAATTGAAAGACATGTTCTTTTAATACAGCTAATAAAATATTATGTTATTGTAGCAATGTACCATATAAGTTTGACCAATCAACACTAAAATGAATGCTGCGTTACGTCATAAAATGATAAAAAACTCGATAACTAAAAGCTGCAAGCATGCTTGTACCATGCTTTGTGCCTTATTCTTTTTGAGTAAGATGGCGTGGGCAAATGCCTCCATAAAGCAAACGCTAGTGTTTAATAAACCGTTGGATACACACGTTTCTCGCTTATTAATCAAACGTCTAACACCTGCTTATAAAGCAATTGGTGTCGATATAAGCATTATTGAATTTGATCACAAAAGCTCACTTGCCGCGGCTAACCTCGGAGAGCTTGATGGTCAGATTGGTCGTGTGATTGGTATTTCTAAGGAATATCCAAACCTAATTGCGAGTAATACTCCGTTAATGTATTTGAATCTGGTACTGCTTACCAACAAGGGACAATGCGAGAATTGTCGCATTCAGCAGTTGAGTACAATTAGCCACAATCCAAGCTACCCGTTTGCACAAAAATTTATTGCTCAAGAAAAATTTAAAGGTGAGGTAATAAGTAATAATAACCTTACTAGTCAGTTGCATATGCTGCGCGACCGCACAATTGATGGCATTTTAGTACTTGAATATTTGCTAACGCATCACATTGATGATGCCACCCTAGCCCATTTTAATAAACGCATTGTCTCGCAAAAACCTATCCATCATTACCTGCACAAACAACATAAAGCAATTTTGGCACAATTAGACCTACAGTTAATGCAAAGTGCTGAAGCTACCCTTGAACATAAAACCCCTAAATAAACGAGTTTAGATACGGCGAGATTAGGCAAACCTAAAAGTCGAGTTTTGTTTGCTCTGTATCCAGCTCTGGTGAGATTTGCTGTTGAGCCATTTTTTGACGAATGCGCTTTTCGCGTTGTGCGCAAAGCTTAATCACATGTTTTTTTTGCGCGTTCGTTAATTGGTTCCAATGAAAGCGCTCTTCTCGCGAACGAAAACACCCTAAGCAATAACCTCGGTTATTAGCCTGACATACCCCTTTGCACGGACTGGGTATTTCAAATATTTCTATTTGCTCAATAATTGGTTTTTGGTCAGCCATTCACTCACAATAGTTTGCTTGCAAAGCAGGCAAACTTAGGTCTTTTTTTACGCACTCATATTAACAGTTTAACCATTTTTTTGCACAAAAAAACCAGAGTATTACTCTGGTTTCTTAAAACTATAATTTACTTAGGCTTGCTGGTTACTTTTGATTAAATACCGGCTTCGCGTAAATTTGCTTAATAAATTCATGTAATTCCGGAGCAACCCCTTCAAAGCGGCTGTGGTAAACACGCTTCGCATCGCCACAAATTTCATGTTCTGCAGATTCTGCCGCCAAATAATTATTGGGGTGCAAGAAGTAGTTTTTGTGAATGTAGTTATCAATGGTTTCAGCAAGTTGATCTGGGGTATCGCAATCGCTGGTAATTGGCTCGCCAAATGATAAATGCACATGCCCTTTATTCGTAGCAAATCCTTCAATAATGCTGGCAATATCTTCACCTTGCGCTTTTTTGTATTCGCCAAAGGTCGCTTTATGATACTGCTCTTTTGCCTTCGCTTTTTCGCATGGTTCAAATTCATATGAAATCGCAACCGGTACAACATTGATCGATTTTACATAGTCTGCAAAGTCCATTTTTAGTTTGCGACCATGTAGCTGCAACATTTTAATCAGTGCAGGATCGGTAACATCATTACCATCTTTCGCTCGTCCTTCTTTTTGCGCAATCCAAACTGAATTACCGCTATCAAGCGAATCATAAATATAATGCGAAAGTGTCGTAAGCGTTCTCAGCATCTCTTTTGGCGACTTAACAGAACGTTTAACAATAAAACTCTTATTTAAACGCATTAACTCGGTCATGTATGGCACTTGCAACAGGTTATCACCAATCGCAATGCGCACGGTTTTCATATTATTTTGAAATAGACCGTAGTTTACAAAAGCCGGATCAAGCGCAATATCACGGTGGTTTGAGATAAACAGGTACGCTTTGTTTTTATCAAGCTTATCTAATCCTGAGAAAGTAACTTTGCTGGTTGTGCGCTTAACTAAAATATCAAGATAACGTGAAACGGCCTGCTGAACTTCATCAACAGTTTTAAATTTACCGTATTTGTTACGCAATTTTGATTTAACTAAGTAGTTGCCAAGAAATGGAATAGCACGCAACCATGATGGTAAGTTGTGCTCTGCAATTACCGAGATAAATGCATCATCATTTAACAGACGCTCAACAGACGCGGCTACTTCTTCATCATTATATGGGCGAATATCTGCAAATTTATCGTTTGAATTAGTCATAACTTGGTTTACTGCATCACAAAAAGGTCGGATATTTTACCTGTCATTATTCTGTTTGGCTAAATTTAACATCTCTTACCAGTTAAGAGTAAATTAAATGGTTATCAAACCGCAACGGTTGTAACTGAAAAATGGGCATATTTTTACTATCGTTAATTACTTGTCCCTTGCCGTTTGTGACAATAAATTCATTTTGCGCACTCGCTACACCCGCACAATCGGCAAAACGTTCATGACGAATAAACTGATGATTATCCAATTGCCAATACGCCACAATAGCACCGCGAGGAGAGGTAACTGCAATACGATTATCACTATCAGCAATTGCAATACTGGCAACGTATTGCTCGAAGTTTTGCCAAAACTTTGGCTCTGCCTGCAATGGCTGAAATTCGCGCCCTAGTTTATGGCTAAACACCAAAGGATGCGCATCGCGATAATTTCCCTGATATTGCGCTCCAACAATCACTTCGCCACTGTTTGCTACCGCTAGATGACGTAAACTTAACTGAAAATGCGGAGGAGTGACAGATTCAACTAACTTGCCAGTGTCGAGGTGAATGTAGCTTAAATTTGGTGCCATACTCGCTAGATTTAATTTTTCACGACCTTTATCTGGATGTGTTTTAATGCCCCCATTGGCAACCACAATATGTTCACCATCGGGCATTAACGCGCATTGATGCGGCCCAATACCGCCACTTGGTACACGCTTTTCCACGGCAAAATTGTGAGTATTGCGCACAACTAAGTAACCACCAGCACTTTCAATATGATTTTCTGTGGTGATCAGTTGCTTACGTTTACTATCAAACACACCATGACCATAAAAATGAAAACCTTGCTCTGCATTGATGATTTTCTCTAGCTGGTTTTGTGCTAAGTTCACCACAAACAGCTTGGTAAACGGACGGCGTGAAAACGCCACAACCCGTTCACTATCAAGCATTAATAAATCATGGCCGCGATTATCAATTTTAACCTGGTTTAATAAATTTCCTGCTTTATCAAATGCCACCACAAAATGTTCACCTTGGTGGTTGGTTGCCGCACTAACAAAACGACGTTGCGCTTTGCTTGAACACGCAACTAAGTTAGCGCCGAGTGATAAACTTAAACCACATAACGCTAAACTTTTGATAAACGCTCTACGCTCCATGATTAATCACCGTCATTCGAATTAAAGTTAGGATTAAGGCCCGTAAGCTGAATAAAATCGGTAGACAGGTAAGTTCTTAATTCGTCTATTTTTGTGATGAGTGGCGACAGTTTATTGCGGCTGTCTTGTGTTGTTACCGCTTGCGATAGCGGTTTCTCGATATCATTTAGTAACACATCAATTTCGTCAAAGTAATTTAGAATAGTGTCATTCACTTGTGTATTTTCATGAATATCCACTAAGTACTCGTCAAAGCCATAACCATTGCCCGCAAGGTAAGCCTGCTTCAGTCCTGCAAAATTGGTTTTAATGTTTTCAAGCGACGATAAGCTAATGTAACTCTCCGCTTTTTCTGGGTAACCTGGGATCAGCGTGCCTTTAACATTATTGAGCTTGTTATCTTTAATCACTTCAATTAGCTCAAACCAATTAGTAATAAAATCTTCAAGCACCGCTTGTTTCGTATTGTACTCGCCGCTGCCATTTTTAAAATCAAGGGCAAAGCCAATCTTCTCGTGTTGCCATAGTGCTAAAATTTCAGTTGCAACTGTTTTCACATTAGCGGCGATTGCCATTACCGCGAGGCAACGATCTTGTTTATTGCTTGCACTTAGTAACGATGCATCTTGTGCTTGATTAAAAATTAATAACTCGAGCGCTGGTAATCCTTGTGCACCATCTTGTAGGCTAGCAACGGCGTTCTCATCTATCACTTGAGCCGCAAGTAATGACGCAACACCGCGTTGAACGGCATTATTGTTATCAGGCCAAAATTGTAAGCGATAATGGCGAAATTCTTCGGACTCAGGCCCCATTTTTACCGCTTTCGCAAATTGCCATGCCTTGCTTAATGCTAACCATGCACTTTTTAATTCTGTTAGCTCGCTTTCGCTTGGCGCCTGATAAGCACAAAACATAATGCTCGCCGCATCTAGTTTATCCGCTTCATCCATCAATGTTTGGTATGCTGGCAAAATATAATTATCAGCTTGCGCTGCTAATAATTTTGTCATGGCTTCATCTTTCGTTAGTTTAACCACGGGTGGCGTAATAGGTGGTTTTTCGCTGTTGTTATCGCTGCCACCACCACATGCACTTAGTAACGCAGCCGTCACAAGCAAAGAAAGTGCTTTTAGTTTCATCGTATTTGCCCTTAAATTTGTTTTAGAAAATAAATCAATGCGTCACGCTGCTGTTGGTCAAACGCTACAAACGCGCTTTTTGATTGCTCGGCTTCACCGCCGTGCCACAAAATCGCTTCAGCCACTGTTTTAGCACGGCCATCATGTAAAAATGCCTGATAGCCTTGTACTTTTTCTTGTAATCCTAGCCCCCAAAGTGGTGGCGTGCGCCACTCTCGACCATTGGCTAATCCCTCAGCTTTACCATCAGCCAGTGCTTCGCCCATATCGTGTAACGCCAAATTGGTGTAAGGCCAGATAGTTTGATTTGCCAGCTCTTTAAGCGGATAGTCGCTTGCCGTGGTATAACTTGGGGTGTGACAACTATGGCAATGCGCTTGATAAAAAAGTGCTCTGCCCTGTTGTGCTTTTTCTGAAGTGAGTTTTCGAGTCGGTTGCACCGCAACGTGCGCTCCCATAAATACCGTTAACTTATGCAGCTTTTCGGGTATTTCTAGCGTGCGGTCGTGACCGCCCATTGCTGATGCAAGTTGACAAAGTGGTTGTGATGGCGTGCAAGTATCGTGTGTGAAAAACGGATTGGTTATGCCGATATCATTAACAAATGCCGCTGCCGTTTGTGATGCTAAACTTGGTTGACTCGCTTTAAAGCCAAAACGTCCTATCACCTGTTCCTTAGTTTTAGCACTCATCACACGATTATACTTAGCCGAAATACCATCGTTGTTCTTATCCGCCATATCCTCTTGCGCAATAAGGTCGTGTTCGCTAATCGCGTCCAATAACCCCATTCCATAAAGTGCTGGCGCATAACGTGGCGATAACACCGTATTGGGTTGCAATTCGCCATAGGCTAAATCAACCAATTGGTAATGTGGCTTGCTTAAAGTGTAAGGCGTGCCATCCGCATATTGACCCGATATGCTTTCGTAACGAATAGTTACTTTGCCTTCCGCCGCAAGTGATTCAGGTTTTGCTAGTTTAATCGCAAATGGCTGGAATTGGCCGCCATAGTGTTTATCAACCGCATTGCCATCATCACGCTTACCTAAACGAAAAAGCAATGCCATTGGCGCATGCGTGCCCTCCCCAACAAGCTTTCCTCGACCACCACGAATATGACATGCTTTACACGAACGCGCGTTATAAAGCGGGCCTAAACCATCACGGTCTTGAGTTGCAGCAGGTGCTGCGACCCAAGGATCACGAAAAAATGAAAAGCCATCCCAAAAATCAAGCTGCCTATCTAAATCGAGATTTTCTGAGGGATGAATAAAAGTACGTGTATTAAGTCGCTTTAAGGTTGTTGCGCCGCCAGGGCGCAACTCGCTATGTGAAAATTCAGGTACAGTTTGCTCTTTACAACCAATTAGCAAAGTGCCAAAAATACACGCAGTTAAAAGACTTCGTTTAATCATAGTGAGTTTAAAAACGCCAATAATTGTGAGCGCTCAGTTTTAGACATTGCAAGGTAGGCTTGCTTAGCTTTTTCTGCCTCGCCGCTATGCCATAAAATAGCCTCGCTGATGGTGCGTGCTCGACCATCATGCAAATAAGTAGCGCGCGCATTTACCTGCTGTACCAAGCCTAATCCCCAAAGCGGCGTTGTACGCCACTCAGTACCAGATGCTTGTCCCTCGGGGCGGTTATCTGCAAGACCTTCACAGCGCTGCACATAAATGCAATTTTCACCAACCTGACAGCTACCGCCTTGTGCGTTTTCTAATTTAATAGGCGCACATTCGCCGCCCATATCATGTAGTAACAAGTCACTGTAAGGATAAATAACTTGCTCGCTAAGTGCAGCAATCGGCGTACTTTCGCCAGTAAAACCAAGAATATCGACATCACCTAATAAACTTGCCGGTGCTTCACCTGTTTTATGGCGTGGTACATGACAGCCATTACAGTTAGCGTCGAAAAATAACGCACGGCCACGCGTGACATCGTTTTGCCAAGTATTAGTTTGCTCGTCGAACCCTCGTCTTGCTGGCACAGCTAATAAACGGTTATAAAATTCAACTTGTGCGAGATCTAAATCACTTAAATCAAGACCATTGGCTTCACTGTTTTGCTCTAATGCAGCTTGTTCATTACAGGCAACTTGATTGTCGGTGCACGGCTCTGCTTGGTTAATACGATTAGTCACGCCCATATCACCGCGATAGGCCCCCGCTATTTGCTGCAACACGGATGCAGTGCCAAGTTTATAGCCAAAACGTGCTAATTTAGTTTGCTCTGAAATAGGCTCTGTTACATACGCAGCACGGCCAGAAATACCATCATTATCAACATCGTCAGGGTCAGCGTAGCTGGTAATGTACTGTTCAGGAATTGCATGCAGCAAACCTGAGCCAAAAATCGCAGGTGAAACACGGGCTGAGAACCTTACCGTGTCGTTAAATGGGCCGTAAGATAAATCGGTTACTTTATAAATGGGTTTGCGCAACTCGTATTCTTCGCCATCGGCAAATTTACCTGTTACGTTTTCATACTCAACAAACGCATAGGCTTCGCCATATGCCAAACCTTCATCTAACGCGCCGTTAAACTTAGGTAATGCGCCTGTCGGGTGTCCGGCAACCGTGCCAAATGTTTGTAATTGATCACCATACACAGCATCGGGTTGACCATTCTCATCACTAATCCGTAGGAACATACTGGTCATTGCACGCTGCGGTGAGCTTGGCACTTCGCCACGACCATCTTTAATATGACACCCTTGGCAAGTTGGGTTATTAAAAACAGGGCCTAATCCTTTGTGTGCGCCTCTAAATAAGTGATCACCCGATTTAAATACCGCGTCTAATGCAAAATCACTGCGAATTGCCGGTGCCGATTGGCTGAATGCGTCTTCATTTTGAACATCGGTTGTTACTACGCCACCCGCTAGGTGCTCGTTGGTGTCAGGCGTACTGCTGCTAAGCGGTGCTAAGCCATCATTTGGCTGTCCCGGCAGTGTGACAACAGGCGGCTGAGGTTCGCTAGGCTTTGCTTCTGGTGATTGCGATGAGCCACCACAACCCAAAGCACTTAACATAAAACTGGTTAGTAAAAGATGTCGCTTCATAAATGCCCCTAGAAACGAAAAAAGCGCTGCAAAATAGCAGCGCCAATAATAGTGTTAGCTTATTAGCTACCAAACTCGTCAGTATCTTGCTCAAGATCACCCGTGGTTACTTCTAACGCTTCAATTGCTTGTTTAATCACTTGAGTTTGTGATTTAAGCGCTTCGATTGTGTGTGTAACAAGTTGCTTTAAATCAGCATTTTGAATTTGCACATCAAATGAGTAACCTAGCTTAGCGTTAGTATCGATAACTGCCGCTTTCGCCATCGTATCTTCAATCGCAGCACGTAATTCATTGGCAAGTTCATGCGAACCATCCACTACCAGTAAATCGTAAATGCTAGCACCTTCTAATGTTTCACCATCCATACGCTGGTAAGCACCATTAAATGCGTTTTGAATACCCTTAGCATTTAAGAAAATATCGCGGTGTGTATTATCTGAAAAACACGAGTGCTCGTCTTCTTGTGAATCGGTACGAAGTGCAATACTCATGCGCTCACCAGCAAGTTCACCAAAGCTTAAACGGCCCATGCCTTCTAGAATTTTCGCCAACGACGCTTTTACGTTTTCGTCTTTTGTAAATTCAACATAGTGAAAACCTGAACCTGGAGTCCATGCATCAACAACACCTTGTAAATCGTCAATCAATAAATCTGCCGCTGCAATTAGGTAGTCACCGCGGCGTTCACAAATCACCGAATCAACCACGTTATCTGCGCCAGATGTACACTCACCCATGCCACTTGCCGCAGTGTAATAATCGTTTACTTTACGGTAGCCAGCACTGTAGTCACGGTTTGGCGTGTAAGAACCATCAGCATTAAGATCTTGTCCCCACAGTAAAAATTCAATCGCGTGATAACCTGATGTTACATTGGCTTCATCATCGCCGCGCTCAAATTGTTCAGCGAGTAACGCTTTGGTGATATCTGGGAACTCAGCAAGATCGGCAATAATATTGCCACCTACTGGCAAACTTGCAGGGTTTTCAGGCAGTTGTGCGCCATCCATGTCAATTGTGTAATCAATTAGCGCTTCGGCTAGTGGCCATGCGTTGATTGCGCCTTCAGGACCTTCTTCAGCAACTAATACGGGGTTACCATTGTCATCACGCGTTAGATTGTCGATTGGCCCTTCACGAAAGCGATAAACTTCTGACTGACCATAAGGTTCGCGAGCATCTAACCACGCATTTTTAGCGGCGCTAAAGTTAGCTTCGCTTGGCTCTGCAACAAACTGCTCAATCACATTTTTAAGCTGTTTAGCAGCGATAAGTGAATCGGCGTAAACCGCATATGCATGCTGTGCATTGGTAACAACGACATCTTTTTCGGTCACATACGTTGATACACCACTTTCGCCACTTACACCTGGTGCGCCGTCTGCCCCGTCTTTGCCATCGTCACCGCTACATGCTGCAAGCATTGCAACACATAACGAAGAAAGTGCAAAATTCGCTATTTTTTTCATTATGTTAATCCCTGATATTTTTATGATTGAGTAATACCAATTTTTATCAAAAACGTAATTGGCTTAATAAAACTGCGAAGCATTCTAAAACCCAAAACAAATTAGATCAATAACAGAAATCATTATCATTTAAAAATATTTAAAATAAATTTAAATATTGATTCATCTAAATTTATAAACTTGATCTAGATCAAAAAAAGGAGCCAGTGGGCTCCTTTTTATTAAACGAATCATCGCAAAAAACGATGTCTTTCAAGCTTAAATATCAATTAACTAGAGCGTGTTGACCTTTGCAGTCTGTTTCTGCAGCAGTTTGTTTGGCATTTAGACAAGACAGAGTGATTGTGGTGTAGTAACTCTACACGAATGAGCGATAACGCAGTATAAATGCCAAACAAGCGCTGCCTAAAGGTTCAATCCAAAGCGTTTTGCTCTTTGTTGTCGCTTTTTGACTTAGCCCGCTAGGTCTGCAAAGCAACGCCGCGATCAAAACACTTTGGATTTGAACAGAATTTAGACCGTAAAGGTCAACACGCTCTAGCCTAAAAGCAAATATACAAGTTACTTGGCGCTACTTAATTTGAGCCAAACCAAGCGCAACATTAACAGCGCAAGTAAGGCTCCCGCGCCGTACTCTAGCCACATGGGTAATACATGATGCGATTCTTGTAGCGATGGTACGATTGCGAATTGATATCGTGCTATCAAATAGTCGGTAATAAAGCCGAAAATTAGCGCAACACCAATAACTCCTGTTAAATAAGCGACCACCGCGCGCTTGCCTAGTTCGCTCGCTACCACACCTAATGTAGCTACATTAGTTGCCGGCCCAGCTAACATAAATACCAGCGCAGCACCGGGGCTAACGCCCGACATTAATAACCCTGCGGCAATAGGCGTTGAAGCAGTTGCACATACATACATTGGAATACTAATTAAAATTACGATTAGCATGGCCCAAATTCCACTACCATACTGTTGCAGAAAATCTTGCGGTACAAAGGTTTGCACTAACGCGGCAAAAAACAAACCTATCATCAGCCACTTTGCGGTATCACTTAGCAGTTTGTTAGCACTAAATGAAAATGCACGCTTGAGTTTTGCTGTCGCGGTTTCTGTTACAAGCTGTGTTTCTTTGTCTGTGGAACAGCACGAGGTAGTATTTTCTTTTTGCTCATCAGAATCTTTTACCGAGCAACAAGCAGCACTGGTTGATACATTCGCCTTAGCTTCA
Source organism: Pseudoalteromonas sp. MMG024 (assembly GCF_021654175.1). NCBI lineage: Bacteria > Pseudomonadati > Pseudomonadota > Gammaproteobacteria > Alteromonadales > Pseudoalteromonadaceae > Pseudoalteromonas > Pseudoalteromonas sp. MMG024. The sequence goes on from NZ_JAKFZO010000012.1 coordinate 78,628, forward strand.
GCTACTGTTGGCGCACAACAAGGGGAAGTTTGCACAACAGGCTTTTGCTGAGTACTACAGCATGACGTCTTTTGTTCTGAAACCATATCACTAGCCTGCGCCGCATTTTGCTCTGTGGTGTGCGCACTACTGCAGCAAGTATCATCGGCTTTTTCTTTTATGTTATCGGCGCTTTGTTGCGTATCAAGTTTACTTTCACCGCCCACTAATAAACCCGCAGTAATGGCACTAGCAACCGCCGCAATAGGTCGGATAATTGCCATAAATGGGCCAAGCAAAACATACGAGACAGAAATTGAATCAACACCTGTTTCGGGCGTAGAGACTAAAAATGCCGTGGTTGCGCTTTTTGAGGCTCCCGCCCTTCGCAGCCCGAGTGCCGCTGGAATTACGCCACAAGAACACAGCGGCATTGGCGCACCAATAAGAGCCGCTTTAATGGTAGTAGCAAAGCCCTCTTTGCCAAGGTGGCGATTGAGAAAGTTTTCAGGTAAGTAAACATTAATTAATGCCGCTATAAACAACCCCAATAACAACCAAGGCGCTGAAATAATAAAGAGGTCAATAAAGTTATTAACGAGCGTCATTTTGTGCCTCCAGCGCTGAAAGAATTGAACAATGAACGGCGGGCTCGTTACCGCCACAGCATGATTTGTGCAGTAATTTAAGCGAATTTAAAATGGTATTTAACTCGGTAATTTTACGCTCAACTTGCGTTATTTTTTCACTCGTAAAATGTTTAACTTGCTCACAGCTGTGACTTTGCTTATCCACTTTTATTGCAAGTAACTCTTTAATTTCATTCAGTGTAAAGCCTACATCCTTTGCCCTTAGTACAAACGACAGCTGCGCGATGTCTTGTTCAGAATACAAGCGATACCCCGACTCACTGCGCGCCGATGAATTGAGAATGCCTTGCTTTTCATAGTAACGAAGCGTATCGGTCGAGACCGCTAACCGTTTTGCAATTTCACCTATTTTTACCATTTGCCTGCCTAATTGAGATACACTAAATCTAACTTTCCTACTAAGTATAAACCCTAGAGTTAACTCCAAAGTCAAACCAAAACTTTAAAATTATGAAAATTGCTATTCTCGACTACGCAACAATTGAAAATGGTGACTTATCACCGCTAAATGCGCTGACACAAAACATCGCATTATTTGACAATACCACGCCTGCACAAGTGATTGAGCGTTGCCAAGGTATGGACGTGATAATTACCAATAAAGTAGTGATAGACCAAACAGCATTATCTCAACTAAGCACGGTAAAGCTAATTTGCATTGCCGCCACAGGCACCAATAATGTTGATTTAGTGTCGGCTAAAAAGCATGACATTGCCGTTACCAATGTTGCAGGCTATTCCACCGCGAGCGTGGTACAGCACACGTTCGCTTTATTATTTAACTTACTAGGTAATACCCATCAATACATTGCTGATTGTCATAGCAATCAGTGGCAACAAGCGAGCCATTTTTGCTTTTTAGACCACTCAATAGACGAAGTAGCGGGTTTAAAAATGGCATTAATCGGGTATGGCGATTTAGGACGCGCAGTAGCAAAAGCCGCAACAGCATTTGGCATTGAAACTTTGATTAGTGAGCGTAAGAACAGCCCTGTGCGTGACGGTCGAGTTGCATTTGATGACGCGATAGCAAATGCCGATATTGTTTCGGTTCATTGCCCCCTTAACCAAGAAACTGAAAATTTAATTAGTACGCGCGAATTTAAACTAATGAAATCTAGCGCGGTACTAATTAATACTGCACGCGGGGGCATTGTTGATGAAAGTGCACTTGCACACGCACTGCAAACCAAAAAAATTAAAGCAGCGGCGATTGATGTTTTAAGCAAAGAACCCGCACAAGACGACAACCCGCTCGTTCAGTATCAAGGAAGCAACTTATTGCTCACACCACATATTGCGTGGGCCAGCAAGCAGTCTATTTCGCGCTTAGTTAAGCAAATAGCGCTAAATATTAGCGCCTTTGAAAATGACGAAACACGTAACCGTGTATAGGGTTGTTGACCTTTTATCGAAAAAACTTCGATTTTTAAGTGAAATTGATACACTCACTTTAACGCGGCTTTAACTCGCTTAGTCGCTTTAATCACTCAAGGGAAACACAATGAAAAAAACAGCCTTAAGTTTAGCGCTGGTTGCAGCACTTGGCCTTAGTGCATGCCAAACAACCAATTCAACAACTGACGCACCTGCAAGCCAACAGCAATCTCAAGCTGCTGCATTTGAAGCGTTTTCAGCACAATTTATTGAAAACTTTTGGCGTCACCGTCCTGAGTGGTCGCAATACGCAGGTTACGGCAAATACGACCATATTTTAACGGTTCCCGACGCTCAAAGCCGCGTTAACGATATTAATTTTGCCAATACGCAACTCGCTAAATTAGCCCAGTTTGACCTTAATAAGTTACCAGCCAATTTAAAAACCGATTATCGTTTAATCGAAAATTTATTAAAGAAAATAATTTGGACAGTAAACACGTTTAAATCGTGGCAATGGAATCCATCAAATTACAATGTTGCCGGTGGGTTTGCACAAATCATTAATAGTCGCTTTGATGATGACAACACAAAAATCACGAAAGTGTTAAAGCGCCTTGAAAATGTACCTGCCTATTTTGCAGCAGCCATTGCCAATATTGATACGCCAACACTTGAGTACACACAGTTGGCAATTAGCCAAAATAAAGGAGCATTTAGCGTACTAAATAAAGATTTATTTAATAAAGCTAAAACCTCAAATCTATCGGACGCTGATAAGCAATTATTTGAAACCCGTTTTAAAGCAGCAATAGCTGCGATTAATGAATACATTGAATTCTTAACTAAGCTGGAACAAGAGCTGGTTGCAAACAATAACGCGCGTTCATTTAGAATTGGCGAAGCGCTTTACGAGCAAAAGTTCGCATTTGATATTCAGTCCGGTTACAGCGCAAAAGAGGTTTATCAAAAAGCGTTGGCAGATAAAGAACGTGTTACCGCTGAAATGTTAAAAATCACCGAGCAACTTTGGCCTAAGTATTTTGCCAATACACAGATGCCAAGTGAACCTCAAAAAGCAATTTCAAAACTGATTAATCACCTTGCGGTTAAGCACGTAAAACGCGAAAACTTTGTTGAGGAAATTAAAAAACAAATTCCTGAACTTGAAGCCTTTATTAAAGAAAAAGACCTCATAACGCTTGATCCTGAAAAACCGCTAGTGGTGCGCGAAACGCCAGATTATATGCGCGGTTTTGCCGGTGCATCTATTAGTGCACCGGGTCCATATGCGAAAAAAGAAAACACCTACTACAACGTTACGCCACTCGATAATATGAGTGAGGAACAAGCCGAATCGTATTTGAAAGAGTACAACCACTGGATTTTACAAATTTTAAATATTCATGAGGCAATTCCGGGCCATTACACCCAATTAGTTTATTCAAATGAGTCACCGTCTCTCATTAAGAGTATTTTCGGAAACGGCGCAATGATAGAAGGTTGGGCGGTGTACACAGAGCGCATGATGCTAGAAGAAGGTTACGGTAATTTTGAACCAGAAATGTGGCTAATGTACTACAAATGGAATTTACGCGTAATTTGTAACACGATTTTGGATTATCAAATCCAAGTGGAAGGCATCAGTAAAGAACAAGGCCTAGATCTACTTATGAACGGTGCTTTCCAAGAACGCGCTGAGGCAGAAGGCAAATGGCGCCGCGCGACGCTGAGCCAAGTTCAGCTAACAAGCTACTACACGGGCTACCGTGAAATTTACGATTTCCGCGAAGCGCAAAAAGCGAAACTGGGTGACGATTTTGACTTAAAAGCATTCCACGAACAGTTTTTAAGTTACGGCAGCTCACCGGTTAAATACATTCGTGAATTAATGGATAAGTAACCTGTATTCAAAGTAAATAATCCAAGATTAAAAGGAAGCATGTGCTTCCTTTTTTATTATCCAAATTAATAGTCTTAGTAATCAGCGTTAACACAGGTGGCCTTCGAATTTATGAAATGAACAGAAATATTTCGTTCTATCACAACATCTTGACTAAGCTTAATGTTATTTATGACAATTCACCTAACAGACTTTACGCAACCTCGGATATTATCATGGTTAAACTAAAACCAAGTTTATTGCTCGCTGTCATTTTTAGCCTTTGCGCTTTGCCGCTTTTTAGTCACTCGTTCGAGCGCAAAGTGGTACAAGAAAAACAACAACAAACGTTTTATTACACTTGGTTTGATGATCAAGACAAAGAACAAAAGCTTAGCTTTAGCTATTCAAACGACCAGCTATTTAACCACTACCGCCGCTTTAAAGGCTTTAACGCACAAGAATACCTCGACAAGATTGATATAAAAGTAAGAAACACCATTAAAGAGTTCGACCGACGTAAATACACACTCGAAACACAGCGTAAAGAACGCAGCATTGAATATAAAGTTTACAGTGATGACAAAGCGCTATTAAAAGACGTGGAAACGCGAGTTGAAAAAGCAAAACAAAGTGCACGAAAAAGCTATTTACGCAAGCATCACTATGCTGATTTAGAGGCCATCTGGGCAATTGATGCGGTTAGACCCGACTTACCGCGCTTTGTGAAAAATTCATATGACTATATTTCACCGATTAGAGAAGCTATTTTAACTAAGTTTGGCAATAACGTGAGACCAAAAACAGTTATTAACTTTGTGTTAAGTTGGGTACAAGCGATGCCAACATCTGAGTTGCCAGACCGTTTTCATAACAGTGGCAAAAACTTTAAGCCACCTCTTAAGCTGATCCGCCAACAATACGGCGATGTAGACAGTAAACTTGTGCTCACCAGCGCTATTTTAAAAGCGATTTACCCACGCCTGACCATCGCTATTATTACCTCCCCTAACCATGCGCTAATTGGGTTAAATTTACCGATTCGCAAAGGCGACAAGCATGTTGAAATTAATGGCTTAAAATACTTAGTCGGTGAAGTCACTGGACCAAAGCAATATCCAATCGCCGAGGTAAGCAGCAGCTCTTGGAGTATGCTGAAAAGTAAGCAATACGTAGTTGATATAATTTAAGTCGCACGTGAGATAACACATGATTCTCTTGCGGCCACGTTTATGAATTTTAGCGTTAAATGTGTTAACGATAGTTCCGCGTAAATCATCAAACAAAAAAAGGGCTGATAAACATCAGCCCTTTTAACTTTTCATAGATGTCATTTTTAGACACCTTCACTCGTTAGCTTATAAATTTTCTTCAGCAAAGCTCGCTAAACGGCTACGTACTACACCGTTTAAATTAATCGTGCTGCTGCCTTGGAAGTCTTTAAAACGTTCAACAATATAGGTTAACCCTGAAGTCACTGGGGTTAGGTAATTACTGTCAATTTGTGCCAAGTTACCCGAGCAAATTAATTTAGTACCTTCACCACAACGGGTAATAATGGTTTTTAATTGCGATGCGGTTAAGTTTTGGCTTTCATCTAAAATAACAATGGCATTTTGAATACTGCGTCCACGCATAAAGTTTATCGACTTAAATTGAATATTGGCTTTTTCCATAATGTAATTGCGGCTCGAAACCGGATTTTCGTCGTTTTTATGAAGTACCTCTAAGGAATCGGTTATCGCCGCAAGCCAAGGCATCATTTTTTCTTCTTCAGTGCCTGGTAAAAAGCCGATTGATTCTGCAATTTCGGGCGTGTTACGGGTCACGATTACCTTATCGTACATTCCCCGTTCAATCACAAGTTCAAGGGCGCAAGCCAATGCCAACAAGGTTTTACCGCAACCAGCAGGGCCTGTCAAAATCACTAAATCCATATGCGGATCGAGCAGCGCATTAATCGCCATTGCTTGATAAACATTTTTGGGCTGAATGCCCCACGCACTGCGCCCCATAATACGTTCGAAACCCAAATCAAGTAGCTTAATATGCTCTTCGTCGTAATCCACCACACGGGCAGCAAAGTGGCCTGTTTCGTCGAGTAAATACTCATTGATAAAGACTTCATTAAGCAAATTACGGGGTACGGTATGATACGTATCTCGACCGCTTTGCTCGCTGTCGCACTCTTTAACATGCTGCCAAAAATCGCCATCAAGCTTTTTATAGCCGCTTGTTAGCAAGCTAATATCGTCAATGAGCTGATCGGTGCGGTAGTCTTCAACAAACTCAAGCCCCGCTCCTTTTGCTTTTAAGCGCATGTTTATGTCTTTAGTGACTAACACTACTTTTACTTCAACTTTTAGCTGCTGCAAATGCAGTGCGGTATTAATAATGCGATGGTCGTTTTCATCTCCTGGTAAACCCGAAACCGCATCTTCAAACATATGGTCGTTAACAATCGTTAGTTTACCCGTACAATTTTTAGCGACCGTTGAAAGATCAACCCCAGCAAGCATTTCTTCAGGACTTGCGTCTCTTAATACATCATCCAAAGCACGAATAGCAATCCGTGCGTCTCGACTCACATCTTTTTTGCGATCTTTAATGTGGTCCAGCTCTTCTAACACTGTCATTGGGATAACGACTTGATGTTCTTGGAAAGATAAAAAAGCGAAAGGTTCGTGAAGTAATACGTTGGTATCTAGGACATAGAGTTTATTATCGTTATTGCGCATTTTTCCCATAAGCTGTTCCTTCTCTTAGCTGGCGGGTTTATGGTTTTTGCTTTACTTTTAAGTTTAGTCTATTTCAGGAATTTGGCTTTTTTATGACAAAAAAAGTGCAAAATTCTGGCTAAATTACAAACATTAAAGCGGCGAATAGGTATTAACCTCACGAGTTCTAAATTAACAGGTGAATCCAACGAGAAATCTAGGTAACATAGCCGCCTTTTTTCGATAGTAGCGAGTTAAAAATGAGCTTTTCTTTAGGTCAACGCTGGATCAGCGACACCGAATCCGACTTAGGCTTAGGTACGGTAGTAGCCTGTGAAGGACGCCAAGTAACTATTTTATTCCCAGCCAGTGGTGAGAACCGCGTTTACAGTATTTCTGAAGCACCTGTTACCCGAGTGGCATTTAATGTAGGTGATAAAATTCGTAGCGTTGACGAATGGGAACTCATAGTTGAGCAGGTTGACGAAGAAAATGGCTTGTTTACTTACACTGGCACTCGCGAAGACAATCAAGAACAAGTCGCACTTAAAGAAACCTTTCTTGACCACTTTATTAAGTTTAATAAGCCGCAAGATAAACTGTTTTCAGGGCAAATTGACCGTTTTGATCGCTTTACTCTGCGTCATAACACGCTTACCCATGTTCACCAAAACCAACAATCAAGCTTAAAAGGGTTAGTCGGTGCGCGCGCAAGCCTAATTCCACACCAGCTTTATATTGCTGAAGAAGTGGGCAAACGTTTTGCCCCGCGTGTATTGCTGTCAGATGAAGTTGGCTTAGGTAAAACCATTGAAGCCGGTATGATTATTCACCAACAAGTGCTTACAGGTCGTGCTTCACGCGTGCTTATTGTGGTGCCTGAAAACTTACAGCACCAATGGTTAGTTGAAATGCTGCGTCGCTTCAACTTACAGTTTTCAATTTTTGATGATGAACGCTGTACAGAAGCCTATGCCGATGCAGCAAACCCGTTTGAAACTGAACAGCTGATCCTAACCAGCCTTGAATTTATTACGAAAAAGAAAACTTGGTTTGAGCAAGCAACACTTGCCGATTGGGATTTACTTGTTGTCGATGAAGCGCACCACTTAAAGTGGAGCGAAAAGAAATCAAGCACAGAATACAACCGTATTGCTGAACTAAGCCAAGACATTCCGGGCTTAATTCTACTCACCGCTACGCCTGATCAACTAGGTCACGAAAGTCATTTTGCTCGTTTAAAACTGCTTGATGAAAACCGTTTCTACGATTATCAAGCGTTTGTGGAAGAAGAAAGCCACTATCAAGAAGTTGCTGATGCGGCAAACCAGCTATTAGCTGATGAAGCCTTAAGTGATAACGCAAAACAAACGCTTACATCACTATTAAAAGAAAGTGATATCACCACACTGCTTAGCCAAGTTGAAAAAGGTGAGCAAGCGGCTAAAAATGAAATTCTATCAATGCTGCTCGACAGACACGGTACAGGCCGCATTTTGTTCAGAAACAGCCGTAGTAGCATCCAGGGTTTCCCATCACGTGAGCTACACGCTTACCCTGTATCGATGCCGAAACAATACACTACAGCAATGAATGTAATGGGTAATATTGCGGGTTTAAAAGATGCGGAAATGCGCGCTAAACGTGCATTATTTCCAGAAAAGATTTTCCAAGAGTTTGAAGGTGAATCTGCTAGTTGGGCACAATTTGACCCACGTGTTGAATGGTTAGCCGAGAAACTACTTGAGCTAAAACGCGAAAAAGTATTAGTAATTTGTAGTGAAGCGCAAACAGCACTGAGCTTAGAACAAGCAATTCGTGAAAGTGAAGGTATTAAAGCCGCGGTGTTCCACGAAGGTATGAGCATTATTGAACGTGACCGCGCAGCAGCCTACTTCGCCGAGCAAGAAGATGCGGCGCAAGTATTAATCTGTTCTGAAATTGGCTCAGAGGGACGTAACTTCCAGTTTGCCCACCACCTAATTTTATTTGATCTACCACTAAACCCTGATTTACTTGAGCAACGAATTGGACGCTTAGACCGTATTGGTCAAAGCGAAGACATTAAAATTCATGTGCCGTACTTTGAAAACACTGCGCAAGAAGTATTATTCCGCTGGTACCACGATGCGCTAGAAGCATTTGAACACACATTAACCACAGGGCAACTACTGTATTCAGAATACAAAGATGAATTATTGGAGTTCGTGGCAAGCCATAACACCGACGAGGAAGAGCTTGATCCATTACTTGAATCGGTAAACAAGCAAAACCAAGCGTTAAAGCAAAAAATGGAGCAAGGCCGCGACCGATTACTTGAACTACATTCAAAAGGCCAAGGCCGCTCAGAGCAATTGGTAAGCGATATTGAATCGCTTGATAACCAAACTGCACTGCCTATGTTTATGATCAAGATGTTTGATATTTTCGGTGTTTCACAAGAAGACCGCGGTGAGAACTCAATTGTTCTAAAACCAACTGAACATATGCTAACGCCATCGTTCCCATGTTTACGTGACGAAGGTTTAACCGTTACCTTTGACCGCGACACCGCACTTGCACAAGAAGATGTACACTTTTTAAGTTGGGATCACCCTATGGTGCAAGGTGCAATGGAATTGATTATTGATGATGATCTCGGCACTACTTCCGTTGCGTTACTTAAAAACAAGCAACTGCCTGCGGGAAGTTTCTTTGTTGAGTTAGTGTACCTTGCAGAAACCAGCGCACCAAAAGCACTGCAAATGGGTCGTTTCTTACCAACCACACCTGTGCGTTTATTACTTGATAAAAACGGTAATGATTTAGCTGCGAATGTGGCGTTTGATACGTTTAATCAGCAACTTAATGCGGTTGGTAAACAAACAGCTAGCAAGCTTGCCTCAGCGCTGCAATCAAGCGTTCACCCAATGATTGAAACGGCAAATAAACTAGCACAAAGTCAATTAGACACACTAAAGCAAAGTGCTAAAGAAAGTGTAAACACTAACTTAGATGATGAGCTAGCACGCTTAAAATCGCTTAAACAACTTAATCCGAACGTACGTGAAGACGAGCTGTTTTATTTGGAAAAGCAAAAGTCACAATTACTTGAGCATGTTGAAAAAGCAGAGCTTAAGCTTGATGCAATCCGCTTAATAGTGGTTTCTCACTAACTATAATTGCTTTAAAATGGGGCTTAGATTAAGCCCCATTTTTTTGCTGGAATCACTGTGCTGTTAAACTATAACCCGCCAACTTCGCCATACATCAATATTTTATATCGTGATGATGACCTAATCATTCTTAATAAACCCAGTGGTTTATTGACCGTGCCGGGCAAAGCGCTTGAGCACAAAGACAGCCTGATTAACCGCGTTAATTTAGTATTTCCAACAGCAACCATAGTGCATCGCCTTGATATGGCCACCTCAGGCATTATTTGCCTTGCGCTAAATAAAGCGGCGCACCGTGAAATAAGCCGCCAGTTTCAAGACAGAGAAACCAAAAAGCGTTATATCGCTCGCGTCTATGGCAAACTCGAACCAGAAACAGGTTCTGTGGATCTTCCGTTAATTTGCGATTGGCCAAACCGACCAAAACAAATGGTGGATCATGAACGTGGAAAACCCTCTCTTACCCACTATGAAGTGTTAAGCTATGAAGAACATGCAACGCGTGTTGCCTTAACGCCAATCACCGGTCGCTCACATCAGTTGCGTGTACATATGTTATCGTTAGGTCATGTGATTTTAGGCGATCGTCTTTATGCGCTCGACGACGCACTTGCTATGGCGACAAGATTACAACTTCATGCGCAATACTTAAGCTTCACTCACCCTGTAACAAAACAGCAACTCAGTTTTTATAGCGATCCTGATTTTTAACTAAAATATTAGCTTAGAGTGTCGATAAGCTTAAAAAGTCAAAATCAAATCATGCGTGTGAAGCCTAAATTTTACCTTACAGTTTGTTTGTTACTTGTTAGCGCGTTCTTAACGCAAGCTAAGGATGTTGAGTGGCTCGCACCTATCAATAAAGAGCTGCAAAACAATCAAGATGTGTCCCACTACTTCGAACCTTCAGAGGTTGTAACAGTAATGGCTGGCGACAATGAGTTAACAGCCTTGTACCGAGACCACACGGCAGAATTTGAAAAGGGTGTTGCGATCTTAATTGCTGATTGGCACTTAACCCAATCGAATGACCGTGGCATCGACTTTTTACGTAAATCACTAAATGATTATGGATGGGTTACTTACAGCATTAGCGCAGGTAGTAGCCCACGTATAAATAATGATGAATTGCCCGATAATGATAACGTAAGCGTTGCGCCAAGTTTATCGCAATTTAAAAAGCCCGACCTCGACGCCTACACACTTAGTTTAACCAGTCGTTTTAAAGCCATGTATCAACAAGCGCTAACTCACCCGGGTTTTGTAATTGTGATAACACAAGGACAAAGCGGCGCAATTTTGAATAGTTATCTAAATCAGCAAACATCGGAACAAATTGATGCACTGATTTTGCTTAATAGCTTTTATAACGAAGCGCAGAAAAACAAGTCACTAAACCAAACCATCACTACGACCCCATGGCCAACGCTCGATATTTATTATCAAAGCCAAAACCATTGGCTTAACCAACAAATGGTACAGCGCAAAAAACTTGCACGACGTAACCATAAATTAAACTATCGCCAACGCGCTTTATTTGGCAACCAATCCAGTGAGCAGCAACATCAGCGCTTATCTAAAGAAATATATGGCTTTTTAACCTGGTTAGGTATTTAACTAATCCCCCTAGTTCAGCTTTTTAAGCCTAGCATGCTACTTCGCTTTTAAATATTCATATGCTGCTTGAATATCTTGGCTTTTTTGTTTGGCGAGCTGCATCATCTCAGGTGGTAATCCCTGCGACACTAATTTATCTGGATGGTGCTGAGCCATCAATTTACGATAAGCTTTTTTAATCGCTTTTTCATCGGCATTACTATCTAACCCTAGCACTTGTAGTGCTGCACTTTTTGTTAATGCCGTATCTTGCGCTTTGTTCGTTGACGAGCGATAAGATTGCTGCTGACTTTGCTTTGTATGTTGGTAACGGTGAAACTCAAATTCCGCAATATAACGCTTTAAAATAAACTTAAAGTGAGTACTATTAATGCCAATGTATTTACTTACTTGCTTAAGTAAATCACGCTCTTTATCGCTTAATTCGCCATCGCTAAATGCCATTTGAATTTGAATTTCAAGAAACAATTGGATTAAATCATAACGACCTGAAAAGCGGTCGCGAAAATCTTTAAGTACTGATTTAAAAGGGAAGTCAGCTTGTTTTCCACTGCGAAATGCGTTTTGCGCATCGCGGCGCGCGTCGTCAGTTAACCCCATTTCATCCATAAAACGAGACGCGGCACTAATATGCTGTTCGTTAACGCGACCATTCGATTTGGCAATATGACCCATTACGGCAAAACAGGTATAAGAAAATAACGCTTGTTTTTCAGAGACGCTGCTATTGTCGAAAAAGCCTTGAAAGCCACCGGCTTTATTAAAGTCTTGCTTTAAACCGCGGTCAAATAAATGGCCTAAATAAAGACCTAAAATTGCGCCAAACCATTTACCAAATAAAAAGCCAAACCCTGCACCTAGTAACTTTCCCCACATTTAGTTTAATACTCCTGTTGGTTAATTTCGGCTAATCGCTCAGGTGTGCCGACATCTTGCCAATTGCCAATATACAGTTCGGCGGTCACTAATTTTTCGGCCATTTTTTCTCGTAGCATTGGCGCGAGTGGTAAAAAATCCGCCTTGGTATTAGCAAAAAATGATTTATGGTAAAGCGCAATACCCGAAAATGTATGTTTTATTTCGGCATCGCTATCACTTGACGCAAACCCTTGCTCTAACGAAAAGTCACCATTTGGGTTATGTGCTGGATTTTCCACTAACACTAAGTGCGCTTGTTGCGGCAATAGCGCAATTTGCGTCAAACTTGTTGCATCATAATCAGTAAAAATATCACCGTTAATGACAATAAATGTCTCGCTAAGTAAATCGAGTGCATTGATAATACCACCGGCAGTTTCTAAACCTTCTCCCCCTTCGTCACTATAAATGATACTCACGCCAAATTGGCTGCCATCGCCTAATGTATTGCGAATACTTTCACCACACCAAGCCAAATTAATCACAATTACGCTAATACCCGCCGCTTTTAAGCGTTCTATATGGTACTCAATGAGCGGTTTGCCATTCACTTTTAACATGGGTTTTGCGGTATCTGCCGTTAATGGCATCATGCGTTTACCGCGCCCCGCCGCTAAGATCATTGCTCTCATAATTTTGCCTTTAAGCTTGGTAAAACACTCACTTTAAGCCATTGTGAAAAGTAACCTAAGACAGGAAATGTATGTGCCAATTCGTCGCATGCTTCAACAACATAGTGCATGGTATCAAGCACATGAGGTAGATAGCCTTGTTTGTTATCTCGAATACTTAATCGACAAAAAATGCCCGCAGCTTTTAAGTGACGCTGAATACCGGTTAAGGTGTATAAGAGTTCAAAATCATCAAACGATAAACCGACTGTCATTCCCGCTTTTTCGTACTGTGCAAACCCGTAGCGTACAAGTTCTTGACGAAGCGTCTTTGGTAAAATGTGATAGCAATCTTTGGTAAGTGACACTAAATCATAGGTGAGCGGGCCTTGCACCGCATCTTGATAATCGATAATTGCCAGCTGTTGTTGCCATACCATTAAGTTTCGACTGTGGTAATCACGGTGCATGGTCACTTTAGGCTGCATTTCTAACGCATTAATCAGTTGTTGTTTTACTTGCTGCCATGTTTTTTGCGCGCCAGTATCCATTGTAATCTGACAAAACTGCTCAATTAGCCAGTGATTAAAAATTTCTAGTTCAAGATCGATAAACGCTGCATCATACGGCTTCATTGCGTTGGTTTTTGCTAACTTTGCAATGTTAGGCAGCATATCAATCGCTTGATAATACAGTTTCTGTTCACTCCCTTGCCCTAAACAATCAGCAAAGTGAGTGCTTCCTAAGTCTTCAATAAGCAGTAAACCTAATTCTTTATCTACTGCTAGAATTTGTGGCACTTTAAAAGAGCCCTGACTAAACAACTGATTCAGTTCAATAAAGGGTTCGTTATCGACTAAATTTGGTGGCGATACCATTAAGATATAAGTGTGGTTATCAGTAAAAACACGAAAGTACTTCCGAAAACTCGCGTCACCTGTAATCAGCTCAACTTTGAATGCGTTTTGTTGTTCTAAATTCGGTAAGTTTTGCGTTAAAAACGCATCAAACATTTGGTTATGCAAGGCTTAACCCCAACTACAATTAATTACAAATTGTGCATTGTCCTGTGCCATTTGCTAACAGACTATAAATGGCGCTTAATTGCACAAGTATTTTTCTCTTTTCAATGGTATATTAACAGTTCAAGTAATGAGAGAAATCATTAAAATTAAATTATTACAGGCTTAGTTACGTGTACGCTTTAAATTATGCTCAAAGCAGCAAGTTTTTGGTGCAACAAAATGCCGCTGTTTAACCATATAAAATTAAGTGTAAGCTCCAAAATTCGCTTACTGACAAAAACAGCGCATAGTATAAAACGTAAGTAAGGTCTTTTTCACAAGGTTATCTGATTAATGAAACGCCCTTTTGGCATATTTGCGACACTGATTTTTATGTCACCTCTGGCCAGTGCTTCAGATATGTTTTCTCTGTGCGAAACCGATCCTAACTTAAGCTGGCAGTCTACTTCCCGGCTTGCTGTTGGTCAGCTTGCGATTAACGCAGATCAGGTAGAATTAGCAGGAAAAAACAAAGCGCTATTTAGCGGCAACGTGATGATGGACTCGACACTGATGAGTCTAACCGCATCCAGCGCTGAACTTGATAAAATAAATGGCATGCTCAATGCCATTGGCCCAATCGTTTATCAAGATCCCAACAGCTATATTTCGTCAAAACACTTTTTTGCTAACTTAACCTCATCAGAGTTATCTCTCGGTGACGCTAAATACCAATTTACTCAACAAGCAGGTCGCGGCGAGGCCAAACTGCTTGAAGTAAATCAATCACTTTTACTCTTGCAAGATGCCAGCTTTACAACTTGTCCAAGCGATAACCCTGTGTGGGCGCTGGATGCAAAAAAAATTAAACTATCACAAGAAGAAGGCTGGGGTGAAACTTACGGTGCTGTACTAAAAGTGTATGACACACCGGTGTTTTACCTACCGTATTTTACCTTTCCAATATCGGATAAACGTAAATCTGGTTTTATTCAACCAACATTTACCAGCTCTAATCGTTATGGTTTAGAGATTGAAACTCCGTTTTATTGGAATATTGCGCCAGATATGGATGCGACGATTACTCCGCGTTATATGTCAAATCAGGGTTTTCAGCTGCAAACCGAGTTTCGCTATTTAACTGAAGAGCACCAAGGTATGGCTGCAATTGAGTATCTTAATAGCGATGATTCTGAACCTGAATTGGGCAGTCGTTACTTATTGCACCTAAGCCAATACAGCAAAATTGACGATAACTGGCGAGGCCAAATCGACATCACAAATATCAGTGATGATAACTATATTAACGATATGGGATCGAGCTACGCTAATCGTACCGATACCCAGCTTAATCACCTTATTCAGTTAACTCATTTAGGTGATTACTGGCATACCGATATGAAGTTACAAGGCTTTGAGGTACTTGGTGATCATTTAGAATCTTATCGCGCACTACCCCAAATTACCTTTAGCCAAGTTAATGCGTTTGATTTTTATGGTGCCGACTTTACTTTAAACGGTGAATTTGCCCATTTTCAAAACGAAGAAGCACTGGTTGAAAAAGCTACCCGTGTTCACTTAGAGCCTAAGCTAAGCTACGGCATTAGCGACTACGCATGGAGCTTTTTATCTGAGGTTAGTTTGCTGCAAACGAATTACCATCAACAAGGTGATTTACTTGGCACTCAGTTAGAGGAAAACGTAAACCGTACCTTGCCTAAACTACGCCTTTACGGACAAATTAATTTTGAACGTGATACGCATTGGTTAGTGGATAACGGCCTACAAACACTTGAACCAAAAGCGCAGTATTTGTTTATTCCAGAAAAAGATCAGTCAAATATCGGCTTATACGATACAGTAAAGCTTCAAGATGATTTCCACGGATTGTTTCGCGAGCAACGCTTCTCGGGCGTAGACCGTATTGCTACGGCAAACCAATTTACCTTAGGCGCAACAACACGTATATTTAATCAACAAAATAACGAAGTATTTAACTTCAGCATTGGTCAAATCTTTTACGTCTCGGATGATGCTAAACCGTCTGAGATTGACGACAATGCGAGTTATAACTCGTTATTTGCCAGTGAAGCTATGCTACATTGGCACAAGAATTGGTACCTGTCAGCAGGTATGCAATACGATACTGACGGCAGCGACCTTGTTAACTCACACCTCACCCTCGATTATAAAGGGGATAATAATGAGTTAATTCAATTGAACCATAGGTACGCAAACAATGTCTCAGGAAATACAATTGAGCAAGTTGGTATTTTTGCTAGCTACCCAATTGGCGACCAATGGCAAATTGTTTCGAGCTACCAGCGCGACCTAGAATCAGATCGCAGCGTGGAGTTTTTAACTGGTGTACAATACCAATCATGTTGTTGGGCGATTCAATTATCTGGTAGCAGACAAATAGAAACTGACTTAAATAAACCAGTTGGTCAGTTTGCTAATGAATCAGCTAAATTTGACTCGAGTATTCAAATTAAATTTATAATGGGTCTAGATGCGCAAAAACTACTCAACCAAAGCATCTTTAGTTATCGCAGACCTTACTTTCTAACAAATTAATATGTAAGTAGAAAAAATCAATGAAGTTAAAACGATTAATGACAGCGGGCGTTGCCCTACTTGCTTTCTGCCAAAGCGCATACAGCCTTACTGAACTTGATAGTGTTGCCGTAAAAGTTAACGACGGTGTTATTTTACAAAGTGAAGTAGACGCACTGGTAAACCGTGTTAAAAACCGTGCAAAAGATTCTGGTCAGGAACTACCTTCAGAAACGGCGCTAAGACGTCAAGCAATCGACAAACTTATTGACCAAGCTCTGTTACTGCAAATGGGTGAACGTATTGGTTTACGTATTTCTGATGCACAGTTAGACCAAACTCTCTCACAAATGGCCCGTGAGCAAGGTGCAACCCTTGACGATATGCGCCGCTCACTAGAAGCTAGCGGAGATAACTTCCAAACTTATCGTGAAGAAATTCGTAACGAAATGGTTGCTAGCCGCACTATGCGTGCAAGTGTTGAACGCCGCGTATACGTAAGCTTACAAGAAGTACAAAACTTACTACGTATTTTAGAGCAGCAAGGACAGACAAACGAAGAATACGATATCGGTCATATCCTGATTGAGATCCCTGAAAATGCCACTGCAGACGATATCAAAACACAAAAAGAGCGTGCTGAAGCCGTTATTCGATTACTAAACGAAGGTCGTGAATTTAAGCAAATAGCAATTGCGTCATCAGGTGGTGGTAAAGCACTTGAAGGTGGTCAATTAGGTTGGATGAACATTAACGAAATGCCTACACTGTTCGCTGAGGCGGTAAAAGGCCATAAGAAAGGCGATATTGTCGGCCCACTTCGTTCAGGCGCTGGTTTCCACATCGTCAAACTACAAGATGTACGTGGTGTTGAAGTTGTTGAAGCGGTGGAGCTAAAAGTACGTCATATTCTTGTTAAGCCATCAATTATTGTATCGGAAGAAAAAGCGCGCTCTATGCTCGCAGGTTTTGTTGAAGATTTAAGAGCAGGTAATGCTGACTTTGGCGAATTAGCTAAAGAGCATTCTGAAGATCCAGGTTCAGCATTAAACGGTGGTGAATATGACTGGACAGACCCGAACTCTTGGGTAGGCGAATTTAAAGAAACCGCATTAGGTTTAGAAAAAGGCCAACTCAGTGAGCCATTCAGAACCCAATACGGCTGGCATATTATGGAATTATTAGACCGTCGCGTATCAGACAAAACTGAGCTTGTTAAACAAAACCGCGCGCACCAAATGATTTTTAATCGTCGCTTTAAAGAAGAAAGCTTTACGTTCCAGCGTGAATTACGCGAACAAGCTTATATTGAAGTTGTAGAAGAATAGTTATGACATTACGTATTGCAGTTACACCGGGCGAACCGGCAGGTATTGGGCCAGACCTTATTTTACAGCTAGCCCAACAAGATTGGCCTGCAGAACTTGTCGTAATTGCTGATAAAAATCTGTTAAAGCAACGTGCAAAATTACTTGGCATTGATATTCAACTAATTGAATATCAGCCAAATAATGCGGCTCAACCGCATAATGCAGGTAACCTAACAGTTAAGCATATTCCATTAGCAGAAGACGTGATTGCTGGCGAACTCAATGACGCCAATGGACAATACGTACTTGATACGCTGAAATATGCCTCTGATGGCAATATGCAAGGTGAATTTGCTGCTGTGGTCACAGGCCCTGTGCATAAAGGCATTATTAACCAAGCAGGTATTTCATTTAGTGGTCATACTGAGTTTTTTGCTCAGCAATCAAATACGCCTGATGTTGTAATGATGCTCGCTACCGAGGGCTTGCGCGTTGCTTTAGTAACAACGCATATTCCTTTAGCGTATGTATCTAAAGCAATTACTGAAGACCGTTTAAGCAAAGTGACGCGTATTTTGCATCATGATTTAACCACTAAATTTGGCATTGAATCAGCAAAAATTTATGTCTGTGGTTTAAACCCGCACGCAGGCGAAAATGGTCACTTAGGCCGAGAAGAAATCGAAGTCATTTCACCAACGCTAGATCAGCTTAGAAATGAAGGCATTAACCTTGTTGGCCCACTGCCAGCGGATACGTTATTTCAAGACAAATACCTAAAAGATGCCGATGCCGTGCTTGCAATGTATCACGATCAGGGATTACCTGTGTTAAAATACAAAGGATTTGGTAATTCAGTTAATATCACCCTAGGTTTACCGTTTATCCGCACATCTGTGGATCATGGTACCGCTCTCGATTTAGCCGCAACTGGCGAGGCCGACGTGGGTAGTTTCGAATTAGCAATTTCTAAAGCAATTGAAATGGCAAGTAAAAGCGCACAATAGATGAATGATAAAGTACACTTAGGGCACCGCGCCCGAAAACGTTTTGGTCAAAACTTTCTACACGATACAAGCATTATCGATAAGATCGTAACTGCAATCGATCCAAAACCTGGCGACAAGCTCGTTGAGATTGGTCCTGGCCTTGGCGCAATTACAGAGCCTGTGGCAGAGCTAACAGACCATTTAACGGTAGTTGAGCTCGATAAAGATCTTGCTCACCGCTTGATTCATCACCCATTTCTTGCCGACAAGCTGACTGTGCATCAAGGTGATGCCATGCAGTTTGACTTTGCGTCATTAATTAATGATGAGCGCAAACTTAAGGTATTTGGTAATTTACCTTATAACGTTTCAACGCCGCTTCTGTTTCATTTATTTGAGTTTTATCAAAATATTGAGCACATGCACTTTATGCTGCAAAAAGAAGTGGTTAAACGCATGGTTGCGAGCCCTGACAGCAAGGCCTTTGGCCGATTAAGTGTGATGACACAGTATTATTGTCATGCAATGCCTGTTATTGATGTGCCACCAGAGTGCTTTAAACCTGCACCTAAAGTGGATTCAGCGGTTATTCGCCTGATCCCGAAATCGCCAGATCAATTAAAGGCAAAGAGCACTAAAATCCTTAACACGGTATGCTTAGAAGCGTTTAACCAAAGACGTAAAACAATTCGTAATAGTTTATCGAATTTATTAACGCCTGAAGAAATTGAAAACTTAGGGTTAGATTTAAAGCTGCGCGCCGAAAACCTTTCTCTAGATACTTTTGTAAAGATTGCAAACTGGATTTATGACAACAAGCAGTAATTCTCCAATTAAAGTATCGGTAGAAACGTTTTATGTTGATGGTCAGTCTGAGCCAGAAAAAGATAAATACGTTTTTGCCTATACCGTAACAATCAAAAACCATAGTTTATGTTCATCAAAATTGCTTAGCCGCTACTGGTTGATTACCGATGCTAACGGTAAAGAAACCGAAGTTGAAGGTGAAGGTGTGGTTGGTGAAACACCAACAATTGGACCTGGTGAAAGCTACACCTATACATCAGGTGCAGTATTAGATACCCCAATCGGTACAATGCAAGGTTATTACCAAATGCGTAACGAGTTTGGTGCTGAATACCAAGCCCCGATTGAAGTATTTCGCCTAGCTAGTGATGTTGTATTACATTAATTAAGCAAATATGGCTAAATATGTAATTGGTGATCTGCAAGGGTGCTTTAACGAATTTACCTCGTTATTAAAAACGGTAGATTTTAACCCAAGCCGCGATCACCTTTACTTAGTTGGCGATATTGTTGCACGCGGTCCAGATTCACTGGCGTGTTTAAAGTATCTCTTTGCTCAGCAAGGCAGTGTAACAATAACGTTAGGCAATCACGATTTACATCTACTAGCGACGTACTTCACACAAAACACTCCCAACCCAAAAGATAATTTACAAGCCTTATTCAACGCAAAAAAGCTACCTACTTACATTGAGTTTTTAAGACAACAACCGCTCGCGGTATGGCTTGAAAAGTATAATACTTTTATTTCCCACGCTGGATTAAATCCCCAATTATCATTGCAAAACGCACTTGAGCTTTGTGCTAAAGCACAAAAAAAATACCAAGGTGACAATGCACTGTTTTACCTAGCAAATATGTATGGCAACAGCGTTAACTGCATTTCACAAGCTAATGATAAACTGTCGCGCTTTACCTACACCGTAAATGCATTTTCGCGTATGCGCTTTGTTAATCAACATGGGCAAATGGACTTTGCGCATAAAGGACCTGCTAGCCAAAATTCACCCGAATTATTTCCATGGTTTGATGTGAATGCAAATAACCATTCAGATATTAATATTTGCTTTGGTCATTGGGCTGCATTAAAAGGGCAAACACCTTATCCAAATCTATTTGCCCTTGATACCGGTTGTGTTTGGGGCGAGCATATGACTTTACTTGAGCTAAAATCAAAGAAAAAACATTATTGCAATAACTACAAAGAACATAAAAGCAATACTTAAGTTGTATTTTAAATACTACAATTAACTATTCAGCTATAAATACTGAAATAAAGTTACGAGTTTGTTAGATTGAACTAAAGTTGTATCCATGTATGTCGATAAATAACAAAAGCCCTCAGAGGCTTACTTATTTTGCCGGCAATTAGTAAACAGGAATGAATATGAAGTTGACTGTCAGCCAACGTATTTGGGGTGGATTTATTCTAATCACCCTACTTTTGATCACCATTGGTATCAACTCACTTGTTAGAATCAATAGCATTAGCAATTCATCTAACCATGTTAATACCCTCTCTATTCCTGCGCTCAGAGCGACGAATGAGCTTCAGGTTTCATTTAATAAAATGCAAGCGCTTGCACTACAAGTTTACTACAGTGACAACAGCAACCAGTTACAAGGGCTAGTAAGCCAGTACCGCGCTGCAGCCGAAGATTTTGATAAATCAAATGAACGTCTAAAACAAGTTGTTAGCAGCGATGCACAATTGGCAAACGCCGCCTCAGCTGTTGATAAAACGTACAATAGCTTTGTGGGGCGTGTACAAAACCTTATCAACAATAAGACTACTGCACTGCAAATTGAAAGCAGTTTAACAACGCAGTTAGAGACGCTGGAAATTGCCGCAGAAGATGCCAGCACTGTCGTTCTAGATTTAAGCGATAGCGCTGAGCTAGAAGACAACTCACAACGCTTATACCAAGCCGTTTCGAATATTGAAAATGCACTTCTTAGCATTGTTAGCAACAGTACAGATCTTAAAAATATTAAAAATTCAGCAACAGTAGAAACCTTATCAAACGAAGTAAACTACAGCCTTGCTGATATTGAGCGCAATATCGAGCTACTTTCAGAAACCTTTAAGCAAACAGATGAAGACTTACACCTAGACTTCCAAAGCTATTTTGCGGTTGTGAAAGAAAACGGCCAAGGTAGTAAATCACTCGCTAACGTAAAGCAAAATCATATTAGACAACTTGAAGAAGCTGCTACTAACTTATCACTTGCAGAGCAAGACACCAATACTGCTAGCTCTCAGCTGGATAAACTGACCTCTCTTTCGGATACGCTTGTTGTAGAGCTTAGAAAAGAAGTTGAGAGCAGCGTGTCAAAAGCTGAGCTGTGGACATGGTTAGGTATGATCATTGCCACTGTAATCGCGATTGTTATTGCGTTTTTAACAGTTCAACGTATCACGAAGCCGTTATCAGAAATCAACAAAGTGCTTGATAACGTGGCGCAAGGCGATATGACAATGCGCCTTGATGATAGCAATAAAGACGAATTTGGTGAATTAGCGAAAAGCCTAAACCGCGTGACCGACAATTTACGTAACTTAATTCAAGGTATTATTTCGCGTTCTACACAGCTTGCAGCGGCTTCTGAGGAAACATCAGCCGTAACAGTTGAATCTAGCCAAGCAATTGAAAGTCAACGAGCGCAGGTTGAACAAGCGGCAACGGCAACGACTGAGATGAGCAGCACCTCACAATCAGTTACTCAAAGCGCTGAAGATGCGTTACATGAAATTAAACAAGCTGATAACGAAGCTGAGCGCGTTAAAACAATTTCAAGTAATAACAAGCTTACTATTGAACAACTTGCTCGTGAAGTGGCTGGAGCGTCTCAGGTTATTAATAAATTGCATCAAGACAGCGCATCAATTGGCGGTATTTTAGATGTAATTAGAGGGATTGCAGAGCAAACAAACTTACTTGCACTAAACGCTGCAATCGAAGCTGCGCGTGCTGGTGAGCAGGGTCGTGGTTTCGCAGTTGTAGCTGACGAAGTACGCTCACTTGCAAGCAAAACCCAAGAATCTACACAAGAAATTCAGGCTATGATTGAATCACTGCAAAGTGGTGCAGAAGAAGCAGTATCTGTAATGGCAAAAGGCCAACAGCAAGCAGATTCATGTGTTGAACAGTCTGAGCAAGCTGCTTCGGCACTAGAGCAAATCACCCAAGCAGTATCACAAGCACACGATGCGAGTGAACAAATTGCAACAGCAGCAGGCGAGCAACATCAAGTATCACAAGAGATCAGTGAAAGCTTAGAGTCAATTGTTGCAATAGCCGAACAAACAGCTGAGGGTGCAAACCAGACATCAGCGTCAGCAAGTGAAGTTGCGAAGCTTGCAGAGGAACTAAGACTCTCTGTAGAAGAGTTTAAAGTGTAACGCTATTAACACACTTTCAAAAACAAAAAGGCCCACTAATCAGTGGGCCTTTTTAATATCTAAACGAAACTCTTTTTAAAATTAACAAGTAACTTTAACTAAGTAACGGCTGTACAAGATTAAATAAATCGTCAGCCTGATGTGCGAGCATAGAGTTGGTCTTCAGAGATGCAGCAAAACTTAAGAATAACGACTTAATCGAGTCTGTTATTCAAGATGAAAGATCAAAATAACTGAGATTCAAACGTTTAAACTCCCCTCTTTTTCTATTCCTTAAAGATTACTTTTAACTACACAGCCAGGCTTTAAACTTTAAGAGGATAACGTAAAAACAAAAAAGCCAGCTTAAAGCTGGCTTTTACAAAGGGGAAAACTAATTAAAAACTGTATTAAAGACCCGCACGATCTTTTAACGCAGCAATTACAGCTGAACCTGAATGACCATTTGCATCAGCCCACGCTACATCGCCACCTGCTGCTAAATCGCTTTTTGGTATCTGTTTAACAATATATTCGCCTGCGCCATCTGCGCCATTAACAATGGCGTGGCGAATTAGGTTATTACCACCGCAACTAATGCCCGCATAAACATTACGCAGTTTTACACGTGACTCTTTAAGTTTCTTACGAATACGGCGTTTATCATCAGCACCTACATAGTCACAAATACTAGCAGCTAATTGCTCATTTGCATTTACTGTGTGAGAGCTTAGTAATGCAACCGAAGATACAGATAGAGTAAATAATAATGTTGATAATTTCATGGTACAGCAACCCTAGTAGCACTTTATACTTAATTTAATTGCAACAATTCTAACAACAAGTTAAATCATCTTCAAGAAATTAAGCCTAATTTCTTATAAATAACAAATTGGTAATGATATTGATTGGTTTCATCCGGTGCGAAGCTTTGGGTTTCTAGCACCTGCCAATCTGCCACAGCTTCGTAGTCAGGAAACTGTGTATCACCATCAACATCCAAATCTATATGCGTTAAGTATAGTCGATCTGCACGGGTTAAAAAGTCTAAGTAAATTTTACCGCCGCCGATAATCATAACTTCATCTACATCGCCGGCCAAAGAGAGCGCATGCTCTGGGCTTTCAGCCATTATCGCACCATCAACAACGTACTCTGGATTACGCGTGATAATAATATTGTATCGGCCTGGTAATAGACGACCGATCGACTCATATGTACGGCGTCCCATAATGACAGGTTTGCCCAAAGTGACCGATTTGAAGTGCTTTAGATCAGCAGGAAGGTGCCATGGCATATCGTTATCTTTACCAATAATACGATTATTAGCCATCGCAGCTATCATTGAAATCTTCATAAGAAATTAATACTTTTAACCTAGTTATTTATCATTAGTACTTTTTTATTAAATATAAAAAAAGGTGCGCAAGCACCTTTTATTATCGTTGATAGACGACTTCTACGTCGTAATCATCTTCATCCCAGTCTTCGTCATCATCGTCATCTCCAAAATCAGATATTGACTCTTCATGGTATGTATCCCACTTAAACTCAACTTCTTGTGGCTCTTCTTCAGCAACAAACTTCTCTTTAGGCATACTTTCTAAAAGCTGCATAATGTCGAAGCACAACTGCTCTGTACCAATTTTGTTAAATGCAGAGATCTTATAGGTTTTTTCAGCTTCAAGCGCATCAGCGATCTCAGCGCACAATTCGTCTGCTTCTTCATCTAACAACAAATCAATTTTGTTAAATACTAACCAGCGAGGTTTTGCAGCGAGTGCTGGGCTGTAACGCTCTAGCTCACCTAAGATTGTGTAAGCATTTTCAACAGGATCAGAACCATCTACAGGCATAATGTCGATTATATGCAGAAGAACACGGCAGCGTTCTAAATGCTTTAAGAAGCGAATGCCTAGGCCTGCACCTTCAGCAGCACCTTCAATTAATCCTGGAATATCAGCGATTACAAACGATTGATTTTGGCTTGGCCTAACCACACCAAGATTTGGCACTAAGGTAGTAAATGGGTAATCAGCAACCTTTGGCTTTGCCGCAGATACGCTGCGGATAAAGGTTGATTTACCCGCATTTGGCAAGCCTAATAAGCCAACATCAGCAAGTAATAATAACTCTAAACGTAAGTTACGAATTTCACCTGGCGTACCCAGTGTTTTCTTACGAGGAGCTCGGTTAGTACTTGATTTAAAACGAGTATTACCAAGTCCGTGAAAACCACCTTTGGCAACAATAATCTTTTGACCATGTTGCGTTAAATCACCTAGTGCTTCCGCAGTATCGACATCAACAATACGCGTACCTACAGGAACTTTTAAAGTGAGATCTTCACCTTTTTTACCAGTCATATTTCGGCCAGCACCATTTGTGCCACGCTCTGCTTTGTGAAAGCGTTCAAACTGATAGTCAATAAGTGTATTTAGGTTTTCATCGGCTTCAATAAAGACACTGCCGCCATCACCACCGTCACCACCATCAGGACCGCCGTCTGGTACAAACTTTTCTCGGCGAAATGAAACTACACCGCTGCCACCGTCACCAGCTTCAGCGCGAATTTCAACTTCATCTACAAATTTCATATATTTAGCCTTACACAGCCTAGAATGTACTTATTATACCAAGACAAACGGGTTGTGCGTAATCAAGAAACAAAAAAAGCCCCGCAGTTGCGGGGCTTTTTAAAACTTTTAGGGTTTACTCAGCGATGATGCTTACGTATTTACGACCTAAAGGACCTTTTTGCTCAAACTGAACTTTACCGTTTGATGTTGCAAATAAAGTGTGGTCTTTACCCATACCTACGTTTGTACCTGCGTGGAACTTAGTACCACGTTGACGAACGATGATGTTACCCGCTAAAACTGATTCACCACCGTAACGCTTAACACCTAGGCGTTTACTTTCTGAATCACGACCGTTACGAGTACTACCAGCTGCTTTCTTATGTGCCATCTTTCTGTACCTCTAAATTAAGCGTTAATGCCAGTGATTTTAACTTCAGTGAACCACTGACGGTGACCCATTTGCTTGCGAGAATGCTTACGACGTCTAAACTTAACGATCTTAACTTTCTCACCACGACCATGAGATACAACTTCAGCTGTAACCTTACCGCCATTAACGAAAGGTGCACCAATTTCGATTTTCTCACCGTTTGCAACAAGTAATACTTTGTCAAATTCTACTGCTGCACCAGTTTCAGCCTCTAATTTCTCAAGGCGAATCGTTTGACCTTCAGTCACACGGTGCTGTTTACCACCACTTTGGAAAACCGCGTACATAATTAACTCCGTTCTGCGCCCTCAAATCGACGCAACTTAATAATCTTCGATAGGGCGCGAAGTCTACGCGAAACTTAAGCGTAGCGCAAGCCTATTTTCATAAAAAAGACTAAATATGTTGCGTGTTGTAAGGCACACTAAAAAATTTAATATTAATGGCGACAATTCTACCTAATTAAAGCGCGGTAGAAAACTATTATTTTACATAAAATATTGATTCTACTCAGTGCCAAAAATAGTGTACAATCCCCGCAAATCAGCGGATCTTACCTCTTTACTTGTTGGAGACCCATGGATATAAAAGCGATCCAAGCCTTAACAGAACAAGATATGTTGGCGGTTAATCAACTAATCGAACAACAACTGCAATCGAACGTTGCGCTTGTCAATCAATTAGGGCTGTATATTGTCAATAGCGGTGGCAAACGCATTCGCCCAATACTCTCAATCCTCGCTGCAAAAGCGTTAGGACACACAGGTAATGAGCATATTCGTTTAGCAACCATCGTAGAATTTATCCATACCGCTACACTTTTACACGACGACGTTGTTGACGAATCACTTCTACGTCGCGGAAACCCAACAGCTAATGCTGAATTTGGCAATGCAGCCAGCGTGCTTGTTGGTGATTTTATCTACACTCGTGCTTTTCAGCTGATGGTTGGCTTCAATAAGATGCAAGTAATGGATATTTTCGCTCATGCAACGAACGTTATTGCTGAAGGCGAAGTGCTGCAACTAATGAATTGTAACGACCCTAATACTAGCGAAGAAAGCTATATGCAGGTCATTTACAGTAAAACGGCAAAATTATTTGAAGCCGCAACTGAACTGGCTGCCATTATTACAGAACAAGATGAAAACGTAATAAACGGATTAAAGTTTTATGGCATGCACCTTGGTACCGCCTTCCAACTCGTCGATGATGTGCTCGATTACAGCGCAAACCAAGCTGAACTAGGTAAATCAATCGGTGACGACCTCGCAGAAGGTAAGCCAACATTACCTTTGATCTATGCAATGCAAAATGGATCACAAGCGCAAGCTGAATTGATCCGAGGTGCAATTGAAAAAGCTGATGGCAAAGATTACCTAGATAAAGTATTAGCTATTTTAGATGAAACTAATGCCTTGTCACTCACAATGCAAAAAGCACAAGAAGAAGCTGAAAAAGCAATTAACTACCTTTCTGTACTACCAAATTCAGAGTATAAAGATGCATTAATTGCACTTGCTAAGTTATCAGTCGATAGAAAATACTAATCAAACTGAGCTTTGCTTTAAATAAATACTAAATTATTTAAATAAAAAACCGCTGATAATAAGCGGTTTTTTATTTTTAACTGGTCGCTATTTATTAAGCTCTAAATAGCGATTCAATATTCAAGCCTTGGTGTGTTAACACCTCTTTTAATCTACGCAACGCTTCAACCTGAATTTGTCTTACGCGTTCGCGTGTTAATCCAATTTCTTTACCTACATCTTCAAGCGTAGAAGGTTCATAGCCAAGCAATCCAAAGCGTCGTGCTAACACTTCACGCTGTTTCGCATTAAGTTCTTCAAGCCAATGCACAATATTATTGTGAATGTCTTGGTCTTGAATTTCACCTTCGGGACCACGTCCCTTTTCATCTGCAATGATATCTAATAACGCTTTATCTGAATCACCGCCGATTGGAGTATCAACAGAGCTGATCTTTTCGTTAAGACGCAGCATTTTACTCACATCTTCAACAGGGCGATCAAGCTTCTCTGCTATTTCTTCTGCGGTTGGTTCATGGTCAAGCTTTTGTGTTAATTCTCGTGCTGTACGTAAATAAACATTAAGCTCTTTAACAACATGGATCGGTAAGCGAATCGTGCGTGTTTGGTTCATAATCGCACGTTCAATGGTTTGACGGATCCACCAAGTTGCGTATGTAGAAAATCTAAATCCACGTTCGGGATCAAATTTCTCTACCGCTCTGATCAGGCCTAAATTACCTTCTTCGATGAGATCTAATAGTGCCAGCCCACGATTGTTATAACGACGCGCTATTTTGACCACTAAACGTAGATTACTTTCAATCATGCGTTTTCGTGATGCTTCGCATCCTCGTAAAGCTTTGCGTGCAAAGAATACTTCTTCTTCTGCACTTAGTAGTGGTGAAAAGCCAATTTCGCCGAGATAAAGTTGTGTAGCATCTAAATTTTTAACAACTTCTTCTTTTGCGAAGATTTCGTCTTCTGTTTCTTCAATTTCTTCCAAAACCTCGTCTTTAACATCCATATCAACGTTTAGTTCTGTACTATTTTCTTTCTTTGTGCGTCCCATAAGCATCCTCCCGAGTCATTCAGTGACCTTTAAACACTAAAACACGTTCGCGCCCCAACTAACTTAGCGTGGCAAATACCTTAATGGGTTAACCGATTTACCTCGGTATCTTACTTCAAACCTCAGTCCAACCGACTTAGCTTCAGAGTTACCCATAGTGGCTATTTTTTGCCTAGCTGTAACTTTTTGCTTTTCTTTTACCAAAATTTTTTGGTTGTGAGCGTATGCCGTTAGATAATCATCATTATGTTTCACTATGATTAAATTGCCATACCCTCTTAACGCACTTCCCGCATAAACAACAATACCGTCTGCTGCTGCAAGAATGTTAGTCCCTAACTTATTTTTTATTAGAATTCCTTTATAGCCGTTTTCTTTTCCCGAAAACTTGCGGGCTATACGACCTTTAGCAGGCCAATACCAGCGCAACTTACCAGATGTTTTCGCCATCTTTTGTTGCTTTTTTAAACTGGCTTGATTTTCAACATACTCTTGTTGTTTTTTCTGATCAAGTGGTTTTTTTAATGAATTGTTATTTTTTTGTTTATTTTTGGTGGACTTGCTACTAGTGACCGTGTATTTTTTAGCCTTTTTTGAACGTTTAGGTGGTGATACTAAGTGTATTATTTGACCTGGAAATATGGTGTAAGGTGCTTTAATGCCATTGATCTTAGCGAGATCACGGAAGTCTTTGTTTGATCTAAAAGCGATCGAGTAAAGGGTTTCACCTTTCTTAACTTTATAGCTACTTCCATTAATTTTAATTTTTTGTTGCGAACTGCTCTTACCAGGTGAAAGGTTCGCAACCGGCGCCGGCGTTTTTCTGCTACTGCACGCTATTAACTGAAGACTGATTAAGCAAATAAGTAGTTGAGTTAACAGACGCATTAATATCACCTAATTAATTGCGCCAGCAACCAGCGGTACAAATCTTACAGGTTCTAATGTTTGCGTAATAAACTCATGACCTTGACGCTTCACTGCAACTAAGTTCTGTTGCTCATTACCGCCTACTGGAGAAATAAGTACTCCGCCTTCATTGAGCTGTTCCAGTAATGCTTGCGGCAACTCACTCGCTGCGGCTGTAACAATAATACCGTCATAAGGCGCGTTAGATTGCCAGCCTTGCCAACCATCAGCGTGTTTCATAGTGACATTGAATAAATCAAGCTGGTGTAAACGTCTTTTGGCTTGCCATTGCAATGCTTTAATTCGCTCTACTGAATATACCGAGCGAAAACACTGGGCGAGAATTGCGGATTGATAACCTGAGCCAGTGCCAATTTCTAATACCTTGGCGTTCGGACCTGTGAGCTGTAACAAAAGCTCGGTCATACGCGCAACAATAAAAGGCTGAGAAATTGTTTGTCCCAAACCAATAGGTAACGCGGTGTTTTGATACGATTTGTGTTTTAACACGTCATCTACAAACAAATGACGTGGTGTAGCAGCAATAGCATCCAATACGTGCTGAGATCGAATGCCTTGCTCATAAACTAATTGCGCGAGTTGATGCGCACTACGACGATAATTATTTAACACCTGAAATATTCAATCCTTCAACCCAAGATTCCATTTTGGCAATACTTGATTTTGCCGTCATATCAACCGTCAACGGAGTAACTGATGCGTAGTGATTAGCTACCGCAAAAAAATCAGTGCCATCGCCAGCATCTTGCGCTTCACCTAAATGACCATACCAATATATTTTTCGGCCCCACGGATCTATTTGTTCTTGCATAGTTTCGGCTTTGTGGCGTGAGCCTAAACGCGTAACCTTAATGCCTTTTAAATCAGCAAGCGGAATGTCGGGTACATTCAAATTAATAATTTGGTCCGGACCAAGCGGATGCGCTTTTATTTCTTTGATAATGGAAACTGCAACGGCAGCTGCGGTATCGTAATGCGCTTCCTGTTTTGAGCACAAAGATACGGCAATCGCTGGCAATCCTAAAAAGCGCCCTTCACTGGCGGCTGCCACCGTGCCAGAATACAAGGTATCGTCACCTAAATTAGCGCCATTGTTTATGCCAGCCACAACTAAATCTGGGGTAAAATCGAGCAGCTTATTAATTGCCAATTGCACACAGTCACTCGGCGTCCCGTTAACCGATATAAAACCATTATCATATTGATGTGTTCTTAACGGATTTAATAAGGTAAGTGAGTTACTTGCACCACTACAGTTTCGATCAGGTG
This sequence comes from Pseudoalteromonas sp. MMG024, assembly GCF_021654175.1. Taxonomy (NCBI): domain Bacteria; kingdom Pseudomonadati; phylum Pseudomonadota; class Gammaproteobacteria; order Alteromonadales; family Pseudoalteromonadaceae; genus Pseudoalteromonas; species Pseudoalteromonas sp. MMG024. The sequence goes on from NZ_JAKFZO010000012.1 coordinate 109,394, forward strand.
CAACCACCACCACTTCCGCTATCTGCGATAGGGCGTGATAGAGTACTTCAATCCCTTTTGCATTTACGCCATCATCATTGCTCAGCAAGATTTTCATTATTATCCTTATTCTTTAAAGAAACATCTTGGCACTCTGCAAGCTCACGCAATACGGCCGTTGCAAAACACCCTTTCGGCAAACTAAAACTAAACTCTATCATATCTTGCGTGACTTCAAGCACCTCAAATTTTTCAGGATAAAGCCGCATATTTCTACGCTCAGCTTTAAGACCAAGTTGTGAAAGGCTTTCATGCCAGCTCGCGAATGGTGCTAACCACTCTTTTTCAAGTTCTGTAACGCCCTGCTCGCCTTTACCAACCAAAGGTGCCGATAAGTGAATATCTCCACAAGCCAAACGATTAACTGTTTCAAGGCTAATACGCTCTTTAAAAAAGGCATTGCTACCATCTAGTAGGAACACTTCTTCGACCATCGTTTTTGCAATACCATATTGCGCAATACGTTGGCTTACAATTTGATTAAAGATATGAGAGCGTGCAGCTGAAATAACAATACCACGCAGCTTACGGTCGTGGATTTCTTTACCTGAGAACAACTGCTCTGCCAGCGTTAAGTTGTGCCCATCATGACCAAAACGCTGCGCACCAAAATAATTAGGCACACCTTGGCGAACTGCATTAATGCGCGTTAAAACGTCCTCAACCATACTGCAGCGTCTAAGCGCAATCGTAAAACGGTTCGCTTTATGGCAACCTGTTTTTAACTTTCGATTATGCCTAACTTGCTGAATTACTTTCACACTGTCGCTATTCAGCGCTGAAAAGTCGATGTGCTTTTTAATCGGCACCGGTACGCTGAACCATTGCGATGTCACCGCATTGCGGTCTTTTAAGCCAGGGTAGCTTACATTGCGAGCTTGTGTGCCCGCAATTTTAGCGATTTGCTTAGCAATATATTGGGTATTTTCTCCCTTCTTTATTACCTGTAAACATACATGCTCGCCACTTCCGCTAAGCTCAAAACCGAGTTCTTCATCTACTCGGAAATCTTCAGCACTGGTTTTAAATTCGGCGGTCGAATTAGGTTTGCCGTATAAATAACTTAAGTTATCCATTTACGAGTAACACCACGGCATGGCTTTCAATGCCTTCTTTACGACCAGCAAAGCCTAGTTTTTCAGTGGTTGTCGCTTTCACATTCACTTGGTCGATTTGAATATTTAAATCTTCTGCAATCACTTCACGCATTGCATTTATGTGTGGCGCCATTTTTGGTGCTTGAGCAACAATAGTGATATCAGTATTGCCAACTTGGTAACCGCGCTCAGTCATTAGCGACACCACATGACGCAATAAAATTCGGCTATCGATGTTTTCAAATTCTGCGGCGGTATCTGGAAAATGTTTGCCAATATCACCAAGGGCTAACGCACCTAGAATTGCATCACACAATGCATGAATCGCTACATCACCATCAGAATGCGCTAAAAAACCAAATTCATAATCAATTTTTACGCCTGCAATTGTTAGCGGTCCTTCACCGCCAAACTTATGCACATCATAACCATGGCCTATTCGCATGTGTTGTTCTCCAAAATTTGCTTCGCAATCAAAAACTCTGCGATTGCAATATCATCAGGGGTAGTCAATTTAATATTATCTGCACGGCTCGATACTAATTGTACTTTTCCACCAGCCCATTCAATAGCTGAGGCTTCATCAGTAATTGCAACGTTTTCGTTTAAAGCATTAGTCAGTGCCGTGGTTAAATCGTTCAGTAAAAACATTTGCGGTGTTTGCGCCTGCCAAAGAGCTTCTCTTGGTACTGTCGTTTCAACAAACTCACTTCCCTGCTTTATAGTATCTCGCACCTTACTTGCTAAAATGCCACCACAGTGACGCGATTGACAATGTGAAATGAGTGTACGTATATCGTTCGGTAAAACCAGTGGCCGCGCGGCATCATGTACCAAAACCCAGTCAACTAGATGATTAGTTGTTAGATAATTCAATGCATTTAATACTGAATCTGCACGTTCCTTCCCCCCCAATACAGTTATAACGTTATCGGGAAAGGTTAAATCTGGAAAATAAGCATCACTTTCACTGATCGCAACAATAATCAATGCATTGGGTATTGTTGCTTTTAGCTTATTAATGGTGTGTTCTAATACCGTTTTGTCGCCAAGTTGAATATATTGCTTTGGCTTATCGGACTGCATTCTTGCCCCAACACCTGCGGCAGGAACAACAAATGCAAAAGAGGGATTAATATCTGTCATTTTTAAGTGTTACGCGAAAAAAGGTTTCGCCTTGTTTTATCATGCCCAACTCGTTGCGTGCTCGCTCCTCAATACCCTCAAGGCCAAGTTTGAGGTCTTCCACATCGGCTTTCAGTAATTTGTTTCGTTTTTCTAATCTAGCGTTTACTTTAGTGTGTTGAGTAACGGCAGACTGCAGTTTTTTATAGTCTTTGACGCCGTGATGACCAAACCAAAGTTGGTATTGCAAACTTGCAAATAAACACAAAAGCGCTAACTGAAATAATCGCATAGTGAATTTCTATTTTTGAGTTATAAATGGATGTTTAAAGTCTTGCCAATTAATTCGTGCTGCAAGTAACATTTCGCGTAGCGTTAACACTCTGGGTGTTATTGCCCGGCCGAGTAACCACACATGGCCACAACACGCCGCAGAAAACGCAGTTTTACTTGGCTTTAATACCTGAATACCAACACCTTCTTGTGATTTTCCAGCCTTATCAACCCAACCAAATTGATTGCAGTGAAAACCCGACGCGGTTACTTCATCAATGCTATCGATTCTAACAGTTGAATACTCAGCGTCATATACTAAAACCGGAATAATTAAACCAACAAAGACGTTTTTATCAAAAAATAGCGTGTTTTTCTCTAAATCGTACTTAGGTAGGTTACGCGATTGCTTTGCAATCCAACTACCATTTTGCGTATCCAATGTAAGCGGACTATTGCCGTCTAAAATATGACTGGCGGCTTTTTCAATATAATATGGCAGGCTTGCAAAACGACGCTGTAATCGTTCTACATTATTAAATGACTCTTTACTCAAACGATGGATTTCACGAACATAAAACGTATTACACAACGCATTATATGCATTGCTTTTTGACGAACTGCGCCAAAGCTCTGTTTGTTCTTTACACCCTGTTTGCACTTATAAAAAACCCACCAAATACACTTAAGTAACCATAGTACATGATTCTATATTTGGATGTAATATAAGCAGTTGCTTTATCAGAGTATATGCTTAATGAAATTTAACTTAACCTTAATTAAGTAAGGTGAGCAGTATGACAGAAAGCGATGAGAAAAACGGACGTTAAATGAGTAAAATGAAAGGTTATAGTTACAAGCAACAAGCGCATCAATCGACGCGCTTGCCTAATTTGGCATAACCAGTTTCTAAAAACTGCGCAACTTGATGGCGTTTTTTACCAATCAGTAAACAGCCATCGCTCATAAACAGAAAATTTAACCACGTCGCTTTAAATGTACGCCAATCAGTTTCAATAACATGCTTTCGCGATAAGCAATAATAAACGGTTGTGTTCTCATCCCAATCAAGGTGATTAATAATTTCTTCAGGAAGCGCTTCGTCATTATCCCACGCTGATTCCCACTTTACTGAGTTACCCCATGTTTTACCATTACCCGGCCAATCTTTAGTGTCGAAAAAATCAGGGTGATCTTTTTCACGGCTGACAAATGTGCACCATAAATTTGTTGCACGACTATCTGACATTGGCTTTATTTTAGAGAGTAAATTTTCTTCGATAGGCAGTTGTTGATGACGAAATGCCCACGCATATTTAAAATCATCAAGGGATATGTAGTTCATACTCGGTCAAATCAGTAAAAAGTCATGAAACTATACCACAATTGATGTTTAAGCTAAATCACAGTAATGTGTAGAGCATAAGGTTGACAGAAACGTAAAAACACAAAAATCTAACTAGTTAAAGTTGGCTTGGTAACGTTTGCTGGTACTTATTGTAAATTTCAGCCAGTTTTCCTGATTTTTTTAATTCAGTAACGCGACTGTCAAACAGTTTAGCTATTCGTTTACCGCGCTCAGATTTCGAAAACGCCATGTACAAATTCAATGAGCCGATATCTACTAATTCAAATTCCGATTTATCAGGCTGCTTAGCCAAATGCGTCGTTAAAATTGTGCGAACATCAATCAAGTAGTCAACTCGATTGTGACGCACTAAGTTAAAACCACTCTCCGTGCTTTCGGTCGGTACGCCTTTCACTTTAGATTTTAATTCACCACTTAGTAATTCATTTCGATACCCTGAACGCCAAACCCCAACTAATTCGGGCAGCTGGGTCAATATTTCAGAGTCCAAATAGGCTTTTTTAATTAATACAGAAATTGGTTGGCTTAAAACAATATGCTGCGACATAACATAGTTGCTATTTAACGGCATTGCGCCGGTAAAATCAGCATTACCCGACTTAACTAATTCAAGTGCTCTCAGCCAAGGCGCATACTGCACATTAAGTTCGTGTCCACTGTGAAAAACACTGCTCATTAATTCGTGATACAACCCAGAACCATCTTTATCTGTGTAGTTTGGCCAAGAGTCAGTAGCCCAACGAATTGGAGGTTCTATCTCTTTTTGTTGTGACACACAGCAAGTTGAAAATAACAACAAGCTTAAAAAGCAATAAAATTTAATTTTCACAATGCTTGCTCCAAGATGAATACTACAAAACTAAACTAATTTGCTCTTGTTTACTACTTTTAGCTGCAAGTTTGACCTTTACTTAATCACTTATTATGACACACTTACAGATCTTACCAGTTTAATTTTCAAAAGGTGCCCCGTGCAATTTAATGGTACACAAGATTACATCGCGTCAGATTCGCTTAAGCTGTCGGTAAACGCTGCAATTACGCTAGAAAAGCCACTTTTAATCAAAGGTGAACCTGGTACAGGTAAAACCATGCTTGCCGAAGAGCTGGCAAAAGCACTCGATACTGAATTAATTCAGTGGCATATAAAGTCAACAACTAAAGCACAACAAGGCTTGTATGAATATGACGCCGTATCACGCTTACGCGATAGCCAACTCGGCGATGAAAAAGTACATGACATTGGCAACTACATTATTAAAGGTAAGCTTTGGCAAGCCTTTGAAGCGAACAAACGCCCTATTCTATTAATTGATGAAATTGATAAAGCTGATATCGAGTTTCCAAATGATTTGCTGCTAGAGCTCGATAAAATGGAGTTCTATGTGTATGAAACACAACAGCGCATAAAAGCAATCGATCGCCCAATAGTTATTATTACCTCTAACAATGAAAAAGAGTTACCCGATGCCTTTTTACGCCGCTGTTTTTTTCATTATATAAACTTTCCAACAGCAGAAGAAATGGCGCAGATCATTGAAGTTCATCACCCTAATGTGAAACAGGACTTGCTTGCACAAGCACTACAAGTTTTCTTTGGCTTACGTGATGTAAACGGCCTTAAAAAGAAACCATCCACCAGTGAATTAATCGACTGGCTAAAATTATTACTTGCCGAAGAAATAGACGCACAAACCTTACATGATAGAACACAAAAAGGCGGACTTATGCCACTTTTTGGTGCATTGCTTAAAAATGAGCAAGATGTAAGCCTAATCGAAAAACTCGCATTTCTCGCTAAGCGTTAACACTTATGCTAATTGCGTTTTTTTTCACATTAAAAAAACACCGCGTAAATGTGAGCGTGCGTGAACTGTTGGATTTAATTAATGCATTAAAAAAACAGGTCATATTTGCCAACATCGACGACTTTTATCACTTGGCAAAACTATGCCTAGTCAAAGACGAAACGCAGTTTGATAAATTTGATCGCGCTTTTGCTGAATATTTTGAAGGGGTTGAGGCTGTTGATATTTTCTCTAAGCTGCAAACCCAACATCAACTTCCCGAAGCGTGGTTAAAAAAGGAATTTGAAAAGCACCTTAGCCAAGAAGAAAAAGACAAAATTGAGGCCCTAGGTGGCCTTGATAACCTTATGAAAACCTTGGCGGAACGCTTAAAAGAGCAACAAAAAAGGCATGCCGGTGGTAATAAATGGGTTGGCACTGGCGGCACCTCCCCGTTTGGTGCCTATGGTTATAATCCTGAAGGCATACGTATTGGGCAAGATGGCAACAATCATCGCCGTGCTGTAAAAGTGTGGGATAAACGCCAGTTCAAAAACCTTGATCAAGACGCCGATATTAGCTCGCGTACCATGAAGCTCGCACTAAAAAAGCTCAGAAAGTTTGCCCGTAGCGGTGAAAGTGACGAGCTTGATTTAAATAACACCATTAGCGCAACAGCCAAACAAGGCGGTATGCTCGATGTAAAAATGAAACCTGAGCGCCATAATGCCGTAAAAGTACTTATGTTCTTTGATATTGGTGGCTCGATGGATGACTATATTCACACCTGTGAGCAACTGTTTAGTGCTGCACACTCTGAATTTAAACACCTAGAGTTTTTCTATTTTCATAACTGCTTATATGAAAACGTATGGCAAGATAACAAGCGCCGTTACAGTGACATATTGGATACCTTAACAATCATCAACCGCTTTTCGAGCGACTATAAAGTGATTTTTGTTGGCGATGCAACGATGGGGCCTTACGAAATTGATTACTCCGGTGGCAGTGTTGAACATTGGAATGAAGAGCCAGGCAGAGTATGGCTTGAAAGAATAACGCAACACTTTAGTAATGTAGTTTGGCTTAATCCACAACCGAAACAATATTGGCACTACTACCCTTCAATTGGCATTATTGAGCACTTAATGGAAAAGCGCATGTTTCCCCTAACGCTAGATGGGATCGGGCAAGCAATTAAAAGTTTAAATTAGCACTTACTGCGACTTTACTTTATCTCAATTTGATTAGTAGGATAAAACCCTAACTATATAATTCGGCATTTAAAATGGATAAGCACACTGTTACAGAGTATTTTCTGAGTAAGCCTTTCACGAGTGTAAGCCAACCGTTTGGAGAAGGCGTAGACGTTTTTAAAGTCAAAGATAAAATGTTTGCGACCTTATCGCTTGGTAACGGTACTGAGAAAGATACAAATGGCAAAATGGCGGGTCACTATTGCATTAATTTAAAATGCGACCCCGATGAGGCACTTGCGCTACGCGATATTTTTGACGCTGTTATTCCAGGTTATCATATGAATAAAAAGCTTTGGAACACTATTATTCTCGATGGCTCTATTCCACAAGGAGAAATAGAGCGGATGATTGATAATTCCTACATGCTGGTTGTCAATAAAATGACTAAAAAAGACCGACAGTCTATTCTTATAAAGCTTTAATAATTATATATTAAGTTTAGCAGCTTTTATTTAACTGCCATAATAACAATCGAAACTAGCCCACTTATCATCCTTTGTAAGTACTCAATATTCTTTGCTGAAGATTTCAAGCCCTGTGAAGCTATCGTCAAGATATGAGCTAGGTCATCATGTGTAATTTTTTCTTCATCAACCAATTCATTTTTTATAATGTCGCCAAGCATCTTTTCAAAAACCTGATAATGATTTTCCACCGCAGCAGGCGCATAGCTAGATACATTTGATAAAATGTCTCTACCTGTATCTAAGTCAATAACAGAAGCGGCTGGTTGAATAGTCCAAATGTCAAAAAAACGGGTTAGCTTGTTAAAAAATGTCAGCTCTTCGGTAAAAAGCTTTTCTGTTTCTCTAACATTTATTGCTAATGCTTCATTGATTAATCCAACAATAATTGATTCTTTATTAGGATATGACTTGTAGAGCGTGGTTCTAGAAATATTACAAGCGTTTGCAATATCAGTCATCGTAACTTTTTGATAACCATACTTAAGAATAAGCTTTTGAGCTTCACGTAAAATCATGCTGTCTCATAATTTTTAAATCCGCTGACATTATGAAATATGAACAATTCTACATCAAGTGTTCATTTGCCACAGGTGAACACATTGACATATTTTGTTCACCTGTTATTTTATGGAAAAAGAATTACTACTTAGGAAAATATGTGAAGATCTTTATTACTGGTGTTACTGGCTATGTAGGTAGAAACCTAGCAAAACATTTTGTTAAGGAGCACAAAGTTGCAGGGCTTTCTCGTGACTTGGAAAAGTCATTGAGCCTTGAAGAGTTAGGTATTGGAATTTTCAAAGGAGATTTACACTCTAGTGGTCTTGAAAAAGAGCTTAAGGGCTATGATGTCGTTATTCATGCGGCGGCTGATACAGACCATAAGAACGCTTCACGATCACAGTATGATACAAATGTTGTTGGGACTGAGTTACTTTTGCACGCGGCAAAAGCTGCTGGTATAAAAAAATTCATTCACATAAGTACTGAATCCGTCCTCTTAACTGGTAAAGAACTGCATTTAGCTACAGAAAATATACCTTACCCTAAAGTTTCTGTGGGCTCCTACTCTAAAACAAAACGCCTTGCCGAGGAGTTAGCTTTACAATCATCAAATGATGAATTTAACGTAATTGTTTTGAGACCTCGTTTTATTTGGGGGCGTGATGATACAACTGCTATCCCTCAAATACTAAAAGCAGTAAATAATGGCCAGTTTGCTTGGATAAATGGTGGAGAATACAAAACATCAACAATACATATAGCAAACTTTTGTTTTGGTGTTGAATGTGCTATTTCTCGTGGAAATCCTGGCGAGGTTTATTTTTTAAGTGATGATGATGACAAAACCTTTAAAAATATGGTTTCATCTCTAATTGAAGCTTATGGATATACCTCTCCAACCAAAAGCGTTCCCCGTGCAATGTTACTATTTATGGCTAAGTTGGATAATTATTGTCGAAAGTTTTTCCCTAAAATAAAGCTATTACCAATAACTATGCAAGAGTATTCAACAAGTGCCGTTGAAGTTACATTAGATATTACAAAGGCCAAAGAAGAGCTTGGGTACGCGCCCGTTATTTCATTCCAACAGGGGCTTCTTGAAATAACGAAACAAACTGTAAAATAAGTAATTGTTTTAATGCTTCCTATGCGATTGAAACAAGACGACAAGAAATTTTAATATATTCACATGAATGATCTAAATTGATGTTGAGTATTATGCACTCAACATCAATTTAGCTCGTTTTGAAGCATTGAATCGCCCATATATAATGTTAACTTTGCGATTAGAACACTTAATATTTAAAAAGCTATGATAGGGAGAATCTGAAAGTTTCACTCTCTTGATAACTTAATCCATTGCAGATGCAACTCTGTTTCAAATCCTATTCGTTTTTCAAAAATACTATTTTAAACTACAATAAATTATAAAGATAAAAATTCTGATATCAGCAAAATGCTAAAATAAATATGGGGTTATACTTGTCAACTATTAAAAAACTTTGGAATACCGTGATTCTTGATGGTTCAATGCCAAAAGGTGAAATTGAGCGCCTTATAGACAATTCGTTTTTATTGGTTGTTAGTAAAATGAACAAAGCAGATAGAGAAATGATATCACTTCACCTGTAACTCTAAGTATTTGCTTAAAAATAAAAAGGGAGTTAAATAATTAAAACTCCCTACTTATTTTTTATTTAAGCAAGCGGTCAGTAGTTTGCAAGGCTTTGCGGATCATATTTTTCAGAATCAAGAACAACATTCACTGCACGGGCTTTTGCATCGAGTTCAGCTTGCCAAATACTTAACTCTTCCATCGTTATCGTATTGTCATCAAGCTGCCAAAGCTGGCGAGAACCGGCATATGAGTAGTTAATTATCTGCATGGCGATAACATCGCCTTCCTCAACAGCTGCTTTTAACTTACGCATTTTTCGGGTTATGTAATTTAGCTGTTTTTTCAGCTCCCAAACATAAGTCACTTCTGTCATAAAATCGTGATGCTTATATTTTTTTAACACGCTACCAATCACTAAACAGCTAATCACGACTCCTGCAAGGTTCCAGTGAAAATGACCCCCTTGCTCATTCGGTAAAACGGCGATGAGCCCTTGTGCAATACCCAAACTGCCGACAACGAGTGCAGCAATGCAGCCAACAATCACTTTATTTAAATGATTGCGATAACGAGCTTTGTTGATCTCTTGTAATTTCATGCGCGTAAAACCTTTAAATTATTCTGACGTGTATCAAGACAAGGCATTTTACCATTTATTAATTGAAACAAAACCTTGCAAGTCAGTTGCCAAAATATAAAATGAAAACGATTATCAATAGCATTAGATAGGAAAACATATGAAATATTTAATTAAGTTAGGGTTTATTACGTTAGCAGGAGCACTATTCTCTGCCAATGCATCAGCTTCGTGCAAAGCTACACTCGAAGCCAACGATATGATGCAATTCAACCAAAAAACACTGAGCTTTTCTAAAGACTGCAAAGAAATTAGCATTGAGTTAAAGCACGTTGGTAAATTACCTGCTCAGACTATGGGTCATAACGTTGTAGTTGTAGACACAGCAAATATCCAGGCTGTTGCAACAGACGGTATGTCATCAGGAATCGATAACCAATATGTAAAGCAAGGCGATGAGCGCGTATATGGATATTCCAAAGTAATCGGTGGCGGCGAAACAACCACACTCACTTTTGCAACCGGCAAATTAAAAGCTGGTGGCGACTATTCATTTTTCTGCTCATTCCCAGGCCACTGGGCGATTATGAAAGGTAAGTTAGAGTTCAAATAGGCTGAAAATTCCTACTGGGCGTTTTTTAAACGCCCTTAAGGACAAATGTCCTTACCTCAAGCATCTACAAAGCACTATATTGGTGAATCACTTTGAAAATATAGTGTGTAATAATGAACTTTAACGTCATTAAAACGTCATAACTCTGTATTAAGTTAATGGAAATCGCAGGCACCCTGATCCAGTGGCTGTACTTGTAAAACCAGTGTTTACCCTAAACACTTAGATAAGAGAGTCGAAAATGGACTATTTATATCAAGGATCCAAAATCCATGTGGCATTGCCTGTGGACTTTGCATCCATCAACAAAAGCAAGGTGACTTTCGAAGATAAGTCAGGCAATCAACGCGTTGATTTCGAAAACAAAAGCGACGCACGCCAATTCCTTAGCTGGCTAACAAGCCAAAAATAAAAAAACCGCGAAATTCGCGGTTTTTTTATGTCTGCTAATAAGTATGTTAACTTGGCCAATTAAATAAACCTCACATTTAAACCGCTTACACCAAATGAAAATATTTCGCTCTGCTCACATAAGATATAGAGTAAATACTTCATTAAACTGTAAATTAGCTGTAAAACTAAACACTTAACTTAGTACCTTTATTAACAACAAAAATAAGGGTACACATGACAACCAACGCTATCTCACTACTTGTTGCTGGTGCAATTGCTTGCGCAAGCCAACAAGCGAACGCCTTCTCACAAGAAACACACAAACGCATTGTTATTGATGCAGTAAACTACATGCAACAAAACCCAAGTTCTACTGAGTATGCCAAGTTGTCCGCATGGGCGTCTCAACTTAACTTGTCAGTTGCTCAGTTGGCTAACTTACTTGGTCAAGCTGCTTACGACGTTGATGATTTTGAAGATACATTCTTTTGTGGCGCAATCACAGGCTCTTGCGTACAAGCGCCTATTTGGGGCGCAGCTGAAAGCATTGTAAAGTACACTAGCTACTGGCACTTTCAAAACCATACACAAGGGCCCGACCAACACGGCAATGACTTTGGTGGTTACAACTACCAAAAACTTACGGTATGGGGTGACATTGATAATTTAGCCGCCACTTGGTTAAAAGGCGATTACTTGGACGATGGCCGCGGTGGCGAAACCGGTTGGTTTGGTTCTGACTCAACTAAATACAATAGCTACGGCATTACTGAAGCAAACTACCGCATTGATGGTCACTCACACTACAACATGTATGATGACTTTGAAGAAATGCCGTTCCAACCAATTGATCATTTGGGTCAATATTGGTTTCAAAAGTTTATTGAAAGCAAAAACCCACAGATCCTAGGATTTGTATTTCACACCACTGACTTACTGCAACCTCACCATACTTGGGTAACATCTGCGTTAAATCACTCTGGTTGGGAATCGTGGGTAAAAGATTACTACGACAAAGAGCAACTAAACGATTTTAGTAAAGTCAGCCAAGCACTTGAATACTACGCAACACTTGATGCAAGCCAGCAAGATATCCGCCCTATTCTTACTCAAGGTGGTGCGCTTTCATATTCACAAGGTGGCATTGTGCTTAACTCAAAAGATCACTACGACCGTGTAAATACCGGGCAAGTTGTGATCCCACATGCCATTGCTATGGTAGTTCATTTACTTAATCATGCCGTGGTACAGCTATAAATGAAGTTTTTAGTATTATTAAGCACGCTTTTAGCGTGCTTTGCACACGCTAATGTGCAATTTAATAACGATGAAATTGCTTTTATGAACCAGTTTTATATCAAGCAAGGCGAGCAATTATCCAAGCAGCAAACACAACAAAGGCTTGAAACCCTGTACTTTCATCTTGCCCTCGCTAAACAAAAAGCACCAAAATTATTGGAGCGTGTTGCAAGTGTTGGCTTTAGCACTAACTACCATAAAAAACGCTATATGATCAGCTTATTAGATAATGGTAGTGCTAAAGCTTCAGCACCAAACATTACTCTTAGCAGTACTGAACTAAAACAGCTAATGGGTAACTACCCTCATAATGGCGTAGCAACAACGCAACTTTTAGCTAAGTTAACTCAGCCCTTAACTACAAACTATACATTGGCAGATGCCTACAATGATGCATCCATGCAAGCGCGCTTTAACTTGCACCAAGGGGACGTAAAACAACTAACTGAACTTGTAAAAGTAGAAACCCATTACCAAACCATTAAGCAACAGCATCAGAACCCAAATATTCGCTGGCCGGTGCTCGAGTCACTCATTACAAGTCAAGCTATCACGCCTGCACTGCTTAACTACCTTGGTGTAAAAACCAGTATGCATAATGAAAGCCCATACCTCGACAGTTTGAAACAACAAATTTCAGCATCTGAAATTGCCAAATACTACCAACAAAATAAACAGCAATTTCGCTATAGCTCAGAAGTAACAGCCGCGTCGCTAATCTTTAGCTCGCAAGAATCTGCACAAGCCGCCTACAAAAATAGTGCGCTGCCACAGCAACTGAATAGCAAAAAAGCTGTTATAAAACGTCAAGCACTTAACACTAATTTTGTTAATCAAGCTGCATTTAATTTATCAACAAAACAAGGTCCAACGCTTTTACGCACACCTAAAAACCAATGGGTGATAATTCAAGTATTTGATAAAAAATATGATTACTACTTAGAGAGCAGTGAGACCGTTGTTTATCAGGCGAAGACCGCGCTTGCAACAACACTGGCTAAAAAGCAATATGCCACTGCTAAAAATCAATGGCTAAAAGGCGGCCAATTATGAAATTAAAACTACTATTTGCTAGCATAGTTATAGGGTTGATTATCGCGCTTAGTTGGTTTAGCAATTTGCCAATGAGCCCAAATACATATACTGAAATTAATACTCCAAAAACCGTGCATTCAAGTGTAAAACCCGCAGAAAAAATACAAACCATTGAAACAAAAGCACCAGTATTAACCGTTAACAGCAGATTAAAAACAACACCAATCAGCCCCATAAAAACGCATGTTAAAGTGGATATTCCGCCGATATCACCAACTAAGATAGAGACAACATTTACCGGTGATTTAGATGATCACGAGGCTTACTTAGCGTATGAGAATGAACAAGAAATCGCGTTAAAAACAGCGTATATTCAAGCCGCCAAAGACAAAGTAAAACTGTTAAACTCTTGGTTAGTAAAAGGCATAAACCAACAACTTGATGCCTCTCAAATTGAATTTGCGAAAGAGAAAATTAAAGCGCTAGAGCAACTCACCCAATCATTAGAAGAAGAACTAAAAAAGGCGAGCTAAATGCTCGCCTGTTTCAAATATTGTGCGTTACGCTGGCTTTAAATCAACTTTACGCTGATTGTAATAAGCAATTAATTCATCTACTGTTTTTTGGCAATACTCACGAATGCCTGAAACCAGCATATTCTTTTCGCCTTTACCAATCACTTTATCGCCATCTTTAAAAACAAATGGCAGCGTGATTTTTCCACGTTTTCCTATTAGCTCAAATTCAGGCGTCACAAACTCTAATACCGGTTGTTTAACATCTAGGCTAGAGAACTCAATCGACATTGACTCGTACATCACCATAGGGCGTGCAGGGTTAATCATCACCTCTTGCTCACCCATTAATGGAATAATCACATGAGGAAACGCCTTACCAGAAAACTCTACATAGTTTTTAATTAGGCTATTAGTTAACTCTTCACAGGTTGACGTATCACCTTCACGGTTTACCGATAAGTACACTTTTTCATCTTGTGTTAATGCAATATCACTATCAGCATCAGGAAAAGTAAGCGATACTTTTTCATCAACCATACCTGCAAAAGTAAAGTGCATTTTTTCACTTACACCGTACTTGTTTAACACCATTGAGAAAAGTAAATCACCTGGCACACAAAAACGCTTTGCATCAATGTCATGAAGTGGGTTGTAATCGTCAGCAATCAGTTTTGCAAAACGGCTTGCCTGATCACGGGTAAACGATACTTTTCCTTCAGACTCTTGATAGAAACCAGATAACATAAAATAACCTCAATTTTAACTTGGCCGCGCATTTTATCAGCGTTTTTCTTAATAATTGGTCATACCTGTTAAGGGTGATAGAGCGTACCTAAAAACGCCACTCCATATTCAGGTAATATTTATCCATTGATAAGAAGGTGTGGTGGCTATAACCCGCTTTTAGGGCCCAGTTGCGAGCAAAGTCATACTGTAAACCTAGGCCTAAATTAGCCCCTAAATTGGTTGAGTTATCGCGTGCTATCACTTCGCGTTGATTTTCTCGCCAGTAAGAAAGTTTGGTGGAGACGCGTGTGAGAGCCAATCCAGCAATACCATAAAACGATAATTGTTCATTAATATGATAAAAATGATAAATACCATCTAAAGTTAAAATGCTTGCATCGCTGTCATGATAAACATTATTGGTACAATCGAAAAAACACCAATCTAGCCAATCCAACTCTATGCCATAGGTATAATTAGCACGTACAGCAAAATCGTTAGTCAGATAGTAACCCAAACCGACATTTGCATTAACAATATCAGCATCGTCACTGCTTAAATCATACTCATCTAATAGCTCTTCCAGGTTTTGGTCGAGCTCGTCTCTAGCATCCTTACTGTTGTAATTGTAATAGTTAGAAGCAACACCAAAATTGATAAAATATTGCCCCTGTTTCTGATTGTTAGCCATTGTTATATTAGGTAGTAACAAAGCTCCAAATAGCGCTAAAAACGAACCATATTTCATAACATATCCCTATGTATTTAGGCGGAAAATTAAATTGGCTATATCGTACCTAAATTAAGGAAAAGACCCAGAAAACAAAAGTAATAAAATGTAAAAAGCCAGCATAATGCTGGCTTTTAAAAACAATAAATTAAAACGTAATTATTATTGCGCTTGGTACGCCTTATAGGCTTTTTCTAGCTTCTTCGCTTGCTTCTTAGAAACACCTATATGGTTTAACGCTACACGTAAACGTGCACGCGACATATCTGAACCAAGAATCTCCATTGCATCAACAACCGATGTAGACGATGTTTTACCTGTAATCGCAACAAAAATTGGCTCTAAGAAATCTTTAATCTTAAGCTCAAAGTGCGTTGCAACCGCTTTTGCAATGGCAAAAATCTCTGATTTTTCCCAAGTACGCAGTGCTTCTAATTCCCAAATGAAAATTTGTAATGCTTCACGTACCACATCTTCTTCTACTTTACCTGCTGTAAGTAGTGCTGGGTCATATTCTGGTGTACCTGCAACAAAGTGACCAGCTAAATCAACTAAATCTGATAACGTATTAATACGCGTTTTTGCCTGCGGTAATACTTTAGCAAGTAACTCAGGGTTAAATTTCCAGTCAAAGAAACGCGCCATTAACTCTTCGTCAGATAAGTTTTCGCGGATCCATAAACCGTTTAACCAGTTAAGCTTGTCGATATCGAAAATTGGACCACCGAGTGATACACGCTTCATATCAAAGTGTTCAATCATTTCATCAAGCGTGAACTTTTCACGCTCATCTGGCATTGACCAACCCATACGGCCAAGGTAGTTAAGCAATGCTTCTGGTAAAAAGCCCATCTCTTTATAATAATTAATCGATGTTGGGTTCTTACGCTTAGATAATTTTGACTTATCAGGGTTACGCAGTAGTGGTAAGTGACCCAATACTGGCGGCTGCCAGCCAAAATCTTCGTAAAGCTTTAATAGCTTAGGCGCCGAGTTAATCCACTCTTCACCACGGAAAATATGGCTAATTTCCATATGGTGATCATCTACTACATTGGCTAAGAAATACGTTGGGAAACCATCCGCTTTTAAAAGCACCTGCATGTCTACGTTTTCCCACGGGATCTCAATCTCGCCACGTAGGTAATCGTTAAACTTAAAAGAACCCTCAGCAGGAATTTTCATACGGATAACGTAAGGCTTACCCGCTTCAAGGTTTGCTTTAATTTCGTCTTCAGACAAGTTTAAACCACGGCCGTCATACTTAGGACGAAGACCTTCCGCCATTTGCTCTTCACGCATTTGGTCAAGTTCTTCAGCTGTGGCAAAACAGTAAAACGCTTTACCTTCATCAACTAATTGGTGAGCAAATTTTTTGTACATATCAGAACGCTCAGACTGACGGTAAGGGCCAAACTCACCACCAATATCTGGACCATGATCCCAGTTAAGACCTAACCATTTAAGGCTGTCCATAATCGCTTGTTCTGATTCACGCGTGCTACGCACTTGGTCTGTATCTTCAATACGCAGTACAAATTCACCACCTTGCTGTTTCGCAAAGCAGTAGTTAAATAGTGCAATATAGGCCGTTCCTAAATGCGGATCACCGGTTGGTGACGGTGCAACACGTGTACGAATTGTCATCAAATGTCTCTTATAAATCGATAGCGATAAAATTGGCGAAAAGATAGCACACCACGGCTATTTTTCGAAGTCATTCCCACACTTTTTTAAGCTAAATGACCACTTCAATACCACCATCACGATGCCGTAGCACTTGATCAACCCGAGCAAGGCCAAGTTCAAATGCTTGTCGTGAGCTGGGGCCGCCCAAAGTAAATCTAAGTGCGTTACAATTCGCATTGCCATTGCGTGTAAATACATCAACGGTTCGCACAATCACGCGATTTGCTTTTAATTGATTTGCCAGTGAGAACATATTGATATGATCCGGCAGTGGTAAATACACATTTAAACCCGAAAACACCGCCGCTAAGCCATGTTTTTCAAAAAGCGCTCGTAGTAAGTTGATGCGCGCGCTTACTTCATCTGCAAGCTGCAATTGGTTCCGTTTAAATTCATCATCATTTAGTGCAAGTGCTAACAACTCAAAATTCATCATAGATACCGACCAACACTGGCTATGAATTTGCTTAAGAACTGCTTGCTGCCACAAAAATGGCGCAATTAAGTATCCTGCCCGTAGGCCACCAGCAAAGTATTTTGAAAAACTACCAATATAAAACACTCTGTCATTGGCTGTTTGCCAAAGCGGTAAACGCCAGTTTTCAGGCAAACAATAGTTAACGTCATCTTCAAGAATAAAAAAGTTGTAACGCTGACTGAGTGCAAGTAGTCCATCTAGCGTTGTTTGGTCATAGCGAATATTGGTGGGGTTTTGGCAGTTTGGTGTTATGTAAATCGCTTTTATCTTATGCGACTTACAATAAGCCTCAAGGGCATTTAAATCGATACCTGCGGGCGTAAGAGCAATCGGTTTAGTATTTAAACCGAGTGAATCACACGCTTGATAAAAGCCCGGATAACACATTTCCTCGTGAAGCACGGTGTCGCCAGCTTGGCACAATGCAGCAAGCACACTGTAAATCGCTTGCTGAGCACCTTGGCAAAAAATCAGTTCCTGCTTACCAATTTGCAATCCTTTATCGTTTAACCAAGCTTTAAACGTTCTTTGCAGTTCATCGCTGCCATTGAGTTTGTAGCGCAAAATATCTGTCAGCGCAGAGGCGTTATTTGCTAGCTTGCGCATTTGCTCGGCCAATACATTTTGCTGCCCCATAAGCGGCATCATGCTCGATGAAAAATCGGTATCGTCTAATTCATCCAAGTGAACTGACTGCGCTTTTATAAACGTGCCTGCCCCAAGTTTTGCCGTAGCAATGCCGCGTTTAACAAGTAAATCATAGGCACGCGTAACCGTGCCATGAGTCACACCAAGGTGATCGGCCAAAATTCGTTGTGCTGGCAACTTTTGCTCTGCAGAAATTACCCCAGATTGAGCGACACGTTCAATTAAATCTGCAAGCGATTGATATTTTGAACTTAATTTGCAGAGCTTTTGGTACTCTGCCACATCTGGCAACCAAATTGTATTCATAACAATATTTAAATTGATCCTTTTTAAACAATATGCCATTGCTAACAATATAAATAAACATGAAATTGTATTGATACAATTAGAGGATCAAAATGGAAACCAGCACAGTATTATCATTATTGCCTGCACTTATACTATTTAGCATTAGTGCCACACTCACACCTGGGCCAAATAATATTCTGCTCGCCTACTCAGGGGCGAATTTTGGTTTTCGTAAAACGCTGCCGCATATTGTGGGCATTCGTATCGGCATGACGTGTATGCACTTAGCTATGTTGCTTGGCCTTGGCAAGCTGTTTGAGCAATATCCAATGCTGCATCAAGTATTAAGTGTATTTGCCGCCAGCTACATTATTTACTTAGCGATTAAGATTGCTCGTGGTAAGCCAAATAGCAGTAACAGTAGCGCCTCCCCAATGACCTTTAGCCAAGCAGCGCTATTTCAATTGGTGAATCCTAAATCATGGGCAATGTTACTCACTTTAGTTACCGCGCTCACTTTACCAAATGAACAATATTGGCCATCAGCTTTGCTAGGCGTAATCGTATTTAACTTGGCAACCTTGCCTTGCTCGTTTTTTTGGGTAGCTGTTGGTCGTTACTTAAAGGGCTTTTTACAAAATCCACAAAAGCTAAAACGCTTTAATGTAGTTATGGCGAGTCTGCTGCTACTCACATTACCACTTATCTTTTATTAAGGAGCAAACAATATGAAGGTGTGCCACACAATTGATGAGCATGATTTTGAGCACATTCACCAGTTTTTATCGCTTCATGCATATTGGTGTTTAAATATTCCAAAGCGCACATTAAAAACGGCGTTAAGCAACTCATTATGCTTTGCTATAAAGAATGAAGACGGCGAATTGCTCGCATTTGCACGGGTAGTAAGTGACTATGCGACATTTGCTAATTTGCTCGACGTGTTTGTTTTACCCGATAACCGAGGCTTAGGAGTTGGCAAAACTCTCATAAAAGCAGTCGTTGAACATCCAAAATTACAAGGTTTAAGGCGTTTCACCCTTGCCACTAAAGATGCGCATGGGCTTTACCAACAATTTGGTTTTAAAGCACCTAAATTCCCTGACACTAATATGGAAATCTATTTACCCAATATTTATCGAGATTAAGGCACAATAATAGTGGGAGCTTCAGGCTCTTCTTTACCTAACATACGGCGAATAGCGTGTAGCTTTTGTGCATGCTCATTTTCTTTATGATACGCAATATACACGTCACGATTAAACTCAGGTAATGCGTCTAATTTAAATCAAGAGCGATACGTGCTGTACTGGTTCGCATTAATGGTGTAGCCATGCCTTTAAGCTCTTTACCATGCCATGCAGTAAAATTAGTTCCCCAATCAACACGTATATAACGGGTTACATCACTTGGGCTAGCAATTGGTTCGCTTGAAGTTGATACCGGGATTAATGCAAAAGTATGCAGTAATTCAATTTTTAGCTCTTCCGCTGTGTGCGGATCAAAAATGATTGCGATATCTAGTGAGCGCTCTAACAATTGTCGCGTAATCTGCTCTCGCGCTAAAATTTCAGCCACCAAGCTCACATCGGGTTGCGTCGCGTATATTTTTGAAATCGCATCATGAATGTAGGTATCCCACGTATTCGGCGTACCTGCGATAGAGATTTGCGTCACTTGGTCTTGGGTTAGTGCCACATCTTGTTTAGCCATACGCAATGTTTGCATCATCACTTCGGCATGCGAAACAAATCGTTCGCCCGCAGGCGTTAGCTGAATATTATTACGGTTGCGTAATAAATAGCTCTACGCCAAAATACTGCTCAAGCTGGCGAATTCTCGAACTTACAGCAGCTTGCGTTAAATATAAGTTTTCAGCCGCCTTACCAAAATGGCGACAATTTTTTACTTCTATAAATTTTTAACTAATTCTATATCCAAAGCAGCATCTCTTATCGTGACGATAAATTTTTATTGTTGTACTTAGTAAACACAATTCACGCATACTCCGCCAAAATGGGCAAAGTTGTCAACATGAGTATCTCATATGGACTTATTACATGGTTTTGTAAAAACAAGCAATTTCTATGATGACCTGAATTTTCCACAAGGATTTAACCGTAGCGGCCACTTTACAATTCAAGAAGCAGAATTGTTAACAGCCATCGGTAAGCGATTATTTCAATTAGAACATCAACTAGCAGAGCCACAAAATCACACTGAAGAGAATTTTGTGGCTATGTGCGTTACAAAACGAGACCCCGAAACTCTATTAGAGAGTTTGTGGCACAAGTATAAATCGGCTACTCAAAGCAAACGATTTCATACGCTAAGTAGTTCAGTTAAAGCCAATGTTGATAACGCATTTAATGAATTAGAAGGTAATTACTAATGCGTGGTTGGATAATTTACAAACACAATGATTTACTACTCCGTCAAGAAGCATATGAAGTTAATCGCTTAGTTGAAGTCGCAAAAGAAGAAAACATCGATCTTCAAGCTTTCTCGCCTGAACAGTTTGATCTTACGGTAACCCGTGATGACGAAAAAAGTATATTAATCGATGGTGAGCGTCAGAAGCTGCCTGACTTTGTAATGCCGCGTATGGGTGCTGGCACAACCTACTTTACCCTTGCTGTTGTTCGTCACTTAGAGCGACTAGGTGTGTACTGCGTAAACAGCTCACATTCTATTGAAGTGGTAAAAGACAAATTATTTGCTCAACAAATCTTAGCTGAGAAAAATTTACCAACACCCGATACTATGCTGGTTAAGTTCCCAGTAAATGTGGCGCTAGTTGAAAAGCAAATTGGTTTCCCTGTTGTTGTTAAAACCCTTTCGGGTTCACAAGGCAGCGGGGTATTTTTATCAAAATCACCCGGTGAGTTTGATGACTTAATGCAACTCATCGAAGCAACAAGTCCAAAAGCAAACATTATTCTTCAGCAGTTTGTAAAAGCCAGCCATGGCCGAGATTTACGCGTATTTACCATAGGTGGCCGTGCAATTTCCTGTATGGAACGCAACTCAAACGGCGAAAACTTTAAAGCAAATGTAAGCTTAGGCGGCGTGGGTAAACTTTACCCTATTACGCCTGAAATTGAATGGCTTGCCACACAAACTGCCAATGTGCTTGGCTTAGATGTAGCAGGTATAGACTTATTATTCGATCAAGAACATTTTAAGATTTGCGAAGCGAATTCATCGCCTGGTTTTGAAGGATTAGAAAACGCGGTCGATATTGATGTACCGCGCGAAATCTTTCACTTTATTCGCATTCGCTTAGGTATTTTTGATAAAGCCTCCGCTAAAAAAGCAAGCCAGTTGCAAAGCAAGTGGAAGAAAAAAGCTAATTAATCGCTTTAATAGCAAAACGCAGCCTAGAGCTGCGTTTTTTGTTTCTTTAATATGTAGCTTTGAATTTGTTTAGGTAATTTGCATTTACCCGTTGTTGTGCCATCACAATCATGTACTGCTACTTTCACAAGTTTACTATCTGCTACCGGCAAAATGTACTTTTCACAGCGTTTATCTTTTTGAACATAGCCTTCAATGCATTGTCACCCGCCTTCGCCATTATCAATGGCAAATTCGGGCAAGCCGTAGCTGACACATTGGCCGTAACGCCAATCCTTGCCAATAGGGCAAACACACCCACCACCTACTAAGGATTTATCCATGTCTTTGCCACATTGACTCGCATATAAATTCAGTGGAAAAAATAAGAGTAATATCAGCCATTTCATTCGTCACTCCATAACAAAAAGCAAAACAACACTGTGACATATTACATATGACGCATGAAAAAACAAAAAACGCAGCCGAAGCTGCGTTTTGTAAAACTCTTTACTACTTATTGAAAATTAAGCAGCTTTATTGGCTACTTCATTTTCTAAAAAGGCAATAATATCGTTAGACTCGTAAAGCCATGTTACTTTGTCGTCTTGCTCAATACGTAAGCACGGCACTTTTACTTTACCGCCTTCTGCTGCAAGTGTTTCACGGTGAATACCTTCGGCTTTTGCATCGCGCAATTCTATATTTAAGCTATTGCGCTTCATGGCGCGGCGTACTTTTACGCAAAACGGGCACGCTTTGAATTGATATAAGCTTAAGTTTTGGGTTTTTGTGTCTATTTCAGCTTGCAGCTGTGCATCGCGCTTAACACCTCGTGGTGTTGTAATAAAATCAAAAAATATAATAATGCGGCCTAATAGCCAACGAACAAACTTCATACAACCTCCAATCAATTTGGCGGCATTTTACTGCAAATACTGGAACGAATAAAGGTTAGCCCGAAGCAAGAAGAGTCTAACTTATAACCAACGGCGAATGTGTTTTTTATACTGGATAAATTGCTCACCAAAGCACTCTATTAACGCGGCTTCTTCCGGTTTAATTTGAAAGCGCTCAATAAACAATACAAATGCCACAACACCTAACAAACTTAACCAACTGCCAAGTAAAATAGCAAAGCCTAAAATCGCTACAGCCATACCCAAATACATTGGGTTTCGCGTATATTGAAAAATGCCGCTAGTGACTAAGCTTGAGGCGGTTTCAGGTTTAAGTGGGTTTACCGTTGTACTCTCTTTACGAAATGAAATAACACCTGCAAGGGCAATCGCTACCCCAAGCAAAACGGCAAGTACAAACAGTTTAAAATTAAGTGTGCGAGTAATCTCAAATGTAAATTCAGCATCCGACACTAAATACATGCCAGCCATACAAAATAATCCCACCACTGGGGGTGGGATTTTATTATTTAGTTTATTGGCGAATGAGGTAATCACCCTCACCTACCCATTTATATGTAGTTAATGCCTCTAAGCCCATAGGCCCGCGTGCATGCAGTTTTTGTGTTGATACGGCAACTTCAGCACCTAAGCCAAACTGCGAACCATCAGTAAATCGCGTGCTCGCGTTAACATATATTGCCGCAGAATTTACCGCTGCTACAAACTTATTAGTGTTGCTTAAGCTCTCAGACAAAATGCCATCTGAGTGACCTGATGAATGCTCACGAATATGCATTATCGCTTGGTTAATATCATCCACTACTTTAATACCAAGCGTTAGGCTTAACCATTCTTTGCTGTACTCACCTTCAGCAATTAGGCTAACACGCTCACTAAGCGCTGCAGCTCTGTCGCAGCCTTTAAGCTTCACTTGGCCTAAACGCTTTGCTAATAATGGTACTAACTGCTTTGCAATTGATTCATCCATAAGCACAGTATCAAGCGCATTACACACACTTGGGCGCTGTACCTTAGCGTTTTCAATAACATCCAACGCTTTTTGTAAATCAGCAGAAGCATCAACATATAAATGACAAATACCAATACCGCCAGTGATCACCGGTATTGTGCTGTTTTCCACGCATACTTTTTGTAGCGTATCGCCACCGCGCGGAATAATCATATCGATGTACTTATCTTGTTTTAAAAGCTCAAGTACTAAAGCGCGATCTGGGTTGGTAATTAATTGCACCGCGTCTTTATTAATACCGGCATCAACAAGCGCTTTACCAATTAATTCAACTAAGTAAGTGTTAGTATTAAGTGTTTCTTTACCACCGCGTAAAATGCTGGCATTACCCGTTTTTAAACATAAACAGGCGATATCTAAAGTAACATTGGGGCGCGCTTCATAAATAACGCCTACTACACCTAATGGCACAATTTGTTTTTTTAAGCGCAGGCCATTTTCAAGCGCTTTACCATCATATTCACCACCAACAGGATCATCCATTGCAATTAAGCTTTGAATATCATCGGCTATGCCTAAAATGCGTTCTTTGTTTAATAATAAACGATCAAGTAAGGCCTCGGTTAAGCCATTTTCTTTCCCTGCGTTAATATCACGCTGGTTTACTTGTTCGATTTGTTCGGTATTTTCTAAAATGATGGAACGAATATTTTCTAATGCTGTATTTTTCTGTGCTGTTGTCGCCACAGCGAGATCAAAACTTGCTAACTTTGCTTGCTGTGCTAATTGCGTAATCACGTTAATCCTCCAAAAAGTACTAAATCATCGCGGTGGATCACCACCGCCCCATAATCGTAGCCAAGCAATTGATTAATTTGCTCGGAATGTTGCCCTTTTATCTGGGCCAAATCGCTTGATGAATATCGACAAATGCCACGAGCTATTTGCGCCCCATTTTGGTCGCATAATTTCACCATGGCACCCCGTTCAAATTCACCAAGCACATCACTCAAGCCTTTTGCTAACAAACTTGAGCCCGAGTGTTTCATTGCGCGAACAGCGCCTTCATCTAATATTAGCTCACCGCTTGCTGGCGGCCCCGCCATTAGCCATTGTTTGCGACTTTCAGTCACCGATGCTGTTGCTAAAAAACGTGTGCCCACATCTTTTTCTTGGGCAACATCCACAATCACATTCTCTTTATGGCCTGCGGCAATAATCACCTCAACGCCTGCTCGGCATGCAATATCCGCTGCTTGCAGCTTAGTTGCCATGCCGCCAGTGCCTAAGTGCGTACCCGAGCCACCTGCCAATGCTTTTAAATTAGCATCTATTTTATCGACCAAGTTAATCAACTTAGCATCTGGGTTAACACGTGGATCAGCAGTAAATAAACCTGGTTGATCTGTTAGTAACAACAATTTATCGGCCTTAGCGAGAATGGCAGCCAAAGCCGATAAATTATCATTATCCCCAACTTTAATTTCTTGTGTTGCTACCGCATCATTTTCATTAATGATCGGCACAATATCGTGCTTAATGAGTGCTTTTAACGTATCGCGTGCATTTAAATAGCGCTCGCGGTCGTCTAAGTCTGCACGTGTTAACAGCATTTGCCCAACATGCATACCATACAAGTTGAACAAGGTTTGCCATGTATAAATTAAATGACTTTGGCCAACGGCAGCAAGCATTTGTTTGTTGTTCACATTACTTAAGTCACAACTTAAATGTAAATGCTCTTTGCCCGCAGCAACTGCACCGCTCGATACCAAAATAATTTTGTGCCCTTTCTTTTTTATTTGGGCACACTGGCGCACTAATTCAACCATATGCGCTTTATCTAAGGTAAAACTGCCACCGGTTAATACACTTGTACCCAGTTTTACTACGACTGTTTGACTTGTTTCACTCATTCCCCATACCCTAAACGACGGGCCAGTGTCTTTGTTATATCAAAGCTGAGAAAATCAACAAGGGTAAAATGGTCTCACACAAAAAAATATCATGCAAACCGCCCAATTCACCAAATTTAAATAAGAAAACCTAATCCATAACAGCATAAAATTTTGCATTTTTGTAATCTGCTATTCTTTGGTCGATACTCATCGCTTGATGCTTATTGCACCAATAAAAGTCTGTTAAAATTCACTGCCCCTTAAATTTGAGTAGTGTTTATGCCCGCTAGTTTATGTTTACTGATCGCCACATTTTTGTGGGGAAGCTCGTTTATTGCCTTAAAGTACGCAATTGATTTATACCATCCAGCGGTAGTGATTTTCCTGCGTATGCTCACCACATTTGTCCTGTGTATGCTGCTTTGGCGCCAAGTGAAAAAATTTGATTATCAAAAAGGTGATTGGAAGTACCTGCTCGGTATGTCTCTTGCCGAACCTTGTTTATACTTTTTGTTTGAAGGCTACGCCCTTGAATATACTTCTGCCAGCCAAGCTGGCGTAATTGTAAGCTGCTTTCCCCTTATCGTAGCGATTTTGGCGTTTTTTATGCTGAAAGAGCATTTATCGAAATCCATCATTACCGGATTTGTTTTTTGTATTGTAGGTGGCATTGCGCTTACGCTTGTTTCACCCGATACCAGCGCCGCACCAAACCCCACATTAGGTAACTTTTTAGAGTTTTTAGCTATGGTCTGTGCGGCCTATTACTCAGTATGTGTAAAGCATTTAGCTCATCGTTATTCACCAATAAGCCTTATCGCTCTGCAAGGTATAAGCGGCACATTATTCTTTACGCCATTTTTGTTTTTTGTCGAAATACCGAGTGAAATGTCGCTCGAAGGCATCGCTGCCATCATTTACTTAGGCTCGTTTGTAACACTCGGTGGCTACGGCATGTATAACTATGCCATTTCAAAAGTATCGGTATTAACCGCCGCCGCGTTTTCAAACCTTATTCCTGTATTCACCTTGTTACTTGCGTCATTACTTCTCAACGAGTTTTTAACGTGGCAGCAGTGGCTCGCCATTGGCTGTGTATTTATCGGCGTTGTTATTGCCCAACGTCATAAACCTAAACCACACGAGTACATGGAGCCGCAAATGGATACCATGCCGGTAGAGGTTGGGAGTGAAAGATAACTAATTTTGCGTGAGTATTGCGTTAATTCGATACTCACGTCTTCACATTAAACATATCCCTAAGTTTAACTTGTGCCATCCATAGCACATTTTTGTTATACGATAAAAACGAACTCGTAATTTTAAGATACTTCTAATAGTCAAATTAGAACAAATCATGTTTTTTGAACAGCCTAATTACGCATGGAAATACAAGTCCACACTTATTCAAGGCATTAACAAACCTGCTTGGAAAATAACTTATACAATATTTTTGGTTATTCATGATTTATAAATAATGTAATTATTGTGCTAAACCTACATTAGCTTATATTTCAATCGTGAAATCTGAGCTTTAATCATATACCATCAATTATCCTACTTTATGCTTGGCTGACAAATGTAATCTCCACCTAAACATAATTAGGTAACAATAAATTATTAATGGAATTAAATTATGGATAGAGAAGTTGAATTAAGAATAAGTTTTAATATTTTTTTTCGGTTAGTTGACAAACTGCCTGAAAATATAGAACAAACGAAAGAAAGGAAAGGATTTAACAAAATAAATGCATGGAGCTTCCTATGATTTTTATCAAAAAACAAACTTCACTTTTAGCTACATTACTATTCTTTTCTGTCATTAACGAAGCACAAGCTAACTGCGTTCCAGAGCCTTACCTCGGTTCAGTATGCATGACAGCCGCCGTATATTGTCCACGAGGATTTGCAGAGGCCAATGGCCAGTTGATGTCGATCAGCCAATACAGCGCTCTTTTCTCCATTATAGGAACAAACTATGGTGGCGACGGGCGTACTACCTTTGGTTTGCCTGATCTACGTGGACGCTCTGCCATTGGCGTCGGAAGCGGCCCTGGCCTTCAAACCGTTAGGCAAGGTTCGATGCCAGGTAGAGAATTTGTAACACTCTCACTAATGAACTTACCCAGTCACACTCACACTGCTTCTGTTTCAAATCCAGTCTCGGTGCAAGTATCCATCCCTATAGTATCCAACTCGGGCCCCTATGTGACAACGCCCAATGACAATCAGAACTACTTAGCCGCCTCCCCACCAGGAGGTCCGAGTGCAGCTGCTATTTGGGCAGCAGACGATTCAGAAATCCTTACACTAGTTGGTGGTGTTTCAGCCTCGGGCGCCGTTACAGGGGCTGTGACTGTTGGTAATACTGGAGGCAGCCAATCCTTCGAAAATCGACCACCACAAACAGGGGTGCGCTATTGCGTAGCCATTCAAGGGTTATTTCCACCAAGAACCTGAGCCCAAGGTTTATCGCGGCCATGATAGATTAGCAGCACTATCATGGTCATATTCACTCTAAACTTTGGTTATAAACCACAATTCGTAATAATTACTGATATTAATACTCTAGTAAGCCTCAACCGTATTTATAAAATTCAGTATTAATGAGGAGAGCACCCTAGTTAGAGCAAAGCACATAAAGAATACTTATTTCATCAACAAAGGTACACTAGTGCGCCCAATGTATTAGCCTGATAACGTGTAAATTACCAACTTAGCTCGCTTAATGCTTGTTTTATTTCTTTTTGAGTGGAGCGGTCATCGCTGAGCGTCAGTGCGTTTTGATAAGTACTTTTAGCTTTGTTATTGTCTTCAAGCGCTCGATACAATTCACCTAGCACCATTAAATATTCTATATGCTGCTTGTCTTTCACCTGTTCTTTACTTAACAAGTGTTCCATTGCATCAACAGCAAGTTGTTTATCACCGTGTTGTTGCAATGCGAGGTAAGCTGCTGATAAACAAGTATCTCGCCAAGTTGGTAATCGCTCTGGGATCACTTGCTCGATTTGACACCCTTTTACAAATAAACGCTGTGCTTGCGCTTTAGCTGAGAACGTCCACAATAAATTTGCAGCGCTGAGTTAAGCCAACGAATTAAGTATCGATATAAAAAATCGCTTGAGATTAAAAGTGAACCATTTCGCTATATATAGCTGTTCAAACGCGCTCAGCCACTATCACCACCCTTCCCTGTGGCACTAAATCCAAACCATTGCGGCGCACACAAGTAATCAGCACTAAATACCCTTCTAGCCCTAACAACCAATTAGAATCACGGTAACCCACATGTATTTTATTCACTACTTTAAAGTGCTGCTGCCCTTTACCTTGTGCTTGGTAGCTAATTTTTTCACCGAGCTTTAACTCTTTAACAAAGCTAAAATGCGTGTCGTTATGTGCGGCAACTAAAATGTTATTGCTTGGGTGATGCCAAATACCGGGGGCAAATGCGAGATTGCGGTTGCTTGCTTCATTAAGCACAATTTGCGAAATGCTTTTACTTTCAACAACAAGCTCACCAACAGGGTAGCCATCGGCGTAGTACCATGCTTTTTGCTTATGATTGGCATCCGCTTTATTTTCTTGCCATGCTTGCCACAGTAGAAACTGAGCAAGTTGCGCTTTGCCATACACATAGCTTGATTTAAATACTAAAACTAAACCTAGCATGGCAATACAAAGCGCCAAAAGGCGCAACAGTTTACGCCTACTTTTCATTATTCTGAGTCCTCTTTTTGTCCCCAAATAGCTAATAAAAAACCGCCAATTAGCAATAAAATACCTAACCAAAGCAAGCGGTCGTTATTGCCAGATGTTTGAGGCATTGCACTACCTTGCGGCAGCATATTTGGCGCCTCGAATGATTTATCGGCAACATCGCCAAAGTATTCTTCCACCGCGATAAAGGCTGTGTATGGCGTTAATAAGCCATGGCGAATGCCAAGCTTTGTGATTTCAGCTTTATCTTGTACTAAATCTAACGTGTTAATGTGCTCTTTAGCGTAAGCGCGGGCGATGCCTTTTGCTGCAATCGCATTTTCAAGCGAAACCCGTTTTAAGAACTTACCATTTACTCCATCACCTGCGATCTGCACCGCTTGAGCCGGTTGTACTAATTTAAAGTAAGCCACCAGCGGCGATGAAAAATACAGATCAGCCGTTGGTAAGCTATCAACTAGTGGCAAGCCCATATCATTTAATACACGAATATTCTGAAGTGCAGGGTTACTCAGTTTGTCACTTAACAAAGCCACTTCGCTCGCTATGTTCTCGAGATTATTAATAAACAAAGTCTCACCTTTGCCATGCTTAGCTAATAAGCGCATTAAATGGCTATTCGGTGCACTGCCAATAGCTATGGTAAATAGCTTACTATCGGCGCGGCGGTTTTTTACTAAGCCCTTAACTGATTCGGCATCGGCTACTGCACCATCGGTTAATAACACCACTTGGCGTACTCGTGTTTCATCAAATTGACCGTCAAAACTGGCTGCTAGTGCACTGTTTATTTCGGTGCCGCCGTCAGCTTCTAACCCTGCAACAAAACGTTTAGCCGCTTGCAGCTGTGAATACGTTGCCGCTACTGATCCACGCTGAAACAATTCAACTTCATGATCAAATGCCACAATATTAAAGAGATCATCTGTACCGAGTTTTTCCAACGCTAAAATCAGTGCCTGTTTTGCTTGCTCCATTGATGTGCCCGCCATAGAGCCCGAGGTATCAATCACAAACACCAATTCACGGGGCAAGCTGTGCGATATAAAATCCGATTTAGGCGGCATCATCATCACTTTGTAAAATGACTCACCATTAATATTTTCATGGAACACTTGTGTGGTAATTTGCTCATTTAAAAGCGGCACAAATTTAATATCAAAGTCGCGATTTGCCACTAAGCTTTGTGGCGCAGGAATAAGTTGATACTGTGTATTTCCGGTTTGCACTACCGACAACGTATGGCTTGGGCTAGTGATGCTATCGAGTTCAAAACCTAAGTTCACATCAAAATTGATAGTAATTTTGTTGTTTACATTGAAACTGGTTAACACAGTGTTTTGCAAAAAATCGAGAGTTGGCGCCTCCTCGGCCATTAATGTGTTGGTTTGAAAACCACTTTGCGAACGCGTTTGAAAATGGCTAATCGGATCATTTTCATCAAGCTCAAGATTATTAAAATAGCGCGGCGCAACCACTGTCGGTAAGCGCAAGCTAAACACTTCATCTTGATAAGTTAATGGAAATTGAAAACTCAGCTTAACAGCGACTTCCTGCCCTGGCTCAATATTAGCGACCTTGGTTTTAAATACATTGGCGCTTTGATTTTTAACTAATGCGGCTTTATGGCCTTGTTGCTGAGCTTTTTTATAAATCACCTCAGCCTGTTGTTTTTCTTTAATTTCACCAATAATTTTGCGGTTATCAAGCATCATTTCCATGGCAAACACTGCGCTATTTTCAGGCAGTGGAAACTGGTAACTGCCATTTAGCGTTTCTAATGCTGGGTTTTGATAGACCTGTTTTAATTCAACAAACGCCAGCATGCCTTTTACTTGAATATCAAGGTGGGTCGATTTAAGCACGCTTTGCTCAACTTCTTGCCCCGCCTGATTAGTTAAAATAAGCCCTTGCGCCGACACTTTCGCGCTAAACAAAATGGCCGAGGCAAGCCACGCTACAAAAAGAATGGCAAGGTTGATGAAAAGGCGCATATGCGCGCCTTTTCGTTTACCTTGTTGTTCTTTTTCACCTCCTGTTGTGTGTTTTGGTAACATTACTAGCCCCTCTCTAGTATTGGTTGTTAGCGGTTTGAGATTGTTCTTTAAGTCGTGCATGTACTGTTACACGGCGGTCAAACACATTACTTTCAAAGCTGTCTTCTGCATTTTGTTTAGCAATACTTTGGCTTTCACCAAAGCCATGGGTGCTTAAGCGGTTATGGTCAACACCTTGTTTAATCAGAAATGCGGCTACGTTGTCGGCACGTTTAGTTGATAGTGCTAAATTGTTTTCATCATCACCGCGTTGGTCGGCAAAACCATTTAGGTCGAGATAAATTTCTGGCTGCTGTTTCATCACTTCAGCAAGTTCAATTAATTGTTCGGCAAAGTGTGGTTCAATTTCTGAAGAGCCCGAGCGGAACTGCACCGACATTGCTAGTAGGTTATCAATTCGCTGCTGCGCAATGTGCTCAAGTTGTGATTCAAGTTGCTGTTTTGAAGCAACCAGTTCTTGGTAATCAGAGGTTTTATGTTGTAGTGCAACAATGGTTTGTTGCTGCTTAGAGATTTCAGCTTGCTGCTCTTTAATATCAACTTTATCGCCTTCAATCTTACCGATAAAAATACCTACAATACCGCCTGCTACCGCGCCAACTGGGCCGCCAATTAATGCGCCTACCGTTGCGCCAGCGCCAAAGCCAATTAGCGGTTCTTTTTCAAAGTCTTGCTCTTTGGCCATTGCTGGGTTGCTAAGTGCTAATGCGATAACTGAAACTAAAAGTGCCTTTTTCATAATATTCTCCAAGAATGTTTTAATTTTTTTAAATACGTTGTTTTGTGTTGATGCTGCTGCACCGTTTGCGTTGGAGTAATTAAAACAAGCTGATCTGGCAATTTTTGGTTTGAAAAAAGGCAATGCGATGAGCAATTGTGGCAAAAAAATGGCAATTGCTCCGATTCTCTATTTTTTGCTCATTTTTTAGGTATAGTGGCGGCTATCAATACGCAATTAACCGTAATCAATGAAAAAAATCGCCATCATCGAAGATCAAGACGCCATTCGTGAAAACTATATTGATATGCTAGAAAGCCAAGGCTATTTAGTTAAAGGCTATGCTGATCGCATCAGCGCACAAGACGAGTTATTAGCAAACCTGCCAGATTTAGCGATTATTGATATTGGCCTAGGTGATGAAATAGATGGCGGCTTTATGTTGTGCCAAGCATTACGCGCAAAAAGCCAAACCTTACCGATCATTTTTTTAACAGCCCGCGATAACGAAATCGATACCGTATCGGGTTTACGCATGGGCGCTGATGACTACCTTACAAAAGACATCAGCCTTGCCCATTTAGCCGCGCGTATTTCTGCAATTTTTCGTCGCCAGTTGGCGCTCAATACTCCCCAACAGCAAGCACAACTTATTGAACGCGGCGAATTAGTGATTGACCCTGAGCGCATGCAAGTCACTTGGCAAGGCGTTACTATTGATTTAACTGTGACTGAGTATTGGTTAGTGCATGCACTTGCTATTCGCCCTGGCCATGTTAAACAACGTAACGATTTAATGAATGAGGCAAAAATTTACGTTGATGACAGTACTATCACCTCACATATTAAGCGTATTCGTAAAAAGTTCTTAAAAATTGATGATGCATTTGATCATATCGATACCGTGTATGGCATGGGTTACCGCTGGGAGGCAAAATAAGTCATGAGAATTGGTCTGCGCACTAAAGTTGTTGTTCTTTCGAGCTTTTTGCTCTTACTGCCATGGCTTGGTCACCAGTATGTGGCTGAAATGGAAAACTTTTTACGCTTAGGGCAAGAAAAAAACTTAGTTGCCACCAGCCGCGCTTTGGCAACCGCTCTACACGACAGACCAAAATTATTCGATAGCCAAGCAAGCTTTTTAGAATCGGTTGAAAAAGGCCGCGATCTTTACGCTTACAATATTGTAGGACCCATTCAACTCGACGGTAAGTTGCAAGATTGGCAACCCTATTTGCCCCTTGTTTGGCATTATGGCGACGCCTATTTAACGCAAGATAACGCAATGCATAGCGATGAAGATATCTCGTTTAAGCATATGGTCGGCAAATACAAAGACTACCTTTACGCGCAATTTAGCGTAACCGATGACGATGTTGTTATGCGCGGTAGAAACACCATCAGCTTAGAGCGTAACGATCATTTAAAAATTGCCTTTACCAATCTCGAAGGTGAGGTGAAAACCTATTTAATTTCAACCAAACAAGCTGGTTGGGTTAACGCCTTTGACGCCGAAACCAAAATGCCATTTACGCAAATTCAAGGTTACTTTCGTTTAACTAAGCAAGGCTACAATATTGAGCTACGCCTGCCATTAACGCTTCTCGGTAATAAATTGGGCTTTGCAATTTTAGATAAAGACCAAGGCGAAGAGGAATTAGCGGAAATCGCCACATCTAACCTCAACGAGCAGCAAAGCTTAGGCTCGATTTTAGTGCCCTCACCAGAAATTGAAGAAATTATTAAAGGTATGGCTCGCGCGGGCAGCCGCGTATTTGTAGTCGACCAGCACCGCCGTGTTTTAGCCGATGCCGGTAATATAAAAAGTGCCGATGGCGGCTGGGGCGACACCATTAAAAAGCGCAAACCATCGCGTTGGGAGCAATTTGAAGAAGAATACCTGCACCCAATTTATTACAAAATTCTCACTCGCCCTGCAACCGAGTTTACCGATATTGCCCGTGATGTAGCCGCACTTGATGGCAGCCATATCAATGCAGCTCTTGATGGCCACGCAAAATCAACATGGCGCTTAACCCCCGATCAAAAAGCAGTGATTCTCTCTGCGGCCTACCCTATTTGGATTGACGACCAAGTAATGGGCGCTGTAATTGCCGAAGAAACCACTAACGGTATTCGCGAAATAAGAAATAAAGCATTTGAAAAGCTGTTTAATGTGATTTTAGCCATTATGCTCATTGGTACGATGAGCTTATTTTTATTCGCGTCCATTATCTCAACACGAATCAGGCGCTTACGTGACGCTGCAGAAAAAGCCATTGATGCACAAGGGCGTGTTACAGGCAAAATTGACAAACAATTTTCTAGTGATGAAATTGGCGACTTGTCACGCAGCTTTGCGAGTATCGTAAATCGCCTTGGTGGCTACACTCATTATTTAGAAAATATGAGCTCGCGTTTATCGCATGAGCTGCGCACGCCAGTAGCTGTGGTGCGCTCTTCCCTTGAAAGCCTTGAGCTACAAAATACTCATGAGCCCAGTCAAAAATATATTGCGCGGGCAAAAGAAGGTGTGGCGCGTTTAAACAAAATACTCACCACCATGAGTGAAGCAACACGCCTAGAGCACGCCATTGAAAATAGCCAAAAAGAGCAATTTAACTTAAGCGAAGTAATAAATGGCTGTATGCAAGGTTACACCCTTGCCTACCCGAATAAACACTTCAACTTAGCACTTAGCGATGAAGCTTATGCACTTAATGGGGTGCCAGAATTTATTGCACAACTGCTCGACAAACTGATAAGCAACGCAGTTGATTTTGCCGAGAAAGAGACAAGTATTGAAGTGAACTACCACATCACGAGTGGTAAAGCGCAATTTAGTATTTTTAACGCAGGCCCTCAACTGCCGCCAGATATGGCCAATCATATATTCGATTCTATGGTATCAGTACGTGAATCAAGCAAACAAAAAGAGCCTCATTTAGGGTTGGGTTTATATATGGCGCGTTTAATTTGTGACTTCCACGGCGCAACCATTACAGCGACCAATAAAAACCAAGGCGTTGAGTTTTTAGTAACGTTTAAGGGTTAATTTTAAAACCGTTAACTCACTAATTATTAAAAATAATTCGGTTACCTTACCGATATTTTTAAAAATAATTTCTCAAGTTTTTATTGCGATAAACGATATAAAGTTATTGTATTAGTTGTGAAGTAGATATGTAATGCAAACCGATTCAAACAATAACTTAAACCTAGCCTCTTTAAATAGCGCGATTATCGTTGAACAAGAGCTTTGGCAAGCCGTATGTATTAACTGCTATGACCTTGTTGCTAAAGGTGTTGCTAGTTGTACAAACTCGCTTAACTACATCATTGAAACGGCATTAAAGCTGGCGCAACAACTTAATTTACCCGCTGTACTTTGGACAACCAACTGCGAAAACGAGCAAAAACTGGCATCGCTATTAGTTGCTATTAATGCCCAAATTAAAACACCACAACAGTTATTAAACCGATAACCCTCGACTGTGTGACCTTCACCAGTCACACTTAATTTAACGCCCGTTCAAGCGGTTCGTGGCGTTAAATTCTTTTCTTAACATCAACATGCCTGGGTACATAAGTTAATATGCGATTTGGCGAAATTACGAGCTGACTATAGTGAGAAACACGCTTAAATTACCGCAAGCATGCTTTGCAAATTTGTAATCTAAATCTTAGGTTATTTATTTGTTTTAACTTTGTTATTCTCAATACACACACTTTGCGTGAGAATAACAATGACAACAAAAAAACAATTAAAACGTGCCCTACTAGCAGTGAGTGTCAGCTTGGCTAGCTTTACGCCATTTGCCTTTGCTGATTACACCATTTTCCACAATGCAAAAGGCTATACGCTAAAGAAAAACAAAGGCGTTCACGAATTTTCTACTTTAGTTATTAAAGACGGGAAAGTCGTCGCAACAGGCGATAAATCAATTATTTCAACCTATAGCCCTGCTGAAAAAATTGATGTAGAAGGTAAAACCTTACTACCTGGCCTAATCGATGCGCACGGCCACATTATTGGTCTTGGTAAAAACCAAAGCCAACTTGATTTACGCAGTAGTAGCTCACTGAAAGATGCGCTAAAGAGCATAGAAGATTATGCTAACCAAACCGACGGTTGGGTGATTGGCCGCGGCTGGAATCAAGAAAACTGGCCTAGTAAGGCATTTCCTACTGCCAAAGATCTCGATGCGATAGTGAGCGACAGACCAGTTGCACTCACGCGAGTTGATGGTCATGCCCTTTGGGTAAACTCAAAAGCACTCGAAATTGCGGGCATTAATAAAGATACACAAGCACCTAGCGGCGGTGAAATTATTCGTTTAGATAGCGGCGAGCCCTCAGGCATTTTGATTGATAATGCAGAGCCACTTGTTTATCAACATATGCCAAGCGTTGATAAGACCGAAGTAAACAAACGCCTTGATGCCGCAGGTGAGCATTTGCTGAGTTTAGGTATTACCTCAGCACATGATGCTGGCATTGATAACTTAACCTACCAAGTTTATTTAGAACGCGCAGCTAACAACACCTTACCTATTCGCATTTATGCCATGTTAAGTGCAACAGATAGCGAATTAACTAAACAACTTGCCGCTGGCAAAAAGTTTGATGATAACGACATGTTGGCGATCCGCAGTATAAAAGTGTACTCGGATGGTGCGTTAGGTAGTCGTGGCGCTGCATTACTTGAAGACTATCAAGACCGTATTGGCCATAAAGGCTTAATGTTAATGAGCAAAGATGAGTTAGAAAACGTATTTACTCAGGCTTTTAAAGCTGGGTTTAGCGTTAATACGCATGCCATTGGTGATAGAGCAAATCGTGTGGTACTCGACACTTATGAAAAAGTTTACGCTAAAAGCGGCGGTAAACTACTTAGAAATCGCATGGAGCACGCGCAAATTGTTGAACCAAGTGACATTAAACGCTTTAAACAACTTGCTATTATTCCTTCAATGCAACCAGTGCATGCCACATCTGATATGCATATGGCGGAAGATCGCCTTGGTAAAACGCGTTTAACAGGCGCTTATGCATGGCAAACCTTTTTAAAGCAAGGGTCGCGCATAGCGGCGGGGTCAGATTTTCCAGTTGAGTTAGCAAATGCGTTTCATGGTTTATACGCCGCTGTTTCACGTCAAGATAAGGATGGCGCACCAAAAGGTGGCTGGCTTGCCGAGGAGAAATTAACGCGCGAGCAAGCGTTACGTGCGTTTACTTTAGGTGCAGCCTATGCAGCTCATCAAGAATTTAAAATTGGTAGTTTAGAAAAGGGTAAGTGGGCAGATTTTATAATTGTGGATACTAATTATTTTAAAGCGCCACTGAGCGATATTTACCACACCCAAGTTGAACAAACATGGCTGGCGGGTGAGTTAAAATACCAACAAAAGTAAGTACAAAGAGCGTTTAGAATTCAGAGTCTTGATATTGCGCTCTGAATTCTAAATATTGAAGCTTTTTAGCTGTCTGCTTTAGTATCAGCTGTCGGTGATTTTTTCTTTGCTAATTTAATTAAGTGATAAATATTTACGAAGGAAAGTAAGCCATTGGTAAAAGCTACCGGCCAAGCTGAAATAGCCAAACCATATAAGGTAAAACAAATACAGCCAGCTAAATTAAACCAACGTAATTTAGTGACATCTTCCATCATTAACGAAGCAACGAGCAATGCTGATGCAAAATAACCTAAATATTCCCAAACCATTGTATCGCTCCGATTCTAATTATTACCAATTTGCTGTAAGCTAAACGGTCCGATAGAATAGCTGAAGGACAATTGTCCAACAGCAAACGCTAATTACTTGTACTCAACAAGCGAGACTATATGTTCGATTACCACTTTTCAAAAACTCTAGTTGATGAGTTACTGTCGTACGCAGGCAACAGCTATACCTTAAAAAAAGGTAAGTTACTTGCCGAGCAAGGCAAACCATTAAGTAAATTAATTTTAGTACGTAGTGGTACAATTTCATTTAGTTACGACGTAGGTAACGGTAGGCGCTTATTGCTAGGACAGCTTGACTGCCACAATACTTTAGTGGGTGAAGTTGAAGCGCTTAATGACAGACCTTGTATTTATTCTATGACCTGTCAAAGTGAAGTAACCTATAACTTAATTGAGTTAAAGTACTGGCGTGAATTATTACAAGAAAAGCCAGAATTAGCGCTCTACACCGCAAAAAGCATTGCTGAAAAGTTTATTGAGAACCAACAAATAAACTTAAACAAGCTGCTGCTACCACTTAGCTTTAATATTGCGAAAGACTGCTTAGCCCGTTACCAAGATGAAACCGTGACCATGTTAAAGCCTTACCCTAAAGTAAGTGCTGAAGCAGAGCGTTTTGCCACAACAGAACGTGCATACCGCCGCGTGGTAAGTGATTTAGTAGAACAAGGCTTAGTGCAGCGTACAGAGCAAGGCTTAAAGCCACTTGATGAAGATAAATTAGAAGACTTTATTGATAGTTTTGCCAGTCGTTAAACTATTCTCGCAATAACAAAAAAGGTCGCAATTGCGACCTTTTTTAATGCTATTTATTTAGCGATTACTTTTTATCAATAAATAAATGGCTAATTTCTTTTAAATCAGTTTTGCCATTTGCAATTTCATCTGGTGTTAAACCTGAAAGCTCATGTGGGAAAACTAACCACTCGTCTGAATCATGAATATAGTAATCAGGTTCAATCGGTGTTTTGTTATTTTTTGGCTTATAGTAAGGGCACGCCACGCGAATATCTTGTGGCAAGTTTAAGCGCATTAATTCTTTTAATTTTTCTTTTAGTGCAAAAATACTGCGACCTGAATCAAATACATCATCAACAATTAATAAGCTGTCAGACGCGTTAGCGTTTTCAATAATGTAGTGCAAACCGTGTACTTTAATATCTTTCGATTGCTTACCAATACCGTAATAAGATGATGTACGTACCGCAATGTGATCTGTGTCTACACCTTTAAAGTCATAGTATTCTTGTACAGCAATACCGATTGGTGCGCCACCACGCCAAATGCCCACAATATAGTCAGGGCGAAAACCATCATCAAAAACCTGTGCTGCGAGTTTAAATGAGTCTTGCAAAAGCTGCTCGGCGGTAATAAAAACCTTATCTGACATGATGTGCTCCTGAGATTATTGGGGTATAAAAAAGGTGTGCATAATAGCTTATATTTAACGAAATAGCTTGCTTTATATCAAAATAGCATGTCTTAAGCCTTTTGAAATACGTAATACCAATTCACTTAAATAGCCGATCATTCTATCGGGTTAAATATCATGCTAACTGCGTTGGAATTTATCAATGTAGAACAGCTAAATTAGAAAAATTCCGCCTTGTTATCATTTCATTTATCCAGCGCTACCTCTAATCACATACTTAACAGAATTGGTATCACAAACTGCTAGGTTAAATATTGACCTTTCAAAAAAGAGCTTTCGAAAGGCATAAAAAAGCCTGCAACTGCAGGCTTTTTTACTCTATTACCAAAGCAGGTTATGCTTTTTCAAGTAATGTGCGTGCAACAGTACGCATACCCCAAGTTGTCGCACCTGCAGCCCACTGGCTACCAGCTGAATTTTGGAAACTTGCTGCTAAGTCAATATGCACCCAGCCTTTACCTTCATTTGGCACAAAACGAGATAAGAAACCAGCTGCGTTTGATGCACCGCCAAAACCACCGCCTTTCTGCGCACGGCTGTTTGCCGTATCTGCATATGGTGATGGACAGTTAAACTGGTGGAACTTCTCAAGAGGTAATGCCCATGCAGCTTCAAACTCGTCGCTAGCAAAGTTTTCAACTTCACGTACTAGCTCTTTATCTAAACCAAATAACGCATTGTATTCTTGACCTACCGCCATCAGCGCTGCACCAGTTAAGGTTGCCGCATCAATAATTAGTGGCGCGCCTGTTTCGCCAGCTGCCATTAGGCCGTCAGCAAGCACTAAGCGACCTTCCGCGTCAGTATTTACGATTTCTACTGTAGTACCATTTTTGTACGTAAGAATATCGCCTAACTTATATGCATTACCTGAGATTAGGTTCTCTGCACAACATAGGAATAATTTAACGCGCACATCTAAACCACGGCTAATTGCCAGAGCAAGACCAGAAGTAACCGTGGCCGCACCACCCATATCACACTTCATGGTTAACATGCCTTCACTTGGCTTAATTGAGTAACCACCTGAATCGAATGTAATGCCTTTACCCACAAGCGCTGCTGCTACTGGTGCATTTTCATCACCTGTTGGGTTGTAATCGAGTGTAAGTAACACTGGCGGGCGCTCACTACCACGGCCAACAGCGTGAATACCAATCCACTGTTGCTCTAATAATGCATCGCCTTTAATAATGTCGTAGCTAACGTGCTCTGGTGCCATTGAACCGATAAATTCAGCCGCTTTCTCAGCAAGGCTTTCTGGATAAACATCTTCTGCAGTACCGTTAATCATCTGACGTTGCCAAATTGCAGCACGCTTTAACGTCGCTAATTCATCAAGTGATGATTGGCTGTTTTCTGCAAATGTAACTGCATCAAGATTTTTAGCTGTCACAAAGCCTTGATAAAGCGCCCACTGACTTTCTGTGCACCAAGTGTCACCTTCTAAAACGATTGCTTTAATACCTTGATTAGCAAGCGCACGACCTGCCTTTTGTACGTTTTTAAGGGTTTCTTCTTGCTGTAAATGAACGGTCGCACCGTCATTAGAAAAAGAGAGTAAGGCTTTTTCACCCCAATGCGCCGCTGCGGCATCTTGAGATAAC
This sequence comes from Pseudoalteromonas sp. MMG024, assembly GCF_021654175.1. NCBI lineage: Bacteria > Pseudomonadati > Pseudomonadota > Gammaproteobacteria > Alteromonadales > Pseudoalteromonadaceae > Pseudoalteromonas > Pseudoalteromonas sp. MMG024. The sequence continues at coordinate 150,315 of NZ_JAKFZO010000012.1, forward strand.
TGAACTTTGAACAGATCTGACATATTTTTTTCTCTCGTGTGTTCACATAATTGCGTGGCCCCAGTGTACACTAGTCACATAAATAGCCCAATAATTTGCGATTAAAGCCATGCAATTTCAATCAAAGCTGCAACAAGCCAAGCTTATAAAACGATACAAACGTTTTTTAGTCGATATCGAAACCAGCCAAGGAGAAATAACCATTCACTGCGCTAACACCGGGCGTATGACTGGCTGTGCCGATTCAGGCTTTACTGCGTATTATTCCACATCTAGCAATGCCAAGCGTAAATACCCTCATTCGCTTGAACTGACACAAAACCTAGCGGGAGATCTAATCTGCGTTAATACCAGCATGGCCAACCATGTGGTTGCCGAGGCGATAGCTAAGCAACAAATACCTGAATTATTAAATTACGATACCCTAAAACAAGAAGTGAAGTATGGCGATGAAAACAGTCGCATTGATATTTTATTGAGTGATGCCGAAAAGCCAGCGTGTTATATCGAGGTAAAATCTGTCACCTTGTTAGAAGAAAACGGGAAAGGTTACTTTCCCGATGCGGTCACCGCCCGAGGCAGCAAACATTTGCGCGAATTAGTGACAATGAAGCAACAAGGCCATCGTGCGGTATTATTCTTTTTAATTCAACACACTGGCATTGAGTCTGTGGCACCTGCTGCTCATATTGACGCCAATTATGCAATTGAAATTAAAAAAGCATTAGCAGCAGGGGTTGAAATTTTGTGTTATCGCACCAACATAAGCTCGGAACAAATTGTAATAGATAAAACCATTCCCTTTGTCGCACCACAGTGAATAGTTAACGAGTTCAAACGTTTTACCGCATAAATTATTGTTAATTAGGCTTGTCTAAATTTTTTAATTGGTAAAAATTAATTGCACTTAATTTTTTATTCTGCTATTTATAGCCGCCGACTTTTATTGGGACTCTATTCATAGAAGAATTAGGAGACAGTTATGCCATCACAAAATAATTTGAGTTTACTGGCTCAAGCAGGCCTAGCGCCGTATACAGAAAAACCTGGCGAAGAATACATGAGTGACGCACAACTTGCGCACTTTAAAACCATTCTCGAGACATGGCGTAACAACTTACGTGAAGAAGTAGACCGCACCATGAACCATATGCAGGATGAAGCGGCAAACTTCCCTGATCCAGTTGACCGTGCAGCACAAGAAGAAGAGTTTGCATTAGAATTACGTACCCGTGACCGCGAACGTAAGCTAATTAAAAAGATTGAGAAAACATTACAACTAATCGAAGAAGAAGATTTTGGCTATTGTGTTACCTGTGGCATCGAAATCGGTATTCGTCGTTTAGAAGCTCGTCCTACAGCTGATCAATGTATTGATTGTAAAACACTTTCTGAAATCAAAGAAAAACAATCAGGCCGTTAATTTGGCTTAAATGTTGGCAAACACATCAGATTTTGGGGCATACCGTGGCCGGTTTGCCCCCTCTCCTTCTGGGCCATTACACTTTGGCTCTCTTGTCGCCGCGCTCGGCAGTTACCTTGACGCCAAAGCACATAACGGTAGTTGGCTTGTTCGTATTGAAGACATCGATACGCCACGCATAGTTAGTGGTTGCGACACTCTTATACTTAAAACGCTAGAAAACTACGGCCTATATTGGGACGAGTCCGTTCGCTATCAAAGCGCATGTTTAGCGCATTATCAAACAGTACTTGAACAGCTGATCAGTAAAGACTTAGTCTATGCCTGCCAATGCACGCGTAAACAAATTAAGCAACATGGCGGGTTTTACAACAGCCATTGCCGTGACTTACAGCTTACATTTGATAGCCAAGCACTTAGACTAAAACAAACCATACTAACCTATCAATTTAGCGATCTGTTTAAAGGCGAAATCAACGTTGAACCTGTATTTTCAGAAGAAGATTACATAATTAAACGCCGTGACGGCTTATTTGCCTATCAACTGGTAGTAGTATTAGACGACATCGCACAAAAAATTTCTCATATTGTACGCGGCGCTGATTTACTATTTCCCACCGTGCGACAGATCAGTTTATTTAAACAACTAGGCGCACCTGTGCCACAATTTGGTCACCTTCCACTAGCTGTAGCAGAGCCTGGTTTTAAGCTATCAAAACAAAACTATGCAGCGGCGATTGATATGGATAAACCACAGCAAACGCTTGTTGCTGCGCTTAAATTTCTCGGCATCAGTGCCAACAAAACACTGTTAGATGCCAGTATCGATGAAATTATTAAATGGGCAATAACAGCATGGCAACGAAAAAACGTGCCTGCCAATGATGAAATTCAGCTTATTACTAACGAAACCAGCTTTACCTTTAAGCCGCTTTAAATTAGCGCAATCTTTACACTAAATTATGGCTAAATATCAGCTCATACAAGCGTGCTAGCGATGGCATTAACTGGGTGATTAGTATATTATTACGCGGTTAATTTTCCCTGTATGAATTCTGGAGCCGTCCCATTATTTCTAAGCTTGTAAAAATCTGTCGAGGTATTTTATCTGGATCAGAACAAGGTCAACAGCCGCAAAGCGTTGCGAGTTTTTCTAAACCGCTTGTCGTTACCCGAGAAAATCATGTGGTATCGCGTAAACAACTTAGCCCAAATGCCTTAAAAGTACTGTATCGTCTTAAAGATGCTGGCTACGACGCCTATTTAGTTGGCGGCTGTATTCGCGATGTTTTGCTTGGCCTAGAACCGAAAGACTTTGATGTAGTAACCAATGCTACACCCGAGCAGATTAAAAAGCAGTTTCGCAATTGCCGTTTAATCGGCCGCCGTTTTCGTTTAGCGCACATTATGTTTGGCCGAGAGATCATTGAAGTGGCAACCATGCGAGGCCATCACAGCGATGAAGAACAGAGCGAAAAAAATAAAAGCCAAGCAAGCGAACAAGGACAATTACTACGTGACAACGTTTACGGCACCATCGATGAAGATGCAGAGCGCCGTGACTTTTCAATAAACGCGCTGTACTACTCGATTAACGATTTCAGTATTCATGATTTTGCCGGTGGTATGGAAGCGATTAAAAATCGCCGTATCGAACTGATTGGTGATCCTGAAACGCGCTACCGTGAAGATCCGGTGCGTATGCTACGAGCGGTACGCTTTGCAACTAAACTGGATATGACCATTGCGCCAGCGACAGAGAAACCAATGTTTCAGTTGGCGTCTCTGCTTGGTAATATTCCAGCGGCCCGTTTATTTGAAGAGATGCTAAAGCTATTCTTAAACGGCAAAGCAGAAGCGAATTTCCACTTACTGCGTCAATACGGTTTATTTACTTACCTATTTCCTGCACTTGATAAATTATTGAACAAGCACCCAGACGGCACTGAGTATCAGCTTGTTACACAAGTATTGAAAAATACCGACAAACGCATTAATGCAGGCAAAAAAGTAACCCCGGCCTATTTAATCGCTGCATTTTTATGGTACCCATTACAAAGTTTAGCCAACCGTATTACAGCACAGGGCGAAACACCATTTAATGCATTTAATATGGCGATGAATCAAATTTTATCTGAAAGTGCAAAGTCGCTTGCAGTGCCAAAACGTTTCACCATTGGCGCTCGTGAGATTTGGCAATTACAACACCGCTTTGATAAACGAGGCGGTCAACGCGCATTCCGTTTAACGCAGCAACCGCGTTTTCGTGCCGCAAAAGATTTCTTCTGTTTACGCGCGCAGTTTGAGCCTGAACTGGCTGAGCTTGCAAAGTGGTGGGATAACTACACAGAGCAAGATGCTGGCAGTCAAAAACGTATGGTTAGCGATTTAAATAAAGGCGCTAAAAGTGGTGGTAACTACCGTCGCCGCAGACCACGCAAAGCAAAAAGTAATAACGCAAAACGCCATGACTAATCACGTAAATTCTTTGGTTTATTTAGGCTTAGGGGCAAATTTAAATGCCCCATTAGAGCAATTACGAAATGCCACACAGGCATTAGCTGCACACCCCAATATTAACCTTGTTGCAAGCTCTTCACTTTATGGCAGTAAGCCTATGGGACCGCAAGACCAACCTGACTATGTCAATTCAGTTATTGCTATTGATACAGCGTTATCACCGCTTGAGCTCCTTGATATTACACAACAAATAGAGCTTAATTTTGGTCGCGTACGCAAAGCCGATCGCTGGGGAGCACGCACGCTCGACATCGACATTATTTTATTCAAAAACCAACAACTTGATAATGAACGCCTAACTGTGCCACATTACGGCATGAAAGTGCGTGAGTTTGTTCTTTATCCAATGCATGAAATTGCACCGGACCTTGAGCTACCTTGTGGTACAGACCTAGCAGATTTAATAAAAACAATAGATAAAAATGGCTTGAGCATTATTGCAGCAAGTTAATAACGGCAAGTAATCGAGGGATTTATGGCTAAAATTACCGTTTCAAAACTAAAAAAAATGAAACAAGAAGGCGAGAAAATTGCCGCTTTAACCGCATATGATGCAAGCTTCTCAGGCCTCTTCGAAGAACAAGGTGTTCACGTTTTATTAGTAGGCGACTCTATGGGCATGGTACTGCAAGGTGGCAACGACACCTTGGCTGTCACTAATCAAGATATTGCCTACCACACACGCTGTGCGCGCGCCGGCGCTAAAGATACCTTTGTCATCGCTGATTTGCCCTTTATGACCTATTCGAACCCAGCTGATGCGTGTAACAACGCGGCTGAGCTTATGCGTGCAGGGGCAAACATGGTTAAACTTGAAGGCGGTAAGTGGCTTTACCCAGCAATTGAGTTGTTAACACAACAAGGCATTCCTGTATGTGGCCATTTAGGATTAACACCGCAATCAGTACATGTATTTGGTGGTTTTAAAATTCAAGGTCGCACTAACGAAGCCGCAGAGAAAATGATTAACGATGCCAAAGCGCTTGAAGCAGCAGGCGCCCAATTGTTAGTACTGGAATGTATTCCTTCAGAACTGGCTAAAGCAATTACCGACGCTATTTCAATTCCAACGATTGGTATTGGCGCAGGCAAAGAAACCGATGGTCAAATTCTAGTTATGCATGATCTTGTTGGTATTTCTGCGGGCTACATCCCTAAATTTTCGAAGAACTTTTTACTGGAAACTGGCAACATGCCAGCAGCAGTTAAAAAGTACATCGATGATGTGCAAAGTGGTCAGTTCCCTGGCCCTGAGCATGAATTCAATTAATTTAAGTGTTAAGTAGTTACTTTTATGCAAACGGTTTCTAACGTTTCTCAATTACGCAGTAAAATCAAAAGCTGGAAACAGCAAGGCCTAACAGTGGCATTTGTGCCAACAATGGGCAATCTGCATGCTGGTCATTTTTCACTGGTTGATAAAGCTAAACAAATCGCCGATAAAGTGGTTGTTAGTATTTTTGTTAACCCAATGCAATTTGGCAAAAATGAAGATCTCGACAAGTACCCGCGTACGTTACAAAACGATCAAAATGGCCTGATTGAGCACGGTGCTGATTTACTGTTTACACCAACCGTTGAAACCATCTACCCCAAAGGGCTAGACGCACAAAGTTATATCGACGTGCCAGGAGTCTCTGAAGGCCACTGTGGTGCCAGCCGCCCTGGTCACTTTCGTGGCGTAGCGACAATTGTTAATAAACTCTTTAACCTTGTTCAACCTGATATTGCCTGTTTTGGCGAAAAAGATTTTCAACAACTTGCGGTTATTAGAACCATGGTTGAAGACTTATCAATGCCGATTGAAATTATCGGCGTTGCGACCAAGCGTGAAGACTCTGGCCTCGCCATGAGCTCGCGTAATGGCTATTTATCGGATGATGAAAAGCAACATGCAAGTGCGCTGTATCAGATTATGCTTGACGCTGAAACGGCGCTTAAAGCAAACGAGTTAAGTTTAGATAAGATTACAGAGCAAGCTAAGTTAGCGATTGAAAAGCATGGCTTTACACTTGATTACTTTAATATTTGTAATGCGAAAACCTTACAATTAGCCACTAAGGAAGATACTAATTTAGTTATTCTTGTCGCTGCATTTTTGTCAAATGTACGCTTAATTGATAACTTACAAGTAACGACAGCCTAGAACCAAGCAGTTCTATACTCAATTCAAAAATAATAAGGATTAAGGATAATGAAACAGTTAATCACTATCGCGTTAGTAGGTTTGTTGGCTGCATGTAGCTCTCAAAACTTAACACAAGAGCAAAAAGAAGGGCTTAATCGCTGTGCACAGCAAAACTTTCAGTGCGAGTCTTCTTGTAGTAATTCAAGCTTAAACGAAAGCATGACTAACGGCGTATGCATGCGTAAATGCGTTGACGAACACAATGCTTGTAAAGCACAAGTTGGCCCTGAGTTTATTAACTAAAAATATATAATTTTAAATACAAAAAAGCCGCTAATTA